>NZ_JBNGPA010000010.1:0-178571 GCF_050589845.1 Carboxylicivirga agarovorans | reverse complement strand
TTTCCGTTGCATAAGCCTCTTGTTTATTAATTAGACACTTGTTACTTTATCTAATTTACGACACAATAGAGGCTTATGTGTTTCTTATTACAAACATACAGCCTTTTTGTAAGGAGGAGAGCTGATTTACATGATGCATAGATCTATACGTTTATAAAACTTCTTTTCGAACACAATTGGGCAACGCCCCAAGCACATATATACAAATGACAATCCAGGCTGTAGGTCTGGAACATTTATAATACGCTTATCCATAAACTATGGGACCATCTTAATCGCGACTTTATGTCCATCTGATATTTATCTTATGTACAAGCTCGACGTATTATGTCGATAGAAAAGAAACTGGTAACTCTATTAATAGCCTGAATTAGCAACTGTTGTTGCAGGGGTTATACTTAATTTTTCACCCCAGAGTTTCTCTACACTTTGCTAAGGGCCATTATGAACCAGGCTTACAGCATTCCATTTATTGATTGGCCTATCTATTGATTCGTCGAATTGTTGATGACAATAGCTAATGGCACTTTATGAATCTGGTAAACCAGGACGGTGGATATATGTTTTTACTAAGGTCTCATTTGTTCTTTGACTTATTATTTAGGATGTTATAGTTGTCAGGTCTCGAAAAAGCTATGTAATTTGCAATAAAATTGTGAATACGAAAGCTATGATGAGATTAGGAAAACACACAACATTTTTATTATTTGCTTTACTATTGGTATGCTCATGTACCAGTACTACAACGACAAGCAATTGTAATGTAGTTGAGGACCCTGTGGAATATGTCAACACCTTGATGGGTACCGATTCAGAGTTTGCCCTGTCCAATGGGAATACCTACCCTGCAGTTGCTACCCCGTGGGGTATGAATTTCTGGACACCACAAACCAATAAGATGGGTGATGGTTGGGCCTATCAATATGACGCTCATAAAATACGGGGTATAAAGCAAACCCATCAACCAAGTCCATGGATCAACGACTATGCAGCGTTTAGTTTAATGGCTGTAACAGGTGATCTAAAGTTCAAAGAAGAAGAACGGGCAAGCTGGTTTTCACACAAGGCTGAGACTGCAAAGCCACACTATTACCAGGTTTACCTGGCTGATTATGATGTGAATGTAGAGGTGTCGCCGACAGAAAGGGCCGCACAGTTTCGATTTACATTTCCTGAGAATGAGGAGAGCTACGTGTTGGTAGATGGATTTCATCAAGGCTCGTACGTTAAAGTACTGCCAGAGGAACGAAAACTTATCGGCTATTGTCGTAATAATTCAGGGGGTGTACCCGATAACTTTCATAATTACTTTGTAATTGAATTTGATAAGGAGATTACTGCTGTTAAAACCTGGAATAAAGGTGAGCTTATTGAAGCAGCAGAACAGGAAGGTTATCATGTAGGTGCTGTTTTGCAGTTTAACACATCAAGGGGCGAACAGGTACATGCTAAGGTTGCCTCCTCGTTTATTAGTTATGAACAGGCGCAGTTAAACCTGGACAGAGAAATAGGTGAAGATGATTTCGAGACCACCAGGAAGAAAGCCTACAATGCATGGAGAACTGAGCTGGATAAAATTAAAGTTGAAGGCGGTACTATTGATCAGCAACGTATATTCTATTCTACATTATATCGTGTATTACTATTCCCACGTAAGTTTTTCGAATATGATCAAAATAACAAGGTTGTACATTATAGTCCTTATAATGGTGAAGTGCTACCTGGTTATATGTTTACCGATAATGGATTCTGGGATACTTTCAGGGCTGTATTCCCATTCTTTACTATAATGTATCCAGAATTGAATAATCAGATAATGGAGGGGCTGGTTAATACCTATAAAGAGAGTGGCTGGTTGCCGGAATGGGCAAGTCCGGGACACCGCGGTTGTATGATTGGTTCTAATTCGGCTGTTAATATTGCCGATGCCTACTTAAAAGGTATGCGCGACTATGATATTGAAACCTTATACGAAGCCATTATTAAAAATACCAATGGTTATATGGAAGAAATAACATCAGTTGGACGTTACGGAGCTTCATACTATAATGAGTTGGGTTATGTTCCCTATGATGTAGGTATTCATGAAAATGCAGCGCGTACACTGGAATATGCTTTTGCAGACTACAATATATATAAACTGGCAAAGGCCTTGAATAAGCCCCAGGAAGAAATTGATCTGTTTGCTAAGAGGGCACAAAATTATAAGAATCTGTTTTGCCCAGATAATTTGTTGATGCGTGGAAAAAATGCTGATGGCACATTTCAGAAACCATTTAGCGAATTTAAGTGGGGTGGTGCTTTTACGGAAGGAAACAGCTGGCATTACACATGGTCTGTATTTCACGATATCGAAGGCTTAAAACAACTGATGGGTGGTAATGAAGCTTTTGTAAGTCAGTTAGACAAAGTATTTGAACTTCCTCCGGTTTTCGATGATTCTTATTACGGCTTTCCTATTCATGAAATACGTGAAATGCAAATAATGAATATGGGGCAATATGCACATGGGAATCAGCCAATACAGCATATGACTTATTTATACAATTATGCCGGTGAACCATGGAAGTCACAGTACTGGGTTCGTAAGGTAATGGATAAGTTATATACTCCAAATCCTGATGGATACTGCGGAGATGAAGATAATGGACAAACATCGGCATGGTATGTTTTCAGCGCCATGGGCTATTACCCTGTTTGTCCCGGTCAGGATATGTATGTATTCGGAAGTCCGCTATTTGATAAAGTGAATGTCAGCCTTCCGAATGGCAAAAAACTGGTTATTTCAAGTGAGAATAATGGTAAATCGAATGTTTATGTTCGGGATTTGACAGTTAATGGCGCCTTATGGAATAAGAATTATATCAGTCATGATGACTTGATAAAAGGAGGTGAATTACATTTTATAATGGATTCAGAACCGAATAAAAAACGAGGCATTAAGGCTGATAGTTATCCTCCTTCAATGAGTACAGAGAATGAATAACATAAAAACGGCTTGCAAATCCTGCAAGCCGTTTTTGTTTTTTATAGTTTAATGACTAATTCATCGAGCGGTTTTCTAACCTTAGGCAATGCCTGATACTTATCATCGGCTGATCGGAAACCAACAGCTGCCATTACAACCGAAGCCAGGTTTTTTTCTTTTAATCCAAGGATGTTGTCAAATTCGTTCTTGTCAAAACCTTCCATAGGACAAGTGTCAATGCCTTCTACGGCTGCCGAAACCATTAGCTGGCCAAGAGCAATATATGCCTGCTTGGCTTGCCAGTTAATAACATCTTCCTTTGACATTTGCTTTATAAAGCCTTTCATCATCCCATCGTATTCAGCTAATGATTCAGCAGGAATGTTACGGGTTTCAGATATTCTCTGAATGAATTTATCAACATCTTTTTCAGATAGGTCAGTATTAACTGCAAACAAGATAAGTTGAGACGCATCTGTTGTTTGGGGTTGATTCCAGGCCGCTGGTTTTAACTTTTCTCTGATTGCATCGTTTTCGATAACAATAACTGAAAATGGCTGAAGACCAAATGAAGAAGGAGCAAGGTTGCTTGCTTCCAGTAATAAGTCTAACTGCTCGTTTGATAATTTCTTGGAAACGTCAAATTCCTTTGTGGCATATCGCCAATTTAATTTTTCGATTATATTCATGTTTTTTTTATTAATCAAATTGTTTTAGTCTCTAAACAATAGATATTCGGTTTTGTTTGTTCGGAAATTCAATTTGTATATGAGGTAACTTTCACTACTTTTATCTGTAACTTAAACGACGTGTCCTTGAATAAATCTGGTTATATATATCGCCTGCTATCTATTAGCCTGGTTTTGCAACTTATTGTATTTGGAGCATTAGCCCAGGTAAAACAGTATACCAGCTATACCTTTTCAATTGATGAGGGCTTATCTCAGAATTCAGTCAGCTGTATTTTAAAGGACAAAAGAGGCTTTATCTGGCTGGGTACAGAAGATGGCCTAAACCGGTTTGATGGTATAGATGTAACTGTTTTTTCTACTGATGATGGTCCTAAAGCCGGTATCTTAAACAATACAATCAATTGTATACTCGAAGACCGGGTAAAGGATTTAATATATATTGGCACCAATGGTGGTGGCTTAAGTATTTTTGATCCACATACAGAATTATTCACCCATTTTACTTATCAGGAAGGAAAAAACGGCATATTGTCAAACTTTATTTATGACCTGTGCTTTGATGATGAGGGTAATGTAGTTATAGCAACAGCCTACGGCATCAGTATTTATGATTCTAAAAAACAGAGCTTTAGTAATTTTGAGGTCAGTGAGGACAGTGAAGGGGCTTTCCCGTATATAGTGCCAACAGCTGTGTTGGCAGGAGAAGAGAATACGATATGGGTTGGAACCTATGGTAGAGGCTTAGTTGAACTTAATACACACCAAAGAACGTATAAGCAATGGCCTGTCGCACAATCTACATCACAATCGGATAATAGCAATATCGTTGAAGAGTTGGAGTTTAACCCGGTAAATAACAGGCTTCTGCTGGCAACAGATGATGGTTTTTATGAGTTTGATCCTGTTACCGGTAATTATGAGTTATTGCATTTTAATAATGTAAAAGTAAGCGATATAGCTTTTGATAGAAGGGGAGGCTTATGGTTAAGTAGCGGACTTAGTGGTTTATTGCATGTATCCGCCACTGGTAAAGTAGAACATTTTAAGAACAATCAATTCGATATTCACTCCTTACAAGAGAACTATATCCGTTGTCTTTTTATTGATGAAGAGGATAATTTATGGATCGGAACTAAAAGTAGTGGACTTATCCATAAGAATATTTCAAGTACCCGTTTTCTGCACTATTATCAGACAAAGGATGCACAAGGGATCAATGGAAAATCAGTTTATGCATTGAACAAGGATGATAATAACAAAATATGGATAGGAACCATGAAAGGTCTTTCTGTCTGGAATCCGCTTAATGGTGAAATAAGAAAATACTTACCTTTTCAGGAAGATGTAAATTTGTCAGTCTGGACCATATTTAATGATGGAGATGATTTATGGATCGGTACTTCAAAAGGTCTGGTGAAACACAATAAGGAAAAGAAGAATAATGTTATTTATAAGTATTCTGAGGATAATACGATATCAATTCCCGATGATGAAGTATTTGCTATAGAAAAAGACACAGATGCTTATTTATGGATTGGAACTGCTTTCGGATTAGCCAGACTTGACCTGAAAACGGACCAGATCAAACGTTACTTATTTCAGCTGAGAAACGGATCTGAGGTTCCTGTAACGATTTGGGATATTCATAAAGATAAGGCAGGGAGATTGTGGATTTGTACACCCAATGGCATTAATATTTACAATCCCGATACAGATACTTTCGAATTTGCTTTTACCGATGATGAAGGAGAGTCAGGCCTGAGTAATGCAGGGGTACATGCTACCTGTGAAGATAGTCAGGGGCGACTTTGGTTTGCAACAGATAAAGGCATCTGTCAGGTCGATAGTTCTTTTAAAGTGAACAGACGATTTGGCTTAAGCGAAGGAATGGCAAACGCATATTGCTATCAAATTCTGGAACGTAACAATAATTTATGGGTTAGCACCAATAAAGGCATCTCACAAATAAATCTTGGAACAGGGAAGGTGTATAACTTTGATGTAGATGATGGACTGCAGAGTAATGAATTTAATTCTGCTTCAGAACAACTTGATGATGGAAGCTTTTTATTTGGTGGAATAAATGGTTTTAATGTTTTTCATCCTGATAGTATACGGCAATCAACATTTGTACCGCCTCTGTTTTTTACCTCTTTAGAGCTGTATGGCCAACCTGTTTCAGTCAGGGATTCTACCAATGTTGATATGGTCATACATACCTCAATACTCAATGCTGGTACTGTTTATTTTAAACCCAATGAGCGCTTCTTTACCCTTAATTTTGCCGCTTTGGATTATCAGAATCCAGGAGAGATCGAATATTTCTACAGGATGTTGCCAAATTCTGAAGAGTGGATTCCTTTGAATAAAAAACGCAATCTTACTTTCATTGATTTAAATCCGGGCAAATACCTCTTACAGGTACGATCAACCAATGGAGAAGGCTATTTATGTGATAATATAAAAAGCCTGAACCTGGTTTTAAAACCACCATTCTGGCAAAGAACCTGGTTTATCGTTTTGTGTGTTGGTTTATGCCTTATTCTGGTCTATATTGTGGGACTCCTTTACCATAGCCGGGTTCAAAAAGATAAGGAGGTACTTGAGCAAAGAGTTAGTATAAGAACGAAAGAAATTCAACTGCAGCGAAACATAGCTCATCGCCAGCGTGATGAGATTATCAGGCAGAAAGAGGAGTTGGAAAGCTTTGCAAAGAACCTGGAAAAGCTGGTGGATGAACGAACCGGGGAGTTAAAACTTGCCAAAGAAGCGGCTGAAGAATCGGACCGTTTAAAGTCGGCATTTTTATCTAATATGAGTCATGAGATCCGGACACCGATGAATGCCATTATGGGTTTTTCTGAGTTATTACTTGACAGTTCTTTTTCCAACGATGAGAAAGATGATTTTGCTAATTTAATCCGGACGAATGGCGACAATTTACTGCATCTCTTAAATGATATCATTGATATTTCGATGATTGAGTCGGGGCAGTTGAAGATTATCTTCAAAACACTGGATGCTAAAAGCCTCGTTAAAGAAGTCTTTGAGTCATTTTATACTTCAAAAATATTAAAGGAAAAGCCAAATCTTAAGATTGAGCTGCATTGCCCTGAAGAACCTGTTACAGTCTATTCTGATAATTTCAGGCTCCGGCAGATACTCAATAATTTAATCAGCAATGCTATTAAATTTACGGCTTCAGGCTATGTTAAGGTATCACTGGTTAAGGAAGGAAGCTTCGCGCGCTTCAGTGTTGAAGATAGTGGTATTGGTATAAGCAAAGAGCATCAATCACGTATTTTTGATCGCTTTTTAAAAGTGGAAAACAATACCGCAGACCTTTATGCAGGCAATGGGCTTGGACTTACAATTACCAAGAACCTGGTTGAGCTTTTAAATGGCAGGATTGATTTGGAGTCAGAGCCTGGTGTCGGCACAAAATTCTTTTTTTACCTGCCTTTAGATCTTAACAATTAATCAAGGTGCAGCTCTGTACCGGACTTTATTTCACGCATCACAAATGAGCTTTGAACATTTCCCACATTGTCTACCGACGCCAACTTATTGTATATGAAATTGTGATAAGTGTCCATGTTTTGAGTGATGACTTTTAAGGTATAATCAAACATACCGGCGATGTGATGGCATTCAATTACCTCGGGCAGTTTTGCTATGGCTTCTTCAAACTCATGTATCACATCATGCGAATGCTGCTTAAGCGAAACATTGCAAAATGCGACCAGCTCCTTGCCAACTCTTTCTTTGTTAATTATGGCAACGTATTTTTCTATAACACCGGTTCGTTCCAAACGTTTAATCCTCTCAAATACCGGGGTAGTCGATAAATTAAGATGGTGGGCCAGCTGTTTTGTCGTCATTTTAGCATTTTGCTGAAGTAGTTTTAATAAGCGTTTGTCAGTGTCATCAAGGTTGATTGGAGAATATTTTTCTGTTGGGGGCATATCTGTATCTCTTTATATTGTAATAATTCTTCAAAAATAATATAAAGCAGAATAAAACACCAATATAAAAAGCAAACATGGTTAAATAAACTGCTATGTACTAAATTTGTTAAAAAATATTTCGACGATGGATAAGAAGATGAAACCAGAAAGTTTGATGATGTCACATGCTTATGATGCACACGCACATCAGGGTGCAGTAAAAAGTCCCATTTTTCAAACTTCAACATACTGCTTCAATTCAGCAGAAGAGGGGAAGGCGTTCTTCGAATTAGCCTATGGTCTAAGAGAAAAAGAAGAAGGCGAAGAAATGGGAATGATCTATTCTCGTTTGAACCATCCGAATATGGACATATTGGAGAAACGACTGGCACTTTGGGATGAAGCAGATGGAGCAGCATTCTTTTCCAGTGGTATGGGAGCTATCTCAACAACAGTTTTTTCATTTGTAAAGCCAGGAGATATTTTATTGTATTCGGGTCCCGTATATGGAGGAACCGATCACTTTTTTAATCATGTTCTACCAGAATTTAATATTGGTGTTGTAAGTTTTGTAAAAGGGGAAGGCGAAGACGTGATCATCGAGCGCGTTGAAAAAGCTTATCCCGGACGCAGACCATCAATGGTTTACGTAGAAACTCCTGGTAATCCTACCAACTCTATTATAGACATGGAGATGGTGTCAAGAGTTGCGAAGTATTTTAGTACAGCAGATAAAAAATGCGTTTACGCAGTTGATAATACCTTTTTAGGTCCTGTTTTCCAACACCCAATGCAGTTTGGTGCGGATATCGTCATTTATTCGGCAACAAAATTTATTGGTGGACACAGTGATGTTATTGCCGGTGCTGTAACAGGCCCTGCTGACTTGATCGGACAAATCAAAGGAATGCGCACATTTTTTGGAAGTCAGTTAGATCCTAATTCGAGCTGGTTGTTACAAAGAAGTTTGGAAACAATCAAAGTACGTATGGAAGAGCAGGCAAGAAGTGCGCGTGTTGTAGCCGATTACCTGAAGGACCATCCGATGGTAGATAAGATACACTATCTTGGATTGTTGGATGATGAGCCTGAATTAAAAGATATTTTTGACCGTCAGTGTTTATCAGCAGGATCAATGATAGCATTTGATATTGCGGGCGGAGAAAAAGAAGCATTTTTATTCCTGAACAATCTTAAATTGTTTAAATTAGCTGTAAGTCTTGGGTCAACAGAAAGTTTAGCCCAGCACCCGGCAACAATGACACACGTTGATGTGTCGGAAGAAGACAGGGCGAAATTGGGTATTTCTCCTGCCTTAGTTAGATTGAGTATTGGACTTGAAAATCCTCAGGATTTGATAGAACAGATAGAAAACGCCTTCCAAGTGGTTAAGAAGGCGCAAAGTTCGGCCATTTGCTAGCATTTGGCTTGAATTTGGTTTTTATGGTTAATGTTTTGCTAAGCCGTCCTGTGGTGGGACGGCTTTTTTTATGTTCATTTTTATGGTACAAGGCCTGTTGTAAGCCTTTGGAATAGTCATGATTAAGCGATTGTAGGTAATGCTTGATGGTTTTTGTTCAATAGTCCACCCTTATTAAAGAATTAAAACTCCGAATATGCAATAAGTCATCTTTTTAAATTCGTAACTTCTTAATGTTATTTTATTCAAAAATTGTTAGTGTTCATTCATTAATACTTCCATTTAATTGATTAATTATTTACATTCGTTATACCTTTTAACTATCACTATTTTCCTCCTTATAATCTATCTAAATTAATATCGTTTACGTGTCAAAAAAACTTATATTTGATTTCTAAAAAAATGTTAATTAGTTGAAGCGAAGTATTGATCTCAGGCATTATGCACATTGATTTTTCGTATTCACAAACAGATATGCAGACAGGAAAAGGGATGTTATAAAAAAGAGCTCAGATAATGCGTTAAATATCAATTAGGTTGAACAAACATATTAAGGCTGAATTATTGAATGCTTTTAATTAGTAATGGGGAGTTGGCAGGTAGTTTTCTTGCTGGCTTTAAAATATAAATTATGAACGATATCAATAAAAAGAGGACAGGGAACCTGATTTCCATCCAGGATTCGTTGGTGAAAGCCCGATTCTTTGATGATGTGATAATGGGTGAAACTGCTGAGATTTCCGTTGATGGAAAGTTCCTCCAGGCGGAGGTTTTGCAGATACTGCCTGATCCGAAGAATGCCGATGCAGGTATTGTGGAAATGCAGGTTTTTGAAGATTTAACTGGTGCCAAAATTGGTGACGAAGTAGTGTTTAAGGGCACTCCTTTATCGGTTTTGTTAGGACCTGGATTGTTAACCAGTGTATGGGACGGTCTTCAAAATCCCTTGTATAAGCTGAGCGAAGAAGACGCTTATTTGAAACCAGGAATGAATGCTCCATCGCTTGACGAGGAAATTTTATGGGATTTCACACCAAGTGTAAAACCGGGCGATACGGTTGCCGGGGGAGATGTTATTGGATCAGTACCTGAAGGCAAGGTGGATCATAAGATATTGGTACCTTTTACTTTCGGGCCTTGTACAGTTGAAAGTATAATTGATAAAAGTTCGGTAAATATTACGCAACAAGTTGCTGTTGTAACTGATGAGTTAGGTAATAAACACGAACTTAAACTGGTTTTTCGTCATGCAGTAAAATCACCTATTCCATTTAAAGAAAGAGCAATACCAAGCAAGCCTATTTCAACAGGGACACGTGTTATTGACTTGTTAGCACCTGTTGGTTATGGCGGAACTGTTGGTAATCCAGGGCCTTTCGGAGCTGGTAAAACAGTGTTACAGCACTCTTTATGTAAATATGCTGTTGCCGATATTATGATTATGGCTGCTTGTGGTGAGCGTGCAGGTGAGGCCGTAGAGGTATTTAAGGAATTTGCAGAATTGGAAGATCCTACCACAGGAGAATCTCTGATGAAGCGTATGTGTATATTCGGTAACACCAGTTCGATGCCGGTGGCAGCACGTGAGGCATCGGTGTTTATTGCCTTAACCGTTGGAGAATATTATAGATACCAGGGTAAAAAGGTGGTAATGTTAGCTGATTCAACTTCACGCTGGGCACAGGCCTTACGTGAGCGAAGCGGGCGTCAGGGTGACATACCAGGGCCGGAAGCCTTCCCAATGGATATTCCTGATCAGATCAAAGGTATGTACCAGCGTGCCGGTGAAGACCTTGGTACTGGTGGTTCACTTACTTTTATTGGAACGGTATCGCCTGCCGGAGGTAACTTCCAGGAGCCTGTAACGCAAGCTACCATGGATGCGACCGGAGGTTTCTGGGGATTGTCACAGGACCGTGCTGATGCAAAAAAATATCCTGCTATTGATCCTTTGGTATATACCACCTCTGTATACGATGGTTTTGTATCATGGAAAGACCGTCAACGAATGTTGAGAACACTTAATGAAGCCAATGATATTGATCAAACTATCAGTACAATTGGTTTGAAGAAGGTGCCTGTTTCAAACTATATCCAGTTCCAGAAAGGTTTGACTATTGACTTCTGCGTAATGCAGCAAGACGCGTTTGATAAAATTGATGCTTGTACACGTCCTGAACGACTGGATGTTATTAATAAGGCTGTTCAAAATCTGATTGACAGTGAAATTGCTTTTGAAGCCGGCGATATGGATGATGAGCAATTAAAAGAAATGATTAAGAGCAAGTTTGATGAATTGCGTCAATGGTGGAAGGATTGGAATTACTCTGCTACTGCCGATGAGCAATTAGCTCAGTTACCAAATGCAGTTGATAAATTTATTTTACAGGAGGAATACGCCGTATGATAAGAAAAGAAATAAATAAAATTAGCGAAGTAGGTAAAGCTCTTATCTCAGTTGAGGGCAACCCGGGAGTTGCTCTTAACCATGTGGTTGAATTGCTGGAGGCAGACACGGGCCAAAGCTTATCGTTTGCTAAAGCAATCAATATTACTGAAGATACAACACGTTTTCAGGTTTTTAACGGAACCACAGGATTGAGTACACGTACCAAAATACGTATGCATGAAGTTCCTCTGACTGCAGGCTTTTCCAACAAAATGTTAGGACGTAGTTTTGATGGTTCGGGTGAAGTTGCTGATGGCGGACCGGAAGTTATCTTCGAAAAAGAAGTATCAACACGATTAGATACGCTTAATCCGACTGTAAGAAATGTACCTAAGCAGGCATTGTGGACTGGTATTCCAATGATTGATGTATTTAATACATTGGTGAAATCTCAAAAGATTCCAATCTTCGCCGGTCCTACAGAGCCATATAACCGATTATTGTCACAGATTGCACAGGGAGCTCAGGCTGATGTTATCATCTTTGCCGGTATCGGATTGAAGTTTGACGAGTACCAGTACTTTAAAGACCAGTTGTCACAATCTGGTAATATTGATAAAACAATCATGTTTACTCACCTGGCTGGTGATTCGCAGATCAAAGGGTTAATGTTACCTGATGTTGCATTAAGTGTAGCGCGCGAGTTTGGTGACCAGGGAAAAGATGTTTTGGTGCTGTTAACCGACATGACAAACTGGTCAAATATTTTACGTAATGTGGCCAACTACCAGGATATGATCCCTTCACTTCAGGGGTATCCGGGTTCATTATATTCAGAGTTAGCTAAGCGTTACGAGGTGGCAGCCGACATTGAAGGAGCGGGTTCAATTACAATTATTGGAGCGACTACACTCGAGTCTTTGGAAGATCCAGTGCCTGATAACACAGGTTATATTACCGAAGGACAGTTTTTCCTTGAAAATGGTAAGCTTAAATTAGCCCGTTCATTGTCGCGTTTAAAGCAAGGGGTTAATGGAAAAACCCGAAGTGACCACCGTGCTATCATGACAGCAATGGCTTCATTATTGGCAGATGCTGAAAAAGCACATGAGGCATCGGAGGTAGGTGCTGCAAACGACCCATATTCGCAGAAATTATTACGTTACCGAACCGATTTTATCGACAACATTGAAGAACCATTTGGTGAGCCAATTGAGCTCGAAGCGGCTCTTGATAAATGTTGGGCTATTCTTAAGCGCCATTTCGATCCTACAGAAACTGGCCTCAGTAAAAAACTGATTGAAGAATATTGGGATAAGAATTAATCGCTTATCTATTAAAAAAATGAAACGAACATGAATTTAACCGTTCAGAAAAAGATTTTAGAAAGGTCAAATTCATCGAGAGTTCCATCTGGTAATTGAATATTAACTTTAAACAGATGAAAGAAATGCACGATAATAAAGAAAACCTGGAAACGATAGTTTCGAAGCTTAAAGAGCAAGGCATTGATGCCGGAGAGGCAGAAAAGCAGCGCATTATTGAAGAAGCTAAGAAGCAAGCAGAGGCAATAATTTCAGAAGCTGAAGCTCAAAAGCAGACCATTATAGAAGAGGCTAATACTAAAGCTGAGCAAGCAGAAAATAATGCTCAAATGGCTTTAAAGCAAGCTTCTCGAGATATGATCGAGGCCACCAAAGTAGCCGTTCTTAAGTACATGGAGTCAATTTTTGGAGGGTTAAGCGAAAGCCTGTTTACTCAAGAGCAGTATCTGCAGGAATTGACTAAAGCAGTTGTTGCGTCGATTGAAGGTGGTAAGGCTGTGTCTGTCCCTTCTGAAACTCTTAAAGCAATGGAGGCATTTATAACTAAAGCCGGATTGAAAGATGACGTGGAGCTGAAGCCACTAGCTAATAATGATGCAAAAATTGTAGTGCAGTCGAAAGAAAGCAGCGGCGTGCAGTTTGTGTTAAGCGACAGTGATATACAGCAGGCTATGTTTGCCTTGTTAAATAAAGATTTGGTTGAGCGCATAACCCAAAACCAGGAGGCCTAAGCATGTCAAACTTGGTTTATTTAATGTGTAGTTTGCCATCGTTGAAATTTGGGCAGGTGCCTCCAATTACAATGGAGGAGTTCACCGACGATGCCAAAAGTCAGTTGTCGGCAAAGCACTTTAAAAAACTTGAACCGGTTGATATTTATCAGGCAACCGATTCAGAAGGGAAGGTGAGTCTAAAAAGTATAGCCGTTATGTTGGACGAGATGAAGGAAGACATGGCTGAACTTAGAGCGGCTAAGGCTCAAAGACGCACTCCCAGTTTAGGGCGACTTCCAATAACTGTTGTACATGCCAATCCATTGGAGCGTGAAAAGCTGATAATGAGATGGCAGTGGGAAGAACTCGACACCATTGTTGCCGGAGAATCGTTTACTTTGACAGAGGTTATGGTTTATAAACTGCGATTGCAGATTTTAAATCGTTTAAATTCTTTCGATAAGGAACGTGGCTCTGAGGTATTGGCGTCGGTTGTGAACCCGCCTAAAAAGAAGGAGGGATAATGGCAGGAGTAAAAATTAAATACACGAAAACAGAGCGCGCCCGTCAGAAAAAGATACTGAAGGTGTCACTTCGTATGCTGCCTTTGTTTGAAGCCATGGAGAAATCATTAATGTCAACAATTAATACTATTGCTGAAAGAATTGATGAGATTCGCCAGGTTATTGAAAAGAACAATCGAAAGGCCGAGCCATGGATTGCTGTAATGAGCGATTCACATGTGGATATAAAAACCTTTATTTCGGTCAATGAAGTGATCACAAAGCCTGTTGATGTGGCAGGGGTGCGTGTATATCAGTATGAAGGTGTTGATTTTAATGTAGAACCTATTGAGGATGATACACCATTATGGGTAGATGATGCAATTGGCTTAATGAAAGAGCAGTTGCAGCTAATGGCTGAAATAGACTGTTTGGAAGAGCAGATTCGTTTACTTGAAGAAGAGCTGTTAGATGTTCGTGCCCGTATTAAACTGTTTGAAAATCGCCGTATTCCAAATGCGAAAACCGCGATTCGAAAAATTGGCCAGAAACTGCAAGACGACGAGCGTCTGACAATTGCAACAGCCAAAGTGGTTAAAACCAGTCAAAAGGAAGGAGTGATGGCATGATTATAAAAATGAAAAAACTATTGCTCTTTATGGCGAATCCTACCAATGACATGGATGAGGATTTAATGGTTTTGGGTAACCTGGGCTTAATGCATATATCGCCATTTCAACCTGCAAAGGATGAGTCCATAGAGCGTGTTCAAAAACGCATTGCCGAGTTGGAGAAGGGGATTGCCATACTGGATGAATATGAAGGAACAGAAACACCTTTGGCTTCAGATGTTGCTGATTATGCAAAGGAAGAACGAGGTGAAGTGGCCTTGTTGGAGAAGATTCTGAATACTCATCAGTCAGCCAGTGAGCTTAAAAAACAGATTTCTGAGCTTACTAAGGCGCAGCAATGGTATAAGAGCTGGGGGAGTGTATCGCTTGATGACCTCCGGGTAATTAATGACAAAGGCATTTTCCTGAAGCTTTACGAAGTTCCTGAAAAGGACATAAAAAATTTCCGTAATAAGGAGAACATAAAAGTTGCAGGTCAATCTAATGGTGTTTGTCAGGTGGTGCTTATCAGTGAAGATAAAGATGCATCGCTGAATTACCACCAGGTAGAATTACCTCTTATATCGCAGCGGCAGGTTGAACTTTCCTTAAGTGAAAAGAATAGCGAGTTGACCGAGAATCAGCAGGTGTTGAGTAGCTTATGTGCTCAAAAGGACTTATTGATTGAGGCACTTGAAGAACGAAACCGTCGCTTAACCATTCGGACTGTTCAGTATGGTGGTATTGCTTATCATGATAAGGTGCGTTGCTGGGAAGGTTACATTCCTGAAGACAAAGTAAGTAATATTACAGAGGTAGCAGAACAAAACGGTTGGGGTTATGTGGTCAGAGAGCCGCGGCCTGATGAATATGATTTGGTGCCGACCTTGCTTAAAAATCCAAAGTGGACGCGTAAGATTAAACCTGTGATGAATTTTATGGGTTTGGTTCCCGGATATGATGAAATAGATGTGTCAAAAGTATTTTTGATCTTCTTTACTTTCTTCACAGGTATATTGGTTGGAGATGCGGGTTATGGACTGATCTTTTTTGCTTTAACACTTTTTGCTCACTTTAAATCAGGATTTGCAAAGAAAATTGAGTTTGGTTTGTTTTATACCCTGTCTTTTTCTGTAATGATCTGGGGTGTTCTTACCGGAACTTATTTTGGGGCAGAAACTATAGCGAATATTCCGTTTTTGAAACAATTGCAAGTGCAGCAACTGGCTAGTTTCGGAGGAGATAACCTGAGGATTCAGCAATTTATGTTCCTTATTGGAGCTGTACATTTAACCATAGGACATTTACAAAAGGGATGGAAATACATTAACAGTGTTATTCCAATCGCCCAAATCGGATGGGTTTCTATCGTTTGGGGATTGTACTTCCTGGTGAATAAAATGGTATTGGGCATTGATGCTCCTGAATTTATGCCTTGGTTATTTATCGGAGGTGCTGTCTTGGTTGCGTTGTTTTCAAGTCCTGGACAGCCATTGCTCAAGGGGATGTTATCATCTTTAGGTAATCTGCCACTGAATGTAATTAATGGTTTCTCTGATGTTATTTCATACATCCGACTGTATGCGGTTGGTTTATCAACTGTTTTGATGGCCAGTAGCTTTAATGATATGGCTATTGGTGAGGGAATCACCACTATTGCTTCAGGAGTAGGTGCAGTATTGGTTCTTGTGCTTGGACACGCCTTAAATATGACACTGGCAGCAATGGCTGTACTGGTGCATGGAGTTCGATTAAACATGTTAGAATACGCCGGACATGCCAGCGTAGAATTTTCGGGTAGTGAATACAACCCATTCAAATTAAAAAATAAGTAAAATCTAATAAAACTATAATACGATGACATTATTAACAGTAGTAAACGGATTTGGTGGTCACGCCATCGCTTTAGGAATTGCAGGAGTAGGTTCAGCAATAGGTACAGGAATTGCAGCCATGGGCGCAATGGGGCTTTGGAAGCAATCAATTAAAGATAAAAAGAAGTTACCTGCACTGGCATTGGCTATGGTAGGTATGCCTTTAAGTCAGGTGATCTATGGTATGATCTTCATGAACTCTTTAATTGGAGCTAACCTTAATCCCGATAGCTATACAAACCAAATGATCTTTGCTTTATTCGTAGGTATTGCAATTGCTGCTTCAGCCATTATGCAGGGTCGTGCAGGTGCTGCTGCTTGTTCTAACTTAGCTGTTGACGACAAACAGGGTGCTGGTATGTATATTGCTGCAATGGGGGTTATTGAAACCGTAGCGCTATTGGCAATGGTATTTGGTATGGGAGGAATTCCAGCCGCATAAGGAATAATAACATATCCATAAAATATCAAAAGAGTTGGCTATCTTTGCCAGCTCTTTTTATTTTAAATGAATAGTGGTAAGGGTCAATATGAGGCAAACAAGGGCTATTACCATCAGATTATAAACTAACTACATGAATTTAACCGGCGAGTGGCAATTTTTCGAACAATTTGAAGCGGGTTTTGACATGGGATATGCCATGTTAATGCAAGTTGGTGAAAAGATAACAGGTACATTAGTATATCGTGAATATATATATGATGAGGGCTCGTTTCTAATTTCGATTGATGTGGAGGGCGATGTTATTGATGATCGTTTAATGTTGCGCGGAGTAAGTTATGAAGTTATTGATGCGCCTTTTGCTGTTGAATATTGCCTGGATGATCGTATCGCCGAATTGTCTGATCCATACAAAATTGAGGGGCACAGTGTTGATGATCAGAATCTGGAAGGGCGTTTCTTATTACGAAGGATGGATATAACCTTGTCTTAACCTGTTAAATACCCTTATACTGAAAATAGGTTTCCTAATATTGACTAACGTGTGGTTTTAGTTGATGAATCGCCTCTATCTGTACACTAAAAATATAACCTATTATTTCTGATTTCCGTATACTAATATAGGTTGGTTTCTTATTGGGTTGGGTTGGTAATTATTATCAGGCAGCGCCAGTTGCTTTCCCGAAAATGTTCGGTAACGAGTTTTCCCTACGGCTATCCAAGCCGGTGTCGCAAGTAATATGCTGAATTCCTAAAACATTGCTTTATGAAACGGATTCTGTTATTAACTGATTTCTCTGACACTGCCAGGAATGCCGCCATGTACGCCCTCAAGATGTTCGAAAACGAAAAGGTGTATTTTGACCTTCTTAATGCTTACGATCTCGAGTTTAGCGGCAGTCCGTATATCATGCAGGTGAAAGAAGAATTGGCCGAAGAAAGTCTGAAAGGACTAAAGAATGAATTGTCCCTCTTGCATAGGCGTTTTCCTAATGCGCGCGTTGAGTTAGCTTCTCGTTTTGGTAACCTAATGGAAGTTGTTCAGAATGAAATAATTGATTTCAAACCTGAGTTAATTGTAATGGGTTGCCGTGGAGAAACTGCTCTTGAAAACTTTTTATTAGGTAGTAATGCCTATGAAGTCGTTAAGCATGTTAATGCGGCCCTTTTGGTTGTTCCGAAACATGCTAAGTTTAAAAAACCGGATAAAATTGTGTTCGCCACCGATTTAAAGGATATTAAGGTGGATGAGGTTGTTGAGCCCTTGCGCGATTTGTCACATCATTTCCATGCGGATTTAATGTTTGTTAATGTACTTGAAGATGATTACGTTAATCGCCTTGAAGCTGAGAGTAAAATTGCATCTCACTTTGAAGGTTTGAATTTAAGTTTCAACTTTATTGAAGGAGAAGATGTGAGCAATGGTATTTTAAAATTCATGGATGAAAATGATGCTGATATTGTTACGCTTGTGCGGCATAATGAGTCGTTCTTTGAGCGCTTATTCCATCCAAGTGTCACGAAAAAAATGGTTTTGCACCCAGAGCATCCAATGTTAATTCTTCATGATGAGGCATAAAAAAAAAGCGGCCCATGGGCCGCTTTTTTAGTATATGATAAGTTCAAATTACTTCGAAACTCTTTCTAACCATTTCAACATAAATAGCATTGTAAACATTGAAATGATACAAGCTACAACGAAGATTGTCCAGGTAGCCCAAATTGGAATTGATTCATAGAAAATTGCACCAATAAATAATAACTGGTTACCTAAGGCGGTTGCACCTAACCAACCACCTTGCATAATACCCTGGTATTGTGGAGGAGCTACTTTAGAAACAAATGAAATTCCAAGAGGACTGATAAATAACTCAGCCACCGTCAGAATAAAGTATGTGCCAATAAGTAACATTGGAGTTACTTTTTGTGCTAAATCAAGAGGAGTACCACCCTGGTTTGGATCGATAGAAGAGAATAAAGGTAAATCCATAGAACCTAATGTCATCACAACGAATCCTAGGGCTGCAATAAACATACCGATAGCGATTTTCTTAGGAGTCGATGGTTCCATATTACGTGAACGTAACCAACCGAAAACAGCCATTACAATAGGAGTAAGGAATACAACAAAGAATGGGTTGATAGACTGGAATAACTCCGCTCCCTGGATACTTACACTACCTAAGTTAATATTAATCATACTTAAGTCTGTGTAGTCTTTTGCAAACATGGTAAGTGTTAAACCATTCTGGTGGAATGAGAACCAGAAGAAAATAACAACTGCAAACACTGCAAATAAAGCATACAAGCGCTGTTTTACTTCTTTAGCATCCATTTGAGGTGCTTCAGCTTTAGAACCAACTTTTGCTTCTTCTTCATGTCCTCCCGGATTTGGGAAGTACTTCTTGTTGATTACATAGATCACTAAAGAAATAAGCATAGCAATAATCGCTGTGCCGAATGCATAGTGAAAACCAGTAGAGAACACACTCAGGTATTCAGTGGCGAATGCTCCAAGGTCGGTTACTGTTGAACCGTTGGCAACGTTAGCCATTTCCTGAAATTTAGTAGTTGCTTCAGCAGAAATAGTTCCATCTATATATGAGTGACATACGGCTGGAAGGTCAGCGTTGTAATTAAAGCCATTAGTGTTTAACCACCAGTTACGAACACCTACTGCAATAAAAGGAGCGAAGATGGCACCAACATTAATGAACATATAGAATAAGGAGAAACCTGAGTCACGATATTTTCCATATTCCTCATTATCATACATCTGACCAACTAATGCCTGTAAGTTTCCTTTGAATAATCCATTACCAAAAGAGATAACGAATAATGCCAAACACGTCATTACAAGAGTGAAATTGTTTGCGCCGGTTGGTATCGCAAGGAATACATAACCAAGGCCCATCACTAATAAACCGCTTAAAATGGTTCCTTTGTAGTTTCTTAATTTGTCAGCAATAAAACCACCAGCCAATGACAGGATGTAAATTAAAGCATAAAATACAGAGTAAATAAGTCCTGCATCTTTACCATTTAATCCAAACTTTGCTTGTAAAAACAGCACAAGAATGGCCATCATCGTGTAAAAACCAAAACGCTCACCCATATTGGCAAGAGCGGCAGGAATAAGTCCTTTAGGATGTTGTTTAAACATATCTATTTAATTTATAATTAGTTGTTAATTCAAAGCGAAGCAAATATATGTTTTTTTGGGTCACTTACAAATCGTAACTGTCATGCTCTGTAACAGGTTAGGTGTAATTGTATGAGCATTAGAAGTGTATGTGCTGTAATTATTTAGAAAATATTAAAAATCATCTTATTCTGGTTTAATACCTCTGAATAATCAGTTATAAGCAAAAACAGGCATTTTGAAAAAATATGTGATGGATGGCAACAGAATGTGGTAGTAAAGCAGAGTGAAAGTTGAGTAGTGACTTATCAGGAGTAAAAGTTATCATGGCACCTAAAAACTTTGTAAATTTGATAGGTGTCGAATTATAAGTGTTTCCAATGAAGATATTCCCAGTAACTCAAATCTCAACAATTGATCAATATACAATCGATAATGAACCTATATCATCAATTGACTTAATGGAAAGGGCTTCTTTGCATTTTTATAAGAAGTTCAATAGTCTGTATCCGCATGGTGATGTTTCAGTACTGGTCGGTCCGGGCAATAACGGGGGAGATGCTTTGGCTGTTGCCCGCATGCTGATCAAAGACGGCAGGGAAGTACAGATCTATTTAATTGCAGATGAGAATAAGTTAAGTATAGATGGGAAAACCAATCTTCAGAGGCTTAAACGAATTAAGGATAGTGTTTCAGTTTTTACCTCTGATGTACAGTTTAGCCAGATTAGTGAGAATGATATAATTATTGATGGCCTGTTTGGATCGGGATTAAACCGCTCCCTTTCGGGGCTGGCAAAAGGTTTGGTACAATATATTAATGCCATGGACGTGGAGGTGGTAAGTATTGATATTCCTTCAGGTTTATTCGGTGAGGATAATGCGTCAAATGACAGGGATGCTATTGTAATGGCCGACCATACCATCAGCTTTCAGTTTCCGAAGTTGGCTTTCCTGCTACCCGAAAATGAATATTACGTAGGGGAGTGGCACGTAGCAGATATTGGTCTACATCCTGAAATAATAAAAGGCACTGCATCCGACTGGTGCCATACCGAATTAAGTCATATAAAGCGCATGTTGAAGAACCATAGTCGCTTTTCACATAAGGGACACTTTGGACATGCTTTGTTACTGGCTGGTAGCTATGGAAAAATGGGAGCTGCTGTTCTGGCTTCCAAAGCCTGTTTGAAAGCAGGAGTCGGCTTATTAACAACGCACGTACCTCGCCTGGGTTACCCGATTATTCAGACAGCAGTGCCTGAAGCGATGGCTAATATTGACCGATCTGATATTTTATTATCTGAGTTCCCCGATCTATGTACCTATACTGCCATTGGAACAGGTCCGGGCATTGGTACCAAACCCAATACACAGACTGCCTTGCGTGAATTACTAGAATCACTTGATGGTAAGCCTGTTGTGCTGGATGCAGATGCTTTGAATATTTTAGCAATAGATGATGAGCTGTGGTCCTTGCTTCCTCCTAATGCAATACTTACTCCTCATCCCGGAGAGTTTGATCGGTTGGCAGGTAAAAGCAATAGCTCATATGAACGATTGCAGAAAGCCATAAAGTTCGCAAGAGATTTGGAAGTGACACTTGTATTAAAAGGAGCCTACACTGCCGTAATTGCGCCTGACGGACAGTGTTATTTTAACCCGACCGGTAACTATGGGATGGCAACTGCCGGAAGTGGTGATGTTTTAACCGGTATTCTGCTTGCACTGCTGGCACAGGGCTATCAAACACTAGAGGCTGCACGAACAGGCGTTTATTTGCATGGATTGGCTGCCGATCTGTTATTGGGAGAAACGGCAGAGGAGTCTGTTGTTGCTTCAGATATTATTTCTAATATAGGAAAAGCATACAAAACCATAAGAGGCTAGCCAACAAGCTATCACAGGCTAATCGATAGTTCTTAATTTGAATGGCCAGTCTGGCGTAAGGTAATTGTATATTAATTATCTTATGGTTTGGTATATACTTTTTCGTCATCAAGAAAACACTCCTCTCAGTTCAGTAAAAACAAGCGTTTAATTTGTACGATATTTCACTGCTCAACACGATAATTATCATCTTGGCTTTTAATTTTTTTCGTTTACCTTTGATGGTCGTCGTACTTTAATGTAAATAACGACGTTTATTGAATAACGCCTGTTGAGATATGGCTTGATTATTGCTGCAATCCGGGCTTTATTAATCATTAATAATTAAGATGATGAAGAAATTATTCCTTGCCATAAGTGCTGCTGCAATTCTGTCTTCCTGCGCAGTACAACAGCCTGTTCCCAACAAAGTAAACGTGCAGGATGTAGCACAAATGAATAATGCAACAAGCAATACTTTGGTTTATAGTTTACCTGCAACTGTTATTCGTGTGAATGTGGAAGTGGAGAAGACGATCAATAAAGTAGGACCATTTTATCGCTATTCTCAAAAAATGCTTAATGTAAGTGACGTGGTAACGGAAGACAAGGTTGAATGGAAGATTAAGTCAGTTAATATAGAAACTTTTGGTGTGCCAGATAATAGCAAGCGTTATTCGATTTCATATTCAGGTACCGCTTCAGCTCCGTTTTTGAATTTAACTTCATCGGGTGTATTAGCTGGAGTTAACAGTGATTTTAACAATGCCGAATGTTACTTAAAGAAGTTTACGGCAGCTGATTTGCCAGGTGTTGAAGATGTTAATTTCAATGATGTGGCAATGATTGAAAAGCAACTAGTCAAAACTTCAACAGCAGCCATGGCTGAAGAGACTGCCAACTACATTTATAAAATACGTAAACGTCGATTTAAAATACTGGCCAGTGATTTTGAGCAACTGCCACCCGACGGACAGTCATACGAAGTGATGGTTCGTGAATTGAACAAGCTTGAAAAAGAGCACATGGAGTTATTTGTTGGTAAAACAGAAACCTACACAATGACAAGGTCATTTGATATTTTTCCTGATAAAATGAGTACGAATAATGATGTTTTATTCCGATTCTCATCTGTCTCGGGTATAGTTGATAAAATGGATGTTAGCGGAGCACCGGTATATTTTGAGCTCGAAGCTGAAGAAGGAACTCCATTACCAGATGCTGCAGTGGTGATGGAAAAAGGCCAGGAAGTGCGTAACGGTTTATTTTATAACAGACCAGGAAAAGCAACAATTAAAATAATTGACAAAAATAAACTGATAAAAGAACAGGAAGTATACCTGGGTCAGTATGGACAGGTTGTTTCGATGCCATCGAATGTTCTGGAACAGGACAATGTAAGTATTCGTATCAACCCTAAAACAGGAGCACTTCAGAGTATTGAAAGAAAGTAATGGAGCTTAGTTTCAGGATGGACATAGTTAAGTCACCGATGTCTTAATAACAGACATTGAGTTTAACTTCACCTTTCAACGTGGTAACTAATAAACAAATTAATAATCCCTTTTTTAAACAAAGAGTTATGAATAACGAAATAGCTAAATTATCTCCCCAGGGTCTTTGGGAAAGCTTTTATAAATTAACTCAGATTCCTCGTCCTTCTAAAAAAGAAGGTAAAGCCATTGACTTTATGGAGGAGTTTGGTAAATCATTAGGTTTAGAAACAATCCGCGATGAGGTTGGTAACATCATCATCCGTAAGCCTGCTACACCAGGATATGAAGACCGTATGGGAGTTATTCTTCAGAGTCACATTGATATGGTGCCACAAAAGAATAGCGATAAAGAGCACAATTTCGAAACAGATCCTATTGAAACATATATTGAAGATGGTTGGGTGACAGCAAACGGAACAACACTGGGTGCCGATAATGGTATTGGTGTTGCTGCAGCAATGGCTGTACTTCAGTCTACAGACATGGAGCATGGTCCGGTTGAGGCATTAATCACGATGGACGAAGAAGCTGGTATGACTGGTGCTAACGGACTTAAGCCTGGTATTCTTCAGGGTGATATTTTATTAAACATGGACTCTGAAGATGAAGGTGAGTTATATGTAGGATGCGCCGGTGGGTGTGATGCCAATGTAAAATACACTTATACTGAAGAGGAAGTGCCAGCCGATTCTGTTGCTTACAAATTATCATTAACAGGATTGAAAGGTGGTCACTCGGGTATGGATATTCCACTTGGACGCGGAAATGCCAATAAATTAATGTTCCGCTTCTTAAAGTTTGCAGTTGCAAATGACGAGGCACGGCTGGCTTCTATTGATGGTGGTAGTTTACGTAATGCCATTCCTCGTGAGGCATTTGCCGTTGTGACAGTTCCTGCTACCAACGCTGATGAATTTCTTGAAAGCCTTGAAGAGTACGAAGAAATTTACAAAGCAGAATTAAGTGCTGTTGAGCCTGATTTATCATTTGTTGCTGAAAAAACTGATTTACCGGCGACTATAATTGATGAAGTAACGCAAGATGACTTAATTAACGGTGTAATTGCTGCGCCAAACGGTGTTATTCGCATGAGTAACGATATGGAGGGTTTGGTTGAAACTTCAACAAACCTGGCTATTGTTAAGTCAAACAATGGCGAAATTATTGTGCAGGCTTTAATGCGTAGTTCAGTTAATACAGCTATTGAAGCATTGGCATCCAAAATGGAAAGTGTATTCCGCCTGGCGGGTGCTGAGATTAGTTTTGGTGGTCAGTATCCGGGATGGAAGCCAAACCTGGATTCTCCAATTCTTAAGACCATGCAGGATGTTTATCAGAAGAAATGGGGTAAAGTACCTGAAATCCGAGCTATCCATGCCGGGTTGGAGTGTGGTATCTTAGGAAGTGCATACCCGCACTGGGATATGATTTCTTTTGGTCCTACGATTCGTTTCCCTCATTCACCGGATGAAAAGGTAAACATCGAGACAGTTGGTTTATTCTGGGAGTATTTGGAAGAAACACTGAAAAGTGTACCTGTTAAAAAATAAATAAATTAAAAAAAGAGTAGCTGCAATGTCAATTGCGGCTATTCTTTTTTATTCGTATAACTAACTAAAATTAAAATGACTGAAGTAATTAACAAAAGTCTACGTGATTCAAAAGGTGCACGTTGGGGAGCCCTGGCGGTTGTGTCGTTTACGATGCTTTGCGGCTATTATATTAACTATGTTATTTCTCCTTTAAAGCCATTGCTTGAAGAACATATGGGCTGGACCAGTGCGGATTTCGGTGTGTGGAATAGCGCATATGGATGGTTCAATGTATTCTTTTTGATGCTGATTTTTGGTGGTATCATTCTGGATAAAATGGGTGTGCGATTCACTGGATTGGGAGCAGCCCTAACAATGATAGTTGGAACAGCCTTGCAGTATTACGCTATCGAATTTCCAATTGAAGGTACTATTTTTGGATTTAAATCTTCAATTGCCATTGGAGCTCTTGGTTTTGGTGTTTTTGGTATGGGTGTTGAAATTGCCGGTATTACAATTTCCAAGATAATCGTAAAATGGTTCAAAGGTAAAGAACTGGCCCTGGCTATGGGACTGGAGATGGCGACTGCCCGTATGGGTACAGCTTTAGCCTTAGCAGTGCCTCTGCCAATGGCTAAGGCTTTGGGTGTTGATGGAATGCCTGCAATTAGTGCACCTGTTATGTTAGGCCTTGGTTTATTGATTGCTGGTTTCATCGCTTTCCTTTGGTACACGTTCATGGATAAAAAACTTGAGAAATCAGAAGGTATTGCTGATGAAGTTTCTGAAGAAGATGCATTCAAAGTTTCTGATATACTTTTCATTATCAAGAATAAGGGCTTCTGGTTAATCGCATTATTATGTGTTCTTTTCTACTCAGGTATTTTCCCATTCCTGTATTATGCTACCGACTTAATGATAAATAAGTATGGTGTAAATGAAGATTTTGCGGGTGCTATACCAAGTTTGTTACCTTTTGGAACAATTATATTAACACCATTCTTTGGTAACTTATATGACCGTAAAGGAAAGGGTGCTACTATCATGTTAATTGGTTCGATAATGCTTTTGGCGGTGCATTCTGTTTTTGCAGCACCAGGTCTGGACCATTATGTCATTGCAATTATTCTTATTATTCTATTGGGAGTAACATTCTCATTGGTTCCGTCTGCAATGTGGCCATCTGTCCCAAAAATTATTCCTGAGAAACAGTTGGGTTCAGCATATGCTTTGATTTTTTGGGTACAAAACTGGGGATTAATGGGTATGCCTTTGTTGATCGGTATCGTATTGGAAAAATACTGTAAGGTAACTGATGCCAGTGGAAAGTTCAGTCATTACGACTATACTTTACCAATGGTTATATTTGCTGCCACCGGCTTATTGGCAATTTTTGTTGCTATAGCTCTTAAGGCAGAAGACAAGAAAAAAGGTTATGGTCTTGAAAGGCCAAATATTCAGAAATAATAGTATTCTACTAAATAGTAAAAACAGCCACTTATTTCAGGTGGCTGTTTTTTTATACCCTTTGTTTTAGGTTTATTCTGAGGATAGCTATAAATAAAAAAGGATAACGGTACAATGAGGGCAAAAAAAAGCCTGCAACAAAGTGCAGGCTTTCAATATATAATAACTAATTGTCTTATTTACGAACAATGGTTTGTTCACGGTCAGGACCTACAGAAACAATAGTAATAGGTACCTCTAATTGCTTTTCAAGGTAAGCTATATAGTCTTTTAATTCCTGTGGGAACTCATCCTCAGATTTAACACCGGTTAAATCTTCTTTCCAGCCCTTAATTTCCTCGTAAATTGGCTCAACATCATCTGTTAATTCAAATGGGAATTCCTCAGTAGTTGTTCCGTCAGGCAGTTTGTAAGCCGTTGCTGCTTTAATAGTCTCAAAACCACTTAATACATCACCTTTAGTCATAATTAACTGGGTAACACCGTTGATCATTACAGAGTACTTTAAAGCTACAAGATCAATCCATCCACAACGGCGAGGGCGACCTGTAGTAGCACCAAACTCATGACCAGCCTTACGAAGTTCTTCACCGGTTTCGTCAAATAATTCAGTAGGGAATGGTCCGCTACCAACGCGCGTACAATAAGCTTTAAAAATACCGAATACCTCACCAATTTTATTTGGTGCAACACCCATACCAGTACAAGCCCCTGCACAAATAGTGTTTGAAGAAGTAACGAATGGGTAAGAACCAAAATCAATATCTAACAAGGTTCCCTGCGCTCCTTCGGCTAAAATGGTTTTACCTGCTTTAAGGTGCTTGTTGATTTCGTGTTCGCTATCAATGATAATACAGCTCTTAAGGGTTTCAATACCTTCAGTAAGTCCCTTTTCAAATTCTTCAATGTTGTATTCGAAGTCATACATTTCAAGCATTTTGACATGCTTCTCTTTTAGAGCTGCATATTTTTCTTCGAAATTATGAAGGATGTCACCGACACGAAGACCATTTCTACCAGTCTTATCCATGTATGTAGGACCAATTCCTTTAAGGGTAGAACCAATTTTGGTTTTACCTTTTGATGCCTCAGAAGCTGCATCAAGAATACGGTGTGTAGGTAGGATCAGGTGAGCCTTTTTTGAGATATAAAGGTTTTTAGTGATGTCGAAACCTTTCTCTTTTAAAGAATCGATTTCTTTTTTGAACGTTATGGGGTCAAGCACGACACCGTTTCCAACGATATTGGCTTTATCGTTATGGAAAATACCCGATGGGATATTGTGCAATACGTGTTTGAAATTGTCAAACTCTAAGGTATGACCTGCATTTGGACCTCCCTGAAAACGGGTGATGACATCGTATTGAGGAGTCAAAACATCAACAACTTTTCCTTTGCCTTCGTCCCCCCATTGGAGTCCTAGTAAAACATCAACCTTCATTCTCTTTTGTTTTAATTTATGCTCAATGAGCCTGTTGTTTGTAAATTAAACTAAGCGCTTTGTCTTGTTCAATGAAATGCTAAACACTGTGTTATCAATGTCTTAACATGAAAAATCGGACTTCCGATTGGCTCAGAATTCCGATTTGTAAAAGTACACATTATACGCATAAAAGCTATTGTAAAGCTCTGTTTTTTTATGGAATAATGTGAGAAACTGTTTATGTCTTCTCTTACCGTTTAATTTGGTGCATTCAGCTTATACTTTATTAAAAGATATCAATAAAGAGAGCTGCTATATGCATTGATCTCTCCGAAGCTTATAATTATTTGATACAAATTAATTATAAAAGCATACTTTAAGTAGTTTCTTATTCTTTAGTTTCTTCCGTCAGGCAGTCTTTGCAGGTTCCATAGACATACAATGAATGGTGCGATACTTTAAACTCGTTAAAGCTGGCGGCATTATTTAATACAGTTTGAATGCCGGGATCGCAGAACTCAATTACTTTTCCACAGTTTGTGCAAATAAGGTGATCGTGTTGTTTCGATTCAAAGGCTTTTTCAAACTGTGCAATGTTTTTACCAAACTGATGCTTGATAACCAGTTTACAATCCAGTAAAAGATCTATGGTATTGTATAAGGTAGCACGACTGACACGGTAGTTCTTATTCTTCATAAAGATATAGAGCGACTCAATGTCAAAATGCCCGTCACGGCTGTAAATTTCGTCTAATATAGCGTAACGCTCCGGTGTTTTTCTATGTCCATTGCGTTGAAGGTACTCAGTGAATAACTGTTTTACCACATCTTTGGCTTCTACCTTATTCATATGCAGTCTCAATTAAAATAGAGCCTAAAAATAATTAAAATAGCGTGATAAATACAAATGTTTATAAGTTTTTAGTCAGAATTCATTACGCGCTTGTGAAAACACGGTGAAAAGTTGGCTGTAAGAGCTATTATGGGTGTAATAAGATGGTTTATATGAATCAAATTATATCAATGAACTTCTACCGTTTATTTATTTCATGTCACAACTACCAGGTCAGGGAAGCGATGTTTAGTAAAAACAAGATGTCACGCAAGAATATAGCTCTATTATTACACCTTACTTTTATCTGCGTTTACAGGTCTGCTTTGATTCGTTCCTGGCGTGTTACATTATGAACTCCTTTGATTTTCATAATGTTTAAGATCAGGTTATTTAAATCTTCAGTGTTATGAATATATAAATAGATGTTGCCTTCAAAAATTCCATCATGGCTCTCAATATTTATGGAGCGCATATTAACATTCTGATCCTCCGATATCACCTTTGTTATTTTACTGACAATGCCCATTTGATCAATGCCCGATAGGTTGATAAGTGCCAGGTATGATAATATTTTGTGCGACTCCCATTGCGCTGACAAAATACGATTGCCCTGGCTTGACATTAATTTTAATGCTACAGGACATTTTCTGCTATGCAGAATAATTTTATCATTGTCATCCTGAAAGGCAAGTATATCATCACCAGGAATTGGATTACAGCATTCTGAAATGGTGAATTGATCCTGTTCATCATGGTCAGATAATACGACCTGTTTCTTTTTCTGTGGAGCTTCATTTTTAGTAGCCTCCTGTTTTCCGGCTGACATTCCGAAATTAAGCTTCCAGTAACGAATCCATTTATTCGACGATTTGGTACTTAGTATTTTATGCAGGTTGTCGAGCTTTAGAGTGCCTTTACCAATTTTAAAGTATAGTTCGTCGCGTTTTGATATTTTATGGAAATCAAGAATCTTTTTAAGGATGCGTGAATTAATGGTTAGTTTCTTTTTGTGAAGTTCTTTCTCCAGTATTTGTTCACCTTTTAAAACTATGGTTTTACGTTCCTCTTTAAAGGCGTTCTTAATGCGTGTTTTGGCTTTGGCTGTGGTAACAAAATTAAGCCAGTCATATTTCGGTTGTTGCTTTTCTGAAGTTATGATCTCGACCTGATCACCACTTTTAAGCTGATGACTTAATGGTACAAGTTTAAAGTTAACCTTGGCACCAATGCATTTGTAACCAATATCGGTATGTATGTCAAAAGCAAAGTCAAGTGCAGTTGCTCCTTTGGGTAAGACGCGTACTTCACCTTTGGGGGTGAATATCATTATCTCTGAAGCAAAAAGGTTTAGCTTAAAGTCATCTAAAAACTCTAAGGAATCAGCATCTGGATTATCAAGCAGCTCTTTTATCATTTCAAGCCACTTATCCAATTCTGATTCTTTTTCTTTCTGCCCTTTGTATTTCCAGTGTGCTGCAAAACCACGCTCAGCAATTTCATCCATTCGCTTGGTGCGAATTTGTATTTCCACCCATTTGCCATCAGGCCCCATTACCGTACTGTGAAGCGCTTCATAGCCATTGGCTTTAGGAGTAGATACCCAGTCTCTCAGACGATCTGGCTTAGGTTTGTAGATATCGGTAATCATCGAATAGATGGCCCAGCATTGTGTTTTCTCCGGCAGGTGGCTTTTGGGCGTAAACACAACCCGAATGGCCAATACATCATAAACTTCTTCAAAAGGCAGATCCTTTTTTTGCATTTTACTCCATATCGAGTAAATAGATTTATGACGTCCGACAACATCAAACTCATAGCCTTCGGCCAAAAGGCGTTTTTCTATTGGGTTTTTAAAGTGATTGATAAACTCAACATGCTGTTCTTCGCTGTCTTTAACCTTTTGACTTAAATTGGTAAAAACCTGTGGCAATTCATATTTCAGGCTTAAGTCTTCCAGTTCCGATTTTATGGCATACAATCCCAAACGATGGGCAAGAGGCGCGTAAAAGTAAAGTGTTTCTCCGGCAATTTTCAATCGTTTATGTTCAGGCATCGACTTTAATGTTCGCATGTTATGCAGGCGGTCGGCCAGCTTGATAAGTATAACACGAACATCTTCTACCATGGTCAACAATAACTTGCGGAAGTTTTCAGCCTGTATGGATGTGCTTTGGTCAAAAACACCTTCTAACTTGGTAAGTCCCGCAACAATTGAGGCAATCTTCTCTCCAAAAATATTCTGCAGGTCCTCAACGGTATAGTCGGTATCTTCAACAACATCGTGCAATATAGCGGCAACTACACCTTTTGTGCCGAGACCTATTTCCTCTGCAGCAATGCGTGCAACTTCGATTGGGTGCAAAATGTATGGTTCGCCCGATTTACGACGCATACCTTTGTGCGCTTCATGAGCCAGTTCAAAAGCTTTCGTCACCAACTTGGTGTTTTCTGGTGTCTGGCAGCGCGGACAAGCTTCCATGAGCTTGCTGAACTGCTCACGAATCATTTTATCTTCTTCTTCCCAATCCAATTTAGTCATGCACGTAGTCGTTAAAGCGAACTAAAATACTTATTTCCTTTCATTGTTACAAAGGACCTGGCAATCGCCTTTGAAATTTAATCTATAAAGACAGCGAACATTGAAAGATTTAATCAGCTAAATCTTTTTGTTTTAGCCTGCATGGTAACTGATTTTGCCGGTAAAGGTTCTCTTTATCAGAGAATAAGTGTGCAAATTGAGTAATAAGTTGATGCAATGGTCAGCATAACCGATTACAATGCTTTTAGGCATAGCAAGTGCTTTACTTACCAGCTATAACTGTAATAATGTTTTCTTCTTTAAAGTATTTCTTAGCCAATTGTTGTAATTCACTGGCAGTTATGTTTTTCAAAACATCAAAGAACTGCGTGAAATATGAAGTTGGTAAATTCAGGTCAATCAACCCCCGATAGTTATCCGATGTTGCAAACGGACCATCAAAATTACGAATCATATCACCCAGCAGGAAATTGCGAACCAGCTCCAGTTCTTCATTGTCAATTAACTTCTCGCGTAAAAGGCGTATCTCGTTATAAATTTCTTTAACAGCCAATTCTCTGTTCTCTGCTTTAACATCAGAACTAATCACCAGAAAACCTGCATACTTGTATGTCATTATAAAAGAGGAAATGCCATAGGTCAAACCTTTTTCTTCGCGAATGTTAGTCATCAGGCGCGAGCCAAAGTATCCTCCTAACACAGTATTCAGTATCTGCATACCATGAAAATCGGGGTGTTCCTTTGTAAACAGGGGAATACCAATTTTTATTGATGATTGCAGCGCATCTTCTTTTTCAACAAGGATGTTGTTTTCTATGCTATATTTAGCATCGGGTTTGGAATCGCATAAAGGCGATCTATCTGACCACTGCTGGCCAAAGTGATGATTAAGTAATTCTTTAATATTATCGCCCGGCTGTCCTGAAATGATAATATGCGTTCCTTCCGGTATGTATGCTTTCTGATGAAATGTGACAACATCTTCGCGTGATAGGTTCTCAAAATCATCCATGGTTACATAATTTCCATATGGATGTTCTTTGCCGTATAGATTTTGAGTGAAAGCCCGGGTAGCAAGTGTTTTTACCTTATCGCTTTCAATCAGGTATTCCTGCCTGCGTTTATTGATCAGAGTGTCTATTTCCTTTTGTTCAAATACAGGATTCTTAACAATATCCTCAAGCAACTCCAGTGTTTGAGGAAGAAAATGTGTTAGTGAAACAAGGGTGACAATTGAATGATGAAAGGAAGCCTGTTGACCAATAAAAGCACCATAAAAATCTATTTTTTCAGAAATTTCGGCGCCCTTCATATTGCTTGTGCCTTCTGTTAAAGCTTTGTTTGTGATTGATGCTAATAATGGTTTAGCAGCCTGGACCGAACCTGCTGGAAATAAAAAATCAAGCTTTGCAACATCTTGTGAACCAGCCTGCATTAAATGCACTTTAATTCCATTGTTTAGTTCAAAGGTATCAATGGGCAATAGCTCAAATAAGTCAATGTTCTTAAATTCAGGAGCTTCGTGTCTGTTTATATTCATATTTTATTGGCTTGAGCGATAATACAAAGTGGAGCTGTTAGTCGGTCTGAATGTTTTTTGAGCACAATCAAGTATGCCCTGGGCAGTTACTGCCTGATACTTATTCACTTCATCATTAATATTCTCTGCCTTACCCAGTAATTCAAATGAAGCAAGGTTCATGGCTTTATTTAAAAAACTTATTTCAGAGAAGACAAGTGAGGATTCAATCTTGTTTTTAACTTTTTGTAATTCATAATCACTAACCATTTCAGCACTTATTTTGTCAAGTTCTGTCTGTATCGCTTCTTCTGCTTTTTCCATTGTTATGCCTGGCAATAAGCGTCCTGTTACGGTAAATAAACCAGGGTGATGGTCTCCTGAGATATACGCGTTAACCTCGCTAAATAGCTGTTGTCCTTTAACCAGTGACTGATTCATACGAGCCGAAGGGCCATTGGAAAGCACATCAGAAAGCAAATCAACGGTATAGAAATCATCATCAGTGCGACTTCCGATATGAAATACCTTATGAATTAAATCTGCTGGTACTTTACGCTCCACTTCCAGTCTGCGTTCTTCCTTTTGCTGAGGTTCCCTGATTATTTCTTTTGAATCGAGCTCGCGATGAGGAATGGCACCAAACCATTTTTCAGCCAGCTGAAATACCTTGTCAGGATTTACATTACCCGAAACACTTAAAACAGCGTTATTGGGGGCATAGTGACTATAGAAAAAAGACTTGACATCTTCGAGTGTTGCGTTTTCTATATGGGCAATGTCCTTTCCTATTGTAGGCCACTGGTAAGGATGAACCTTATAGGCAAGTGGACTTATCAGCAAAGGAATATCACCGTAAGGTTGATTGAGGTAGCGCTGTTTGAATTCTTCTATGACAACCTTCCGTTGTACTTCAAGGCTTTTTTCAGAGAAATCTAGTTCAAGCATACGGTCAGACTCCAGCCAAAAACCAGTTTCAAGGTTGGCGGCTGGTAAGGTCAGATAGTAGTTTGTGATGTCACAGCTTGTCCATGCATTGTTATCACCACCTACCATTTGCAAGGGGGCATCATAGGATGGGATATTTTTGCTTCCACCAAACATTAGATGCTCAAACAGGTGGGCAAATCCGGTTTTATCAGCCTGTTCATTTTTTGAACCAACATTATACAATACATTAACAGCAGCTAATGGAGTACTTTTATCAACATGAACCACAACCCGCAGCCCATTGTTTAACGTTCTTTTTTCAATATTTATCATTAGAAATCAAATCGTTGATTGCTTGCAGCCTCTTCTCTCACACTGCGGTATTCTTTTAGTAATTCAGCAAAGATCTCAGCAACAGGTTTAATGTCATTTATCAATGATGCAACCTGTCCAATTTCGAGTTCCCCCTCAGTTAAATCCCCTTCAAATATACCCTTCTTAGCACGGCCTTTGCCTAATAGTTTTTGTAACTCCAGTGTCGAAGCACCCGACTTCTCAGCTTCATGCACTTTCTCAAAAAAGGCATTTTTCATTAAACGAACCGGAGCAAGCTTTTTTAAGGAAAGTAAAGTGCCACCTTCACCTGTTTCAACAACTAATTGTTTAAATGCATTGTGAGCTGAAGATTCTTCAGTAATTGCAAAGCGAGAACCTATTTGCACACCATCAGCTCCAAGAGCCAAAGCTGCAAACATGCCTTTGCCGGTGCCAATACCCCCCGCAGCAATTAATGGTAAATTGGTTTGCTGCCGTATAGAAGGAATTAATGTAAGAGTTGTTGTTTCTTCACGCCCATTGTGTCCACCGGCTTCAAACCCTTCAGCAACGATGGCATCAACACCTGCTTCTTCACATTTTTTGGCAAAGCGACCATTGGCTATTACATGAACAACTGTAATGCCTTGTTCTTTCAAAAAACCGGTCCATTTAGCAGGATTGCCTGCAGAAGTAAATACGATCTTCACGCCTTCCTCAACAATAATTTGCATCAGCTCATCAATATTGGGGTACAAAAGTGGAACATTAACTCCCCATGGTTTATCAGTAGCATTTTGCATTTTTTGTATGTGCTCACGAAGTACATCGGGATACATTGATCCGGCACCTAAAAGACCAAGGCCCCCATTGTTGCTGACAGCTGAAGCCAAACGCCAGCCGCTACACCAAACCATTCCACCTTGTATGATTGGATATTCAATATTGAAGAGTTCTGTTATTCTGTTTTGCATGATAATTAATTTACTTACTTCTGGCTTGAAGAAGATTCTATTTTACGAAAATCGCCTATTTAAATTAACAAATAGGCGAATTATACATTGACAATATTAATTAACTATCGATTCGTCTTCTTGTTCGATTTACTTTCTTTTTAAATTCCTTCATTTCACCTTCAAACATATCATAAGCTACAAAGCGACATTCTAAAGAGCCATTGTAAAGCTTGTATTTAGAATCAGGACGTAGGCCAACGTGTTTAAGAGCATCCATGTTTGAGGTGATGATCCAGGCTTGCCAGTCGGTGTAATTCTTTTTCAGGTGGGAGCCTATTTTTTTATAGAATTCGTTAATGTTATCTTTAGTTAAACGTTCACCATACGGAGGGTTGGTAATCATCATACCACGGGGAGCAGGAGGCATGTGGTCTTCCATGTTTGAACGGACAATTCTGATTTGACGATTCAGTCGAAAATCCAAAGAAGCAGTTTTAGCCATATCGATAGCCTGTGGATTATTGTCACCACCAACAATATTTACTTTTGGATAACGGATATTATTCTCAGCTTCGCTATATATTTTTTCCCATAATGTTTTGTCAAAATCGACCCATGACATAAAACCGAAGTGTTTACGTTTAAAGTTAGCAGGCATTTCACATGCTATCATTGCAGCTTCCATCAATATTGTTCCTGTACCGCACATCGGATCAATTAAAGGAATGTCTTTATGCCATTTGGCAATCTTTAACATACCGGCAGCCAATACTTCATTTAGTGGTGCCTTATGGTGAGGATTACGATATCCTCTGCGGTGCAACGATTCAACTGAGCTGTCAAGCGAAACAGTGAACTGGTCGTTTGAAACATGAATGTTGATTTGTAAATCGGGGTTTTCGATATTCACCGATGGACGCTGACCATTTTTATCTCTGAACTGATCAACAATGGCATCTTTTGATTTTAATGCCAGGTATTTTGTGTGCTTGAAGTAATCTGAAAACGCAACTGCATCAATGGCAAAGGTATTTTCTTCTGTAATGTAGGCCGACCAATCGAATTTATAGATGTTTTTATATAGCTCTTCTTCTGTTTTAGCTTTAAAAGTTAAAACAGGAACAAGAACGCGAAGCGCAGTTCTCAGGTGCAGATTGGCTTTATAAAGAACTTCTTTATCGCCGGTACATGTTACAGCTCGTTTAATTGGTGTTACATCCTTGGCTCCTAATCCCTTTAATTCCTCGGCCAATACATCTTCTAAACCATGAAAGGTTTTTACTAATAACTTCATGCTAACGCGTTTTTCAAAAAAAAATCTTAATACTGTTATCCTTTTGATAACAGGGTGTTACAAATTATAGGTTGGCTGGTTTACCATCTCCACTAAAAAGAGGCCGCAAATGTACAAAACTTAAAACTAAGAATCTATTCTATGGCTTTTATTCACGCAGTGTTTTACAATTCTTAACGTTCTTTACTTACCTCTTGAAAATTGTGTTTTGACTGATGGCATTCTCTCCAAGTCTTTTATCCATAAAAGTGCCTGAAAAAATAAGTCCACCAATAATTCCCATAAAAATATATATCACCTGTTCGCCCATGGCACTGTTGCTTACCTGGGTGTTTAAAAATAAGGTGCTTAACCCAATAAATGCCTTACTTCCTGGCACCAGCATAATAATACCGGGTATAAGATACACCAAACGAGGTGCTTTAGTCAAGTGGGCAAATAGTTTACTGATACTAACAGCTACTATTGTGCCGATAAAAATACTAACCAAAATACCTGTAAAATCGAGCAACATTGTTGTGTAAAAACAAATAAAACCAGTGACTACCCCAAGTGGAATATCTTTAAGACGAACTTTAAAAACTGGCATCAGGCTAAGCGACAGAAGCGGAATGGCTAGAAAGTCTACCCAGGCTGGTATGTTATCAATTACCTCATGTGGCTTCAGTTCAATAAAAAGTGGCAGAAGAGCCAAACCAAGTACCACACCAAAGAACTGCTTGAATAAAGATACAAGCGCATCAAATAATTTAGCGGTTCCCGATACCAGGCTTCGCGATGTAATTTCTTCAAGTGCTGTGGTTAGTGAAAGACCAGGAATAAAAACAATGATAGAGGCCAGTATGGTCATTGAAATGTTAATATCGGGTAAAACCATTGAAAGAAGGCCAGTGATGATTGTGGCTAAAAAAGCTACTAATGATTCAAGTGTACTTCTTATGTAGCCAGAATGTTTTGACAGTGCTGTAATTCCATATACAATTGCTCCAAGCATGGTAGCGACAAGAACTGATAGCCAATTGGTGTTTAGGATAATGCAAAAAGAACCGGCCGATATCATAAACGACAAAAGCTCAATGATTCTGCTGTAGCCAAAATTTGTCTTATCCAATTCCTTTATTTTCTCTTTGGCTTCGGTAATTGGCAATTCATTTGAAATGACATTATTTGTTATTTCAACAACTTCAGATAGTGCTCCAAGATTAAGTTCACCGGGAGGAACACATTCTATGTGATTATAGGTATGTTCATCTTCTTCATAGAACACATAGTTGATCCATGTTGGCGTATCCATGAAACTGCCTTTAATGCCTTTTTTTTCGGCAATCTCTGTCAGGTATAATTGCGATTTGTAGGATGGAACACCATAAGTATGAAGGGCTTTCCCGAGCTGGACGATGAACTTGTATTGTTGGGGAATCTGCATGAAGTTAATCTGTTATACTTTTAAAACTGGCCGCAAAGTTAGATAAGTTTTTGTTCATTTAGCGATGTCTGAGAACTGATATTTGTTGGGGTAATGTATTATTTTATATATTTGTATCTAAATATATAGATGTATAAAATGGAAAGAAATCTTACTGCCAACTCTACAGAGAATGATGTTATCCGGGAAGTATTTAATACGAATATATGTGACGAATCTGTTGTTGAACATCAGGGGTTTAAGAAGAAAAAGAAACGAGGATTATACGATACCAAGCAGGAGCCCAGAAAAGCTCTGAGTACATTTTTTCGTAATCATTTTAGAATGTTGATCAATCGAATGACTATGGCCGATCGAAAAGCTATGATCATGGTACGTATTAATACCGCTATTATTTCTTTGTTGATTCTTTTTAGTCAAAAGATGGATTTATATATCAATGAAGGGAATAAAATTGGTGTTGTCTTACTTATTGGTAGCGGTATTTCTTTGGTTTTATCCTTGTTAACAGCCAGCCCTATAGGGGCATATATACATCGTTTATTCAAATATCATCGTGAAATGAAGGAAAAATATCCAGATTTTATGCACAACAGCTTTATGATGATGAAGCATGTTAGTCTGGAAGAATATGAAAAATCAATGGATGCAGTTGTTCGTAACCAGGAATTACAAATAGGTAATCAGGTACGGGCCAGTTTTATGCTTAGCCATTATACCATATGCAAGTACCAACTATTACAGTGGTCTTACAATGTTTTTCTGATTGCTTTCTTCATAAGTATCGGCATTTTTCTTGTTGGTCTGATTTAATCAAATTTTAAGTTGAGTACGATTTGAATGTCAGAACCCGGTCTGTACATCTTTTTTGCGGTTTCAGGATTGTTTATATTTTATTAAATGATTTCTTATCTTTCTTTTGTCAACAACGAAGAAACATTAAAGATGAAAACTCGAAGCCGGTTATTGCCAGTACTCTTTTTAATATGCTCATGTACCGGGATTGGAAGTCAGGTTGTTAAAGTAGACAAATCTGCCAGTGTTCCATACGATTTTCCCAATCCGGTTAACAAGTGGGAACTTAATAGTTCACTGCAGGAAATATCAGGACTTGATTATGTTGAGGATAAAGATATGCTGATTGCTATCAATGATGAAAAAGGTAATATTTACAAGGCTGAAGAAAAGAATGGGGGAGGAGAAAAGTTATATGATTTTTATAAAAACGGCGATTACGAGGGAATCGCGGAAGTAGGTAAACATATATATGTTTTAAAAAGCAATGGTAAGCTTTTTCGTTACAATGCATCAAAGGAGAAAACAAAAGAGATTGAAACACCATTAAAGTCTAAAAGTGATGCCGAAGGCTTGTGTTATGACGAAATCACAAAAAGCCTGCTTATTGCATGTAAAGGGGTGCCATTAAATGAAAAGCGGAGTAAAAAAGCTGTGTACAGCTATTCGATAGAAAACGAAAAGTTAAGAAAAGAGCCTGTCATTGAGATAGATATTGATGATCTGATTAAACTGGGTGAAGAACTTCATATGGATGCCCAGCAAAAATGGCGATTGAAACGCTTCTCTCCATCTGGCATAGCTATCCATCCCGTTAGTCGCAACTATTATATCTTATCAGCCCGGGGGAGTTTGTTATTAGTAGTGAATCAGCAACAAAATATTGAATATCTTGTTTTTCTGGATACAGCTGCAATGCCTCAACCCGAAGGAATTTGTTTTGATACTGTTAATAACCTTTATATTTCTTCTGAAGGTAAAGGTGGTAATGGAAAGTTGCTCAAGTTTAATTATCTCAAATAATGAAAAAATACCTGGTTTATATACTTAGTATCCTGTTTATAGGATGTTCAACCGTTAATGTTCCCTATTACAGTGCTGATGAAAAAGATTGGCAGAACTACGAACGAAAGAATACGACAGAACCAATTCGTTCGCTTTTTTTGATAGGTGATGCCGGGCAGCTTGATAATGAGACTAGCGGCCGGAATTTTGTCTTATCGGCTGTTCATAATCAACTTCAGCTGACACAATCTCCAACCGATGTGGTATTTCTAGGTGATAATATTTATCCCCTGGGTTTACCGTCAAAAAAGAAAGAGGAAAGAGCATTGAGTGAAATGATACTTAATTCTCAACTTAAACTGGCAGAAGCGGCCAATGGAAATACTTACTTTATTGCCGGAAACCACGATTGGAAAAAAGGAAAGAAAGGTGGTTTAAAGCGTATTAACAGACAGGAAAAGTATGTGGAAACCTTTGGTGATAGCCTGACTAATAAGAAAGTGAAGTTTTATCCGGGTGATGGCTGTGGTGATCCTAAGGTGGTGAAAGTAGATAAAGACCTGGTATATGTTTTTGTAGATTCGCAGTGGTGGTTGCAAGACTGGGAGATCGAGAAGAAGATGAACAGAGGATGTGACATTAAAACACGTGGCGACCTACTGGTGCGAATGGAAGAGATCTTTATGAATTATAAGAATGATGAAATTGTTGTTTTCCTGCATCACCCGCTTCAAAGTAATGGAACACATGGTGGATACTTTAATTTTAAACATCACCTTTTTCCTTTGCATGACTTGAATACTAGTTTGTGGATTCCTCTTCCGGTCATTGGCTCTGTTTATCCGATATACAGGCAGTCCACCGGATCAATACAGGATTTGAGCCACCACTTGTATCAGGATTTGGTTGAAGGCTTAACCTATGCCGCTGTAAAATGGGATGTTAATGTCACCTTTGCATCTGGACATGAGCATAACCTGCAGTATTTTGATGATGATGAAATAAAGCAGGTCATCAGTGGGTCGGGAAGTAAAGTAACCTATGCCGCTGCAGGTGGTGAAGCTGACTTTGCTCGTGAGGCTCGCGGCTTTGTTAAAATAGATTTTTACAAAAACTCTGAGGCCTGGATTGAATATTATACAGTAAGTGATTTTAACGCTCAACCTGTATTGGAGTACCGACAGCAAATGCGGGAGCCTAAAGCGGGTAGTGAAAAGGCTGAAATTCAATATCCTCCTTTAGCAGGTGCTGATACACTTGTGGCTGCCAACAAGGTTTTTGAAGGAAGTAAAACAATGAAATTTTTCCTCGGTGAGCAATACCGTAGCATGTGGGCCACAGAAGTGAATGTACCGCTTATAGATTTGGAAACAAAGCATGGAGGATTAACACCAATTAAGAAAGGTGGAGGCATGTCATCCAACTCTTTACGCATGGAAAAGGCTGATGGTCAGCAATACATTTTGCGATCAATTAACAAGGATTATACCAGGTTGGTCGACTCTAAATTTGCAGATCTGAGAGCTTTGAATATCATGAAGGATCAGAATTCGGCAAGTCACCCGTATGGGGCACTAATGATTCCGTCATTATCAAATGCCGCCGGTGTTTATTCAACACAGCCTGAGTTGGTTTATTTAAAGCATCAGAGAGGCTTGGGCAATTACAATGCTTTTTTCCCTGAAGAAGTGTATCTGCTTGAGCAGCGACCGTCGGGCGACTGGAGTAATGCTGATTACTTTGGTAATTCGGAGAAAATAATTGGTTATACTGATCTGTTGGAGAATCTCCGTGAAAAGAAAACACACTTTGTTGATCAGGAATGGGTACTTAAATCCCGACTCTTCGATTTATTTATTCATGATTGGGACAGGCACGACGATCAATGGCGCTGGGCAAGTTTTAAGGACGATGACCATACCTTCTATCGACCAATTCCACGTGACCGTGACCAGGTGTTTTATAAGTTTGAAGGAGTAATCCCTGTGTATGTAGCTACCTTTTTATTGAAGAAATTTAAAACCATGAAAGGGGATGTGCGCGATGTGAAAAACTTGTCATTTAATGCGCGGTATTTTGATCGATATTTTCTTAATGACCTTGAATGGAGTGGGTGGGAGCAGATAACCAAAGAACTGCAGGCCAATATGACAGATAAGGTGATTGACTCTGCCTTACTGGCCCTGCCTCCTGAAGTACGGGAGCAAAACAAGGAAGTGATAGCATTACTGAAAGAGCGAAGGGGAAATATGCTTAAAATCAGTCGTAAGCTTTATGATTTTATCAGCGCCGAAGTTGAGGTATCAGCTACTGATAACGATGATCGTTTTGAGATCACACGGTATGAGGATGGTCAACTGAATGTAAAATACTATGTGAAGCGAAAATCAAAGGGTGACCTCTTAAAGTATTCACGAACTTTTCATCCCGATGAAACCAGGGAAGTGCGTTTGTACGGCCTTCGTGGTGAAGATGAATTTATCATTGATGGCTCTTCCAACAGGGCGATCAAAGTTCGAATAATTGGCGGTGAAGACGATGATAAAGTTATCAATCAATCGGCAACAAAGGCTATTTATGCCTACGATACCATTGAGGGCATTGAGTTGGTAGGTGATAATATCAAGAATAAAACCTCAGATGATGTTGATATTAATGAGTATGATCGCTACGGATTTAAATACAACACGAATATGCCTCTCCTCAGGGGAGGATATACCCTTGACGATGGCGTTTGGCTGGGTTTGACAAATACATGGACAAGGCATGGATGGCGTCAGGAACCTTATAAATCGAAGCAAATGGTAGCAGCACTTGTTGCGCCTGGAAGTCAGGATGCCTTCATCGTAATGTATGAAGGCCATTTTCCTAATCTGATGAAGAATGTTGACTTTTATCCCTCTTTGAGTATTGATTATCCAAGCATTGAAAACTTTTTTGGGTATGGCAACGAGTCAGTTAACTATGATTTGGAAAAGCAATACAACTGGGTGCGAAAACGAGCCTACAGGATTGAACCACTTATCAGTTTCAAAAGCCGTAATTCATATACAGGCTTTAAATTTGGACCTACCTTTGAATCAGTTAGGCTCGAAGATACAGAAGGACGCGTAGGGCAGGATCCTGAGCTTGGTTTTACTGATGAAGAACTGGAAAGACATAGTTTTGTCGGGCTTAAACTTGATTACAGTATCAATTTTGTGGACCGGGAATCTAAGCCAGCCAATGGTATCCGCTTTAATGCATCCTTAAGTTACCAGGATGATGTCACCAATACAAATACCTTATGGACCTTCGGTACGAATATGCAATCCTACTTAACAATTACCAATCATCCGCAATTGGTTTTAGCTAATAATATCGGTTACCAGTCAATTAGTGGTGAGGCTCAGTTTTATCAGTACCCCAACCTTGGAAACAGAACTAACCTGAGAGGATTCCGCAATAACCGATTCCGCGGAGATAAGGTCTTTTACGAAAATCTGGATCTGAGATTGCAATTGATAGACTGGGATAATCGTTATTTGCCAATGGATATAGGTGTATTGGGAGGTTTTGATGTCGGTCGTGTTTGGCTCGATGGTGAAGATTCTGATACCTGGCACCATAGCCAGACTGTCGGCATGTGGATGGATATACTGGAATTGGTAGTCATGCAGCCTTACTACTCATATACAAAAGAAGGTCACTACTTTAGTTTCAGAATGTCGTACAATTTCTAAGAGCAAAACCCTTACAATGGATATTAAAGAGATTATTAAGAAGAAGTTTCCCATACTGATTGAACAGTCTTTATTGACAGAGATGGAGCGCTATTGCACAAGTAAAACACTTAAAGCAGGCAACAATTTTATTGAAATAGGTGATGATGTTGTGGCTATGCCTCTCTTGATCGAAGGTGTTATCAAAGTGGTTCGTGAAGATACAGATGGAAACGAAATATTGCTTTACTACCTTAATGGGGGTGATACGTGTGCTTCAACCTTATCGTGCTGTATGGAACGAGCCCGCAGCGAAGTGCGTGCAACGGTTATTGAAACAGTTACCGCTATTATGGTGCCCATTCGATGTATGGAAGACTGGATGAAAAAGTATGCCGGATGGCGAAGCTTTATCATGCAATCGTACCGCCTGCGCTTTGAGGAATTACTGCATACCATTGATAGTATCGCCTTTAAAAAGATGGATGAACGTCTGATCGATTACCTCATTCAACTATCTGAAGAACGCAATACAAATACCTTACTTGGGACTCACCAGGAAATAGCCGACGATCTGCACACATCGCGTGAAGTTATTTCGCGCTTGCTCAAACAACTTGAAAAACTTGGCAAAATAAGCTTGTCTCGCAATAAGATCGAGTTGGTAGACCTATAGAATTCCTTGTTCCGGCTTCCTGATTCGATATTGCCTGTTCTTCCTTTAGGTTACTGAATAGGTCTTATATATTCATTGTTCCATATAAAATTAATTGCCGGATAAGCGGTGTCTCAAACCGTGAAGTCGAATCAGAAATCTTATAATATTCCCTTATGTGACCAAAGGCACAAAACAGTATTTTTTGTGGCATTAGTTTTGTCTCCGAATTTAACGAAGAATAAAAAACAAGCAAAAATATATGAATATGGAAAAGATTGTGATCATCGGAGGGGTTGCTGCAGGAGCAACTGCAGCTGCAAAAGCAAGACGGATTTCACCAGACGCGCAAATAACAATGCTTGAAGCAGGACCTGATGTTTCCTTTGCCAACTGTGGATTACCTTATTATATAGCAGGCGATATTGAGAGTCGCTCTAAGTTGATTCTCCAAAGTCCTCAAAGCTTTAAAGAGCAATATGATGTTGACGTGTTTGTTAATACCCTTGTAACGTCTATTGATAAAACGGCACATGTGGTATATACAAAGGATATGCAAAATGGCAGCAGCAAACAATACGAGTATACCAAGCTGATTCTGGCTCAGGGCGGTCGTCCTGTTCAGCCTGATTTACCAGGTGCAGATCAGGATCATGTTTACAGCCTGTGGACCCTGGATGATATGGATAAGATCGATGCACATCTTAAAAATAATGATCCAAAAACAGCAGTTGTTGTCGGAGGTGGTTTCATCGGTCTTGAGATGGTTGAGGCTTTGGTCAAGAGAGGACTGAACGTTCATGTAGTGGAGAAAATGCCACATGTTATGTCTTTAATGGATGCTGAAACAGCTGGTTTCATTACCCGTGAATTACATGCTTATGGTGTTGGTGTTCACACTGAAAAAGGAGTGGAGAAAATTAATGATCGTTCTGTGGAGTTGGATTCGGGTGAAACGCTTGATGCTGACTTGGTACTTTTATCTATAGGTGTACGTCCCACATTGCAGTTAGCCATTGATGCAGGGCTTGAAATCGGAAAAGCAGGTGGCTTATTGGTTGATGAATATCTGCAAACTTCAGATGCCGATATATATGCAGCAGGTGATATGGTAGAGATCGAACACCGCGTGAGTGGTAAAAAAGTTCGTATTCCATTGGCGGGTCCAGCCAACCGTCAGGGGCGTATTGCAGCTGAAAATGCTTTGGGAGGTGAGCACGCATACAAAGGTTCCATCGGAACATCGGTAGTAAGGGTTTTTGAAGCGGTAGCCGGTATCACAGGCATGTCGCTGAAGCAAGCTAAAGCCGCAGGAATCGATGCAGATGCAGTTGTGGTACATAAAGAGCATCATACATCCTATTATCCCGGTGCTGAAACAGTGAGTGTAATGGTCGTATACGATCGTCAGACTGGTGTTGTGCTGGGTGGTCAGACTGCTGGTTACAAAGGTGCTGATAAACGCCTGGATATATTGGCAACAGCCGCTGCCGCTAAGATCAAGATTGAGGAAATTGCGGATATGGATTTTGCTTATTCTCCACCAATCGGTACTGCCAATGATGCCATGAATATGGCTGCCTATGCTGCTGAAAATAAACTATCAGGATTCAGTCCTTCTTTATTAGCCTCTGAATTAGATGAGTTTGTCATTGGAAAACGCCTTGTTGTCCTGGATGTGCGTGATGTATTTGCTTATCAAAAGAGCAATTTGAGAGGAGCACATCACCTGCCACTGGAAATGTTACCGCAACACCTTGAAGCTATTCCAAAAGGGGTGCCTGTTGTCGTTTATGATGAAAACGGTAAAAAAGGCCATCAGGCATTACGTACCTTAAAAGGAGCAGGCTTTGATGAAGTTTATAATATTTCTGGAGGACATACCTCGCTTCAACGTCATGCCATGGCGGTTGGATTTAAGAATATTGAAGTAAGCTTATTGCCGGTTGAGCATAAAAGTATTGATGGAAAAGAGGAGCTTACTGAAGTCGAAAGTAATCAAAATGTGTCACAGGACGAGATGAGCCGTTTGGTAGTCGATGTGCGCACGCCGGGTGAGTTTATGACCGGGGCCTTTCCTGATGCTGTTAATATTCCACTAGATGATATAACAGCTGGCAAAGCCGACTTTGGTTCAAATACCAACAGGGAAATAATCGTGTACTGTGCTTCAGGAGCGCGTTCTGCATATGCCATGCAAATTTTGCAACAGCGAGGATATACCAATGTAACAAATGGTGGGGGTATAGCTGCCATGATGGCTCATATGTAAGTACACATTCAAACGATCAATAACCTGATGTCGATATTTTATATCATATTCAGGTAATTAGTAAAAACATAGATTAAACCTGCAAAATAGTATGGGTATATTTGATTTTTTATTCGGAAAGAGAAAAGAAGAAGTTTTAAACGCCCTTGAACGCGGTGCCAGAATTGTTGATGTGCGTTCGCCACAGGAGTTTAAATATGGTAACGTTAATGGTTCGGTCAATATTCCATTAGAGCGATTAAATGAATCGGCCATTAAAAAGCTGAAAAAGCTAAATGCTCCTATTGTGGTATGTTGTGCATCGGGCATGCGAAGTGCCTCAGCTAAAGGAAAGTTACTATCAAATGGTGTTGATGAGGTGCATAATGCAGGCGGCTGGCATAAGCTGGATCGCTGGATGAACAGCTGATAATAAAATGATCTCCCAAAGAGATGGGATGAATATAATACGACTTAAACAAATGGGTCGGGATATAGTGTTGGAAACAAAAAGGCGATCGCTACTGTAGCGATCGCCTTTTTGTTTTAGTTTGTCGGATAGTATCGTAATTACATACCAATTACCGCAGGTCCCTGCTCAAATACAATATCACGAGGAATACCAGCTTTAGCAATTCTTTCCAGATCGGCTTGTAATGCAGGGCGGATAGTTCCCATTTCAGCAAGCATCTTTTGAGCTTTTTCATAGTTGCCATCACCTTGCATGATCAGGATCTCAGCCGATAAATTATTCATAGCCTCAGTCATCTTATCAAAGTCAACAGTATAAAAACCAGTTTCTTTGTCGTAGGTGAAAGCTGCTTTTTCCTGGAAATAGTTAAAGCGCATCATGTTAGCTTTACCATGTGCACTCGCCGCACCAAATCGAACAGAGCGGAAAATACCAGCCATAAAAGTTACATAGTTATCCATCAGGTCTTTATTGCTTAACTCGCCCATCTCAGCCAGTTGCTTCACCATATATAAACCAAGAATGTCAGCTTTTGCTTCCTCGATCGATGAAGCTGTTTCTTTCATGGCTTCACGAACACTTTGGTTACCATCTAAGGTCATTTTAATACCCAAACCGTGTGCTACTTCGTGGAACATGGTATTTTCAAAGAAAGCGTCGAACTTCACGTGCTTTTGTTGCTCAGGAGTAATGACCACTTTACTGATCGGTATAAGTATATTATCAAATTTAGCACGCATTGAGTTTTTCAATTGCAGTTTACGACTGCCTTTTTCAATATGTACCTGTGGATCATTAGGCAGGTTAATGGCAATGGTTTTACTACCGGCGTTACAGTCGCCCGCATAGTATAATGCATCATATGCTCCTAAGTCACTGTCTGTTCCCGGAACTTCTTTTTTGTATTCAGCAGGTACAGGTAATGACTCCTGCAGTTGTGGCAACAAAGCAGCAAAGTGAGCCAGTTTGTCCGACCACTCTTTGTCTTTAATCAAAATAAATGATTCAAAGGCAGCTTTGCTTCCATACAAAGCATCTTCATAAGTTTCAATTGGACCAACAACAAAATCAATGGTGTTGGTTTTCATGTCCATCCAGGCCATGTCACTTGCCAGGTAATCATTGCTCATCAATGCTTCAGCACGTAACGTCAGGTAGGTTTTAAGACCTTCGTCTTCAGCAAGTGCAGCTGCCTTCATAAGCAGTTCGGAAGCTTTTGTCAGCTCAGCCTTAAACGCTTCGCTGTAAGGCAGTACCTCTAAAGAGCTATCTTCAGATCGCTTAACAATAGTGTATAGGTCTGATTTCTTAGGGTGATCAAAGGCTTCAAATTCCTCCTTGGTCATATCGCTAGGGTAGAATTGTGCTCCTTTTGGCTTTTCTCCGATACCGGCTACAAACGATTGATTATCGTTCAAACGTTCCCAGGGACCGTAATTGATCTTGATAAACTTCTTTAAATACTCGTTATCGGTATTGTTCAGTAATTCATCACGCTTACCCCATGCCTGCTTCCAGTACAGGTCTTCCATTATTTGAGCTGTTTCAAATAAGATAGGAAGCATCTGCTTTTCTTTTTCTGTTAATACAGATAGGTCAGTTGTTAATTTTACAGGAATAAATTCCTCAACTTTTTGTTGAATATTGTCAATGGAACTGGTGTATTTAGGCGCCTGTTCCTGACAGCTCACCAAAAAGATCAAAGCCAATAAAGGCATAAATAACTTAGTCATTTTGTCTTGTTTTGAGTTGATAGTGATTGTTTGAGAGCTGAAAATACAAATAATAATATAGGCTGACAATGATCATAAGCAGGTTTAATTATTGACACTGATAAATCATTTTTTTTTTTTTACCCTTTTGTCACGCCCTTTTAAATTTTCTTCGTCGTGCATTAGAAATTAAACTGTTGCAGTACAGGAATTATTAATTCAAATGTGTATCCAATGTCAACAACTAAAAGAAATTACAAATACAGTAACATTAATATGCTCGTTGCTTCCCAGGTCATAACAAAACACTTTGCTGAAAACATAGAGGAGTTATCAACAATCCGAACAAACTGGACACCCGATTAGGTATCAAAACTCCAGGCGCGTATCGAAAGTACAATTGAAATGTATATTAACGCATAGTAAAAGCTTATGCAGGCTTAGTACTTACGTGTTATCATGTAACAGGATACCTTAATGCGTAGCTGTTCATTACAGCATATACACCTTTATGATGAAGTGTTATACGGCTAAGCTGTTGTGTTCTTTTTAATGGCACGCAACATTTCACGTTTCCCTTTAGGACCGGGCAGTCGTTCTACTGTAAATCCTACAGCCTGCATGGTTCGACGAACAACTCCTTTAGCACAGTAGGTAGTTAAAATGCCATCAGTATTCATTGACTCATAAATTTTTCTGAAAATACTTTCACGCCACATCTCCGGTTGAACCTCAGGGGCAAAGGCATCAAAATAAACCAGGTCGTATTTGCGTAAAAATGTAAGACTGGTCAGGTCATTTTCGTCCTTTAGAAGCGTCATGCCCGATTGTAATTCTTCCTCCTGGTTCCAGGGTAATTGATGTAGCTTTTCAAATAGTTGCTGTTCTTCTTTGTTTTTGGCAAAGTTAAGTCTGTTAGCAGCCGAGCTTTCCAGAGGATATTTTTCTAGGGCATGATAAAAAATGCTTTTATTTCCCTGATTCTCTGCTGTCAGAAAAGCATTGAGTCCTGTTCCTAAACCTATTTCAAGAATGCTGATCTTCTGTTTTTTACAGTGTTTTAAGGCCGGTTCAATAAAAACATGCATTGATTCATTGTGTGCTCCATTAACCGAGTGGTAATGTTCATCCAACTCAGGTACAAATAAAGTATGCGAGCCATCGGCCGACACTTTTAACTCTACTTTTCTTGACTTATCCTTCAGCATGACTTTTAGCTTGTTAGCAACCGGTTGTGAAAGCCGGCAGTTGATGTACTATATGTTTTACCAGATTCTAAAACTTAAACTTCTTCACTTGAGCATATCAAATAAATAATCTCTCACGACTCACTACTATTCTTCAATTTCCTCAATTTTTATTTGTTGCCGCTGGCGTGTGGGTAAGAACGATAATCGTATCTTATTTTTTAATGGTTTATCATTGCCCGAGCGATGAAGTACAGCCATATACCAACCCATCAATCCTATGCCTTTGACTACGCTTGAAAGACTAATGGCCCACCAGATACCGAGCATGCCCAGGTATTTTTCGAGCGACAGGACCATAGCTGCCGGGACACGGGCACCCGTAAATACAATGCCAATGATCGAAGGAGGAACCGTTCTTCCTATACCATTAAAGGCTCCCCTTGTAATGATCTCAATGATCATAAATACCTGTGATACTGCTAATATTTTAAGGTATATAATACCCATTTGCAAAGGTTCAGGCTCACGCAGGAACAATGAGAATATTTCCTTTCCAAACAAGATAAATGAAACAGTCACGATGGTACCCAGGAAAATGCCAATTCCCAGTGTGGTATAATATCCTTTTTTTATACGCCCCCAGTTTCCGGCGCCGAAATTTTGCCCTGTAAAACTGCCCAGTGCCGTCGCAAAGCCCGATGAGGTCATCCACGAAATGGCTTCAATCTGCGCACCAACGCTTTGAACAGCGATCGGAATGTCACCCCATTTAGTTATCATACGGGCTAATATAAGGGCAAAGCAGGCGAACAATGAACTTTCTGCAGCAACCGGCATTCCCAGTTTGAATATCTTCAAAGAGATATCCTTGCTCAGTTTAAAGCGTCTGAAATCAGGGTTGATGATTTCTTTCTTCCATACAAAACGAACGAAAAAGATGCCGAATACCACAAATTGTGCCACCACGGTTGCCCATGCAGCTCCTTTAATTCCCATGGCAGGTATAAAGCCCAAACCAAATATCAGCAGTGGATCAAGCAACATGTTAAGACCCAAACCTACCAGTAAATAATAAAATGGCAGGCGACTGTTACCAACCCCATTGTAAATACCCTGAAAAGTAGGATTGACAAAGGTGAAAATAAAGCCAATGGACACAATACGAAGATAAAGGATAGCACCATTTTCGACCACTCCTTTTGATAAGCGGAAGATGCCTATCAGTTGTGGCGTAAATACCAGGGTAATGGCAACAAAGACAATTGAAAGCACTACGGCCCAGAATAATGAGTGGCGTGCAAATCGTGCAGCTGTTTCCTGCTCTTTACGGCCCAATGCCTGCGATACTCCAACTTCAGCTCCAACACGCGTGACCAGCAATAATGACATGCCCAGCCATATGAAAAATCCAGCTCCCCCCACCGAAGCTACAGCGTTACTACCCAGTTGTCCCAACCAGATCATATCGGTCAGGTTATACGCCATTTGCATCAAAGAGGTGCCAATTATTGGCAATGCCAGTTTAACCAGCTGTTTAAAAATAGGTCCTTGCGTTAAGTCAACAGATTTCTTCATTTCAAGTGCGAAGATAGCGCTTATGGAGTTATGAATGGTGATTTACTAATGATGATTTATGATGTTTGGATGTTCGAATATTTAAAGTTCCGCAGCTTATTAGTTCAACTATTACACCTAACAACAAGTCGACAGTTCGACAATTAATCAGTTTAACAACTAATCAACTCCTCAACTCAAGACTTATTTTATAACTTGCAGCCTCAATCGATATCAGCCTTTGTTACGTAAAATAATTCATATTGACATGGATGCTTTTTTTGCATCCGTTGAACAACGCGACTTCCCCGAATTGCAGGGCAAACCTGTTGTTGTGGGTAGTAGCAGTGACAGGGGAGTTATTGCGGCGGCCAGTTATGAAGCCCGAAAGTTTGGCGTTCGTTCGGCTATGGCATCAAAAGTGGCCTTGCGGCGTTGTCCCAAGCTAATATTTCAAAAGCATCGCTTCGAAGTGTATAAAGAAGTATCAGCTCAAATTCGGGAGATATTTTTTGAATACACCGACCTGGTTGAACCCCTCTCACTTGATGAGGCATTTTTAGATGTGACAGAAAACAAAAAAGGCATTGATTCTGCCACACAAGTAGCACGCGAGATAAAGCAGAAAATATTTGAGAGAACACAATTAACAGCATCAGCTGGTGTTAGTGCCAATAAGTTTTTGGCGAAGGTGGCCAGTGATCAGCGAAAACCCAACGGCATGTATATTATCAGGCCAAAAGATGTGCAGGCATTTGTAGAGCAATTGCCCATTGAAAAGTTTTTTGGGGTAGGTAAAAAGACTGCTGAAAAAATGCACTTGCTCGATATTCATAAAGGCAAAGATCTGCTTCGCTTTGATTTACCTCGTATGGTCCACTACTTTGGTAAAGCCGGTCAGTACTTTTACGATATAGCAAGAGGTATTGATGAAAGGCCGGTACGTCCGCATCGTGAACGAAAATCAGTTGGTATAGAAAATACCTTTGGTAAAGATTTAATCGATGAACAACAAATTAAGCTGGAAATCAACAGGCTGAAAGAAGGGCTTGCCAAACGGTTAAGCAAAAGTGGCAAAGCGGGTAAGACCCTGACATTAAAAGTAAAGTTTGATAATTTTGAACAAATAACACGCTCTAAAACAACAGAGCAATTAATTTCAAACAGGCTCCTGGATGAACTTTGTACCGACCTGCTGGCGGAGGCGCCCCTTAACCGTCCGATTCGATTATTAGGGCTAACGGTATCGAACTTTAATACTGAAAAAGAAACTGATGCTTTGCAGCTGAAAATTAACTTTGAAGACTAAGTAGTATTATATAATCATACTTTAAGACAGATTTAACCCTTAGTGGAAATATTGGTGCTTCTGACCAGAAAAGGCACTTAATGTCAGAGCGTTTTATGCAATGCTCCGCCTTTCAGTGCCTGTCTGTTTATATTGTTACCCCTGTGTTCTGTAAGGTCCTTATTACGACTTGGAAAGGTAAGCCTCCAGTATACGGGTTTTTTTACCGATATCGTCAGTAATTCCGTTTACAGAGATGGTTGCACCCGATATTGAGTCAATATTCCGGCCAACCTCCAGCTCGTTTTCGTCGCTGCCATAACCAATAAACTGCTTAAGCCAGCCTTTGGCTGTTACCTCATGGCCATGTGTTGCCTGGTAATTGAAAACTTTAACCAGTGCCACCTTCGACTCTTTAGTAAAGAGTATCATATAATCAAAGTACTCCGATTCGCCAAAAGGCGTTGCACCAGGACGTGAACAGCCGCCTGCACGGCAACTGTTAACACGACCAATGTACATATGTGTAATTTCTGAGTCGGCATTGTCACTTGTAAGGGTGAAAAATTTGCCCTGCATGCTGTCCGTATCCTCTTTTGAAAAAGAGATTTCTTCCAACTGAACGTTGGTTAACTGGCAGTTTTTAACCAGGGTCTTTTTAATGGCTTTGTGCTCATAATTAATATCACCCCGGCCAAATGCCAGGCAAGAGCATAAAACAAATACAAGTGTAAATACTGACTTCTTCATAATCTTAGAACATGATACCAAATCCGGCATTAAACGTTTTTGCATAACTATCAGTAGCAGCATTTTTAACAAATTGCATATCAGCTTTCAATACTGCATTTTGTGTCATTTTCCATGTTAAGCCGGTTGTAATGGCTTTTACATCGTACGCATCGTTTTTCGTAATGTTACCATCAACTTTATTATGCGTATCATATGCTTCTAATCGAACAAATGGAATAAGGTCTGTTTCAATGGCATCAATGTGCTTAAATACGTTATAGCCTGCTTCTACATAGTAACCAAACATTGAGCTTCCCACGTCACTGCCTGTAAACTCATTGTACTGTTTTGTATTTGATAAAGAAGTGTAATAGTACTGACCACGCAGTTGTAAACCACCGTAGGTGTAACGTGCATCAAGACCGATCATTGACATTCCAATGGTTGAAGAGTCGGCAGCAGCTACAGCTTCTTTGTCACTTTTTTCAATGCCATCGTATAATGTGCTCTGAGAATCACCAAAATATCCTGATAAACCAACGTTCAGGCCTCTGATGCCAAAATATTCTACTTTACCTGTGAAGTTTGGAGAGCTGACATAAGCTTCTGCACCTTTTTGACGTCCCTTACGTAATCCATTTTTACCACTGAACTTAGCTGATCCGTCATAACCGTTGAAACCACCAACTATATAGGCCTGGTAACGAATTGAAGCTGGTAGGATGTTACCTGTAAAACCGGCTCCAATTTCTCGCCAAGTAGTTGGTGCAATGTATTTATCTATAAGTGGACGCTCCACCCCGTTAAAGGTATTAGGTTCGTGATATTCGTTCACGATACCCATTGGTATAAGCATCAAACCTCCACGGAACTGGAATGCATTTGAAATCTTGTGCTGAATAAATGCCTGCTCAACATATACCTCTTTAACGTGCTCAAATTCAAGCTCGGTTACAAATTGTGTCTTTTCGTTAAAGTTGTATCCGAATAACATAACGACGCGGTGCACATCTAACTTACCATTATTGTAAGTGTCTCCGACAAGAGCCTGGTTGTAATGTACCTCACCATAACCACCAATGGTCAATCCCTGGTTGGAGTTAAGTAGTCGTTGTGCTGAGTTGAGTTGTTGCTGATTAGCCTGATCGTTTTGAGCAATAACATTGGTTAACATCGCCATAAGAGCGGCGATAGCGAAAATTTTTTTCATTTTATTAATGTTTCCCGTTGTTGTACTTGTCCCCATAATTTGTGAGGGGAGATTATTCATAAATATTACGGTACAAAATTACGGGAATGGATATGCTGCTGAAATCCCCAAAAGTAGGGAAAAAGAGTTGAGTCGAATATTTCTGCCGTATATTTAAGTGGCAGTAATACAGTGTTATGTGTATCTGATTGTGACAGGTGTCAGTTTTTGCCTGGAGTAGCGTACCAACATGTGGGGATAAAAAAACTTCCATCATTTAATGATGGAAGTTTTAATGTTTTATCAGTACGGCTCTTTAAAGCTCGTTTGTGTCTTTAGAAATTGATAAGAATTTTTCCATCATATCCTTTCTAAGTGTTTGATAGAATTTCTTGACCATCTTCGGGTTGTCCTTTGCATCAGGATGGTTGGCACGGGCAATTAATTCATTTCTGAATTCAATAGCCTTAACCATTACTTCAGCAATTTTATCATTATCAACATCATCTTTTACTAATTGCTTGATATAAGCTTCGGTAATTAATTCCGAAGCAAGGAAGTTGATGTCTTTTTTTAATTCTCTGACACTAGCCATAATAGTATGTTTTAATGTATTAAATACAAATGCAAATGTAAGTATTTATTTGTCACGTTAAAAATACTGCTTTCTATCTTCCTTTATAATAATACGCTGTCAATATTATGGGAATATCTTTCCTTTTCAGGTTTACTTGAATTTAAAGACTTAACTATTTAACTTGAAAACTGTTTATTTAAAAAAAATAGATGCATGAAGAACTTTTGCCTGTTACTAATACTTGTATTATCAGCCTGTAATGTTCCGGTTAAGGAGCAAAAAGAGATTTTACCTTCATGGAACGATGGTAAGGCACGCAGTGCAATTATCGAATTTATTGAAAAAACTACCAATGAAACAAGTGCTGATTTTATAGCGCCTGAAGATAGAATTGCCGTTTTTGACATGGATGGAACCATTTTGCTGGAAAAGCCCAACTATGTTCTGTTTGATTTTGCTGTGCGTCAAATGCATATGCGAATGGCTGAAAAACCTGAACTAAAAGAAAAGCAGCCTTTTAAAGCCATAGCCGAAGAAGATTGGTCATACTTTAAAGAGGTAGGTTATTTTGCTCCCGATGGCTTATATAGTGTTTTGCTCTACGCAACCGATGGCTTTACAAACGAAGAATACCAGGAAGCAGTCAATACATATTTCGAAACGGTAAAAGATGAACGTTATGGAAAGTCATACAAATACCTGGTTTACCAGCCAGTTCTGGAAATGATCGATTTGCTTAAAGACAATGCTTACAGCGTTTATATTGTTTCAGGTTCAGATCCTCAGTTTACACGCGGCTTTTGTGCCGAAGTGGTTGGTATACCTGTTACCAATGTTATTGGTTCTACAGTTTTAACAGCTTTCAAAGAGAATGTGGGAGCTTCAACATTAACCCGTCAGCATGAGTTTGTTCAACCCATCAATGATGAAGCCGGTAAGCCGGTCAATATTCTGAATAAGATAGGGAAAGTTCCTGTAGTGGCTATTGGCAATTCTAAAGGCGACTACCACATGTTACAATATTCAAAAAACGCCAAAGTGAGCTTGCAAATGATTGTTAACCATGATGATGAAGAACGGGAGTATAAGTATAATGATGAAGAGATGAAGCAGTTATGTGCTGACAAAGACTGGATTGAAATTAGTATGAAAAATGACTTTAAGCTTATATTCTCAGATAATTGATCGATAGACACCTACTATATTAAGTAGCGAGGCATTACAGGTACAGAACTAAGTAAAATAATTGAATAATAACTATAGTTATAAGTTGGATACATTGTGTTGGGGTCTTAAAATGTATTAATAACTACAAGCATTTAAATTATGAGAAGATTACTATTTGTTTTTGCCCTTTTGGCAAGCATCACTTTTAATAGCAATGCCCAGGAAGTTGGGGTGCGCTTTGGAGGTTCAAACGGAAATGGCGGTGCAGCTGTTGACGGAGTTTTTTCGCTTGGACAATTTAGTCGCGTGCATGGTAATGTCGCTTTTTGGGACGGTTACATGGGGCTGGATGTTTTATGGGATTTTCTTTATCGTCCTTTGGGAGAAGAAGCGTTTAACTGGTATGTTGGTGTTGGACCATCGACTTTAATTGGTGATGAATTCTGGTTAGGGGCATCCGGCGAGATCGGATTGGAGTATCGATTTAATGAAGTGCCTCTGGTTCTCGGAATGGATTGGAGACCGACGTTCTGGATCATTGACGACACTAACCTGGGAGTTGACTCATTTGGATTAAATATACGTTGGGTATTCGGTAGTGGTTCTGGTACCTGATTACTAAAAAGATATGTACCTTATAAGCCTTCTCTAATTAGGAAGGCTTTTTTGTGTAGTGTACAAAAAACAGGCGTTTATCTATAAAAACAGGTTGTTTACCAAATTGTAAATTAATACTTAGAACATTAAGGCTCTCTTTTAAGGTGCTTTGTTATCTTTGATACTGATTTAACCGAAAACCCAAGAAGTTGTGCCGAGAGGAAAAGTTTATTTATTAAATAGTTGTAATACCTGTAAGCGTATTTATAAGCAGGTAAAGCTTTTTGGAGATTTTGAAGTCAGAGATGTCAAGTCAGAGCCTCTGAGTTTGAAAGAAGTTGATTCTTTAGCAAGTTTGACCGGCGGTTATGAGCTTATTTTTAATAAGCAATCGCAAAAGTACAGACAACAAAAGTTGAAAGATAAGAATCTTAGCGAAGAGAATTACAGGCAACTTTTAAGTGAAGAATATACTTTTTTAAAGAGACCGGTTTTTATAATTGATGATAAAATTTTTGTTGGTAACAGTAAGTCTACAGTTGATTTATTAACGAAGTATTTAGTATCAACAAATAAATAAAGATATCCATTACTACCTAACCCAAATTTTAGAAACCACGTAGTAATAAAAAGGCTTCCGTTCTGGAAGCCTTTTATTGTTTTATTCCTTTAATATTTGTCTTATCTTCTTGATCACTTCATCCTGTAGAGGTTGCGGAAGTGTTTTTATACGGGTTAGATGGGAGCCTCCGGGCGCAACGGCTCTCATGGTGTTGCTCAGGTTCTGATTGTCAATGGAGGTTGCTCCCCAAGGATCATTTTCTCCGATTATAGCAATAATAGCAGGGTTTGACCTTTCAAGATTCTCCATGACGGTTTGCATGGTCGGAACAAATCTTAAGGTATCTCCACCCGGAGCAAACATGCTACTACTAATGGTGTCTTTATCAAATCCCTTAATATATGGTGAAAGCTCACCGGGAACATAGGCGTAATAACCCAGCTCCTTATAAGCCTGGTAGAAAAATGGTTTGATATCATTCCAACTCTGGTCAGATACATAGCCTATATCACTGCCTGTTCTAAGGTGCTTGAACAATTCGTTTACCGAAGCATCGGGCTCTGGTATATCCGCAACCTGGCTGCCCCATTGCCAGAATGAGAAAGGGTATTCAAGTACTACCAGTTCAAAGGCTTTATCATATCCCATTCTGAAAGTATACCCTTTTTGTTCGGCGTAGCTCTTAAAAAGCGGCATAATCTCATCTCTGTTGTCAAATACTGCTTTTTGAAAGTTAAGTATCCTGTCACGCTCTTCTTGTGTCCCAACTTCCTCGAAGAATGTAAATAAACGTTGGTCCTCTCGCATCAGGTTAACAGGTGCGACATAGGGTACGCTCAGGTTCACATCATTAGGGTACAAGGCCCTGTGGAAAATAGCCGTTTGTCCTCCCTTACTGATACCCGTAGTAGCCCATTTGCCTCTGTAAAGTTGCTTGAAAAACTGGATAATGCGATGATGATCTGCGGCAGCCTGCTCAACTGTTAAATATTGCCAGTCAATGCTGTCTGGACATGATTCTGCAAAGTAGCGGTGTTCAATAATAAGTTGGTTTGAATTTGTTAATGAGGCTAATTCTGTTGTGTAGTTTCGTTTTGCTGAATAACCTTCAGTAACACAAATCATAGGGGCATCAGTGCTTTTGTGTGATAACCATATGCGCTGCTGAAAACTGCCCTTTTCAGGTGCATTGTGATCAAGAGGTTGCGTAAAGAAAATTAGCCACGATTGCTCAAAGTGCATTGTGTCAGTTGAAATTTCCTCATAAGTGTTCGAGTCGGAAAGTTTGAATAGCTCTCCTGGCGATGATATTCTTGTTTGGCATGACGCTAAAAACATGAATATCATTGCAATCGCTAAAAATGCTTTTTTCATTGTGTATGTAATTAGTTGATCGAGTTTGTTTTTAATGTATTCAATTGCACAAACTAATGAAGTAATTGATCAGTCAATGACAGATAGAAGTACAATTACGAACAGATTTGTATAAGTTGTATCGAGTAATAGCTGGTGGAAAATAAACTTCGTGTTCGTTGCTTATTTATCAGTAGTCAGCTAATGTTGATCAAAAAGTGTAATGATTGATTGGAATAAATCAATTAATCCAGCATTCGTAGAGTCCTTTGCCGGATTTATTTAAGGTATTAAAATGTGTAGCAGTTATATACATTTCCTTTTCTTAACAGGACTAAAATAGGGTATTTATAAGTGATACGAAAAAGACTATGCTAATTTTAATTCATTTTAAACAATTCGGTGTGAATAAACGCTATAGCTAAATGAAAATTCACCACTTCACTTGTTGAAAAATAATTTAGTTAAATATGTAACGGTTTTTGCAACCTTATAACTAAAATTGCAGTATTAAATAGAAAGCTTAAAGTAAAGGGTTGGACGGAAATGACTTTTAGCTCTGATCAGAGCTATATTACGAGTAAGCTAGGTTGAAAAGGTGTGTTGGGTCAAGTAAATATTTTACTTGAGAGATGTTTTTTCATGTTCATAATGAATGTGTTGTAGTATTTGTATGACCTAATTTTAATGCAATGCGAAAGAGCTTATTTGTATTTTTTTGTTTGTTTATATTGTCACTAACGGCTAATGCTCAGGTAGGTAGAGAGTTTTGGTTTGTTGCACCTGATGTTACTGTTGACCACGGTGATGAACCTATTGTATTCAGGATAACTGCACTTGATAATGACGCAAACGTTACTGTTAGCATGCCTGCTGATGGAGGGCGAATAATTCAAAATATCAGGATTAATGCCAATACCCAGGAGCGCATTGATCTGGATAAGGATGTGGTTGAAAATCACCCATCAGACAATGTTAATAATAAAGGTATATTAATTACCTCTGATGAAGATATTACTGTTTATTATGAAGTAGCCAATGGTGTAAACCCTGATAAATTTACCCTGAAAGGACACAACGGACTTGGAACAGAGTTCTTTGTGCCTTCTCAAAATACCTATCGTAATAAGCCACATCGCCAGATTGCTGATGAAAAAGTGGACATTGTTGCCACCGAAGATAATACAAGTATTACCATTGTACCAACTGTTGCAGTTGTTGGTCATGCTGCCAATGTACCGTTTACAATCGTTTTAAACAGAGGGCAGAGTTATTGTATCGAAAACCAAAATGATGCTTCACCCGGCTCTTCTCTTGCCGGAACATATATTACTTCTGATAAAGATATAGCAATAACAATCAGTGATGATAGTATCTGGCAAGGTTCCGGATATGGACCTTACGACCTTATCGGAGATCAGTTGATACCAACTTCTGTTATCGGAACTGAATACATCGCTGTTAATACAAACCCTGATACCCGTACGATCAATAAGGTATATGTTCTGGCAACCCAGGATGACACCTATGTGAAAGTGATATACAATTCCAGACAACTTGTTCGTCGATTGTCAAGGGGCGAACAGTTGGAATTGGATATAGAAGGAAATGCGCTTTACATTGATGCCGATAAGCCCGTTTATGCTTATCAGCTGGCCAGTTTATGGAACAGGACTGGGAATGAAATGGGGAGTGCCATATTGCCTAGTTCAAGCTGTACCGGCTCCAAGTACGTCAGTTTTGTCCGCACTTTTACACTTGAGTTCTGGGTGCAGATATTAACGCAGGAAAAGAATCTTAATTCATTTATCTTCAGAGATCAGAATGGTAATGTGCGTAACGACCTGGATGCTATTAGCTGGGAAAAGGTTGTTGGTACTGATACAGGACCGGCTGATGAAACATGGTATAGTGGTGTTATCCAATTGAATATTACAACTGGTGCGCCCCATTCCATTGAAAATACAAATGGTTTGTTTCATTTAAGTATCCTGGATGAAAATCAGGGGAGTACAAGTTATGGTTACTTTTCTTCCTATGGACAGCTTCGTCTGGAGGGACCTACACAAGAGTGTCAGGGCAATCAAATAGTATTGCGTACTGCCGAACCGATGAAGTCCTATAACTGGTTTTCAGAACACACCGGCAGTGTGGTTCAATCAACTGACCCTACTTTTGCTGTCTCGCAGTCGGGAACCTACTGGGTTCAGGCCGAAGTGAACTTTGGTGGCTGCATGCAAACAGATAGTATTTATGTCGAGTTTTTATTACCGGAATTTGATTTAGGTGCTGACACGATTGTTTGTCCCGATGAAACCATCAACTTTGAAGTGCCTGCCGGCCTGGGCACGTATGAATGGTTTGATGGTACGAGCGGAAACTCCACTTCAGTGACACTATCAGAGGGTGAAACCCGGGATGTTTGGCTGACAGTAACAGGTGACCTTAACTGCTCAAATACCGATAGTAAACAATTAACCACTCATGCTCTGCCGGTTATTACACTGGACAGAACAGAAGTATGTGTGGGAGAGCGTATAGTGGCTGATGATACAGGAATTGAACGATTTGAATGGTCATATAATGGAAGTGTCTTAAATGCCGATCCAACCCAAAGCTTTATTGAGCCTCAAAGCTCCGGTACTTATACGCTTACTGTATGGGCTGCAGAAGGCTGTCCTGTATCACAGGATTTCGCTGTGACAGTGAATGCGTTACCTGTGTTTGACATTGCTGATCAACTTGGTTGTGTGGCTGCAACGACGACCATACCAGCCCCGTTGACAGGCGCAGCTTATTCCTATTTATGGTCTGATGCATCTACGGGTGCTGAATTATCTGTTGATGTAGTTGGTGATTACTGGTTGGAAATAACTGATGCCAACGGTTGTACAACGCGCGATGAGTTTAATTTTGATTTCCTGGCGCCGAAACCTTTTGATCTGGGGCCTGACAGGGAAGAATGTGCGGGCGTTACATTAACCATTAATCAGGGAAGTGATTTTTCTGACTATGAATGGAGCTTCCAGCAAGATGGAGTGGGAGCCATCAATCCTCTGCCTACACCTACACCCGAATATCAATACGAGATAAGCCCGGCAACGCCCGCTAATAGCGGACGATATTTTGTGACTGCTATTGATAATGATGGTTGTGCAGTGGCCGACGATGTGGAAGTGTCGTTTGTGGATGCTCCCGAATTACAGGATCTGGAAGCTGACCTTTGTGATGGTGAGGTGTTGGATATTGCGGTTGCCGAAGGTTATACAGATGGATATGTGTGGTATTTTAACGGTGTATTGGATAATGCCTTAAGTGGGAACGAAATAACGGTTTCCACACCGGGAATATATATGGTTGAAGCAACAATAGGAGGTTGTACAAAAACAAGTGAGATTACTGTGGCTGGACGTTTGAACCCTTCAATTAGCCTTGCAGCACCAGCTAATATTTGTCCCGAAGCAACAGAGATCATTTCAGTAAATAATTTTACAGCAGGAGATGGAGCTTTTGACTATTTGGTATGGAATAGCGGGCAAAGTCATTTTGCCGATTGGACAACAGCACAACTTGAAATAGACGGAGCCGGAAACTATGCGGTTACTGCTTATGACGAGCATGGCTGTTCGGCTACAGATAATGTGACTGTGGGAGAACACACAACGACAGCTATTAATCTGCCTGATCCGGTTGAATCTTGCGAAAACACTACGGTTACATTGAGTAATCCGATAGTAACAGCCAATTCATACGACTGGTATAAAGTAAACGCTGGTGGCGATGTTCACCTTATTGCAAATGCTGATTGGAATACCAATGAGGCTGGCTCGTATCGTTTGTTCATTGAAGATGCTAATGGTTGCGAAAGTGAAGATACAGTTGTAATTATCACATTGCCAGTGCCGGAGGTAAACCTGGGAGCTGATCGTGAAATGTGCGAAGGTGATGTGATTACATTAACTGCTAATGCTTCGCATGTCGCATATCGCTGGAATGGAGATGATAGTCTTAACGAATCATCTTTGGCAGTTACCGCAAGTGGTAATTATAGATGTGAAGTGACAAACGCTTCGGGATGTACAGCAGAAGATAATGTTTTGATCACAGCTAATCCTTTGCCAAATATGCTTGTTGCCGATACAACTGTGTGTTCAGGTGATCAGGGAACCTTACACGCTCCTGCCGGTTTAACTAATTTTAAATGGTCAAATGGAGCAACAACACCATCCATCAACGTTACAAAGGGTACTTATACCTTATCGGCGGAAACGGACAAAGGTTGTGTTGGTGAGGCAACAGCCCAGGTTAACTGGTATCCGATTCCAGATGTCAGCATTGGTGCTGACACTTCAATTTGTCCAATAGATGTGATTCTTTTGGAAGCTACACCTGGTTTTGAATCATATGAATGGCATAACGGTGCTAGTGGACCATCGACATATGCCAATTTATCAGACACAGTTAATGTGGTTACCGTAACAGATATAAATGGTTGCTATGGCTTTGATACACGAATGATACATGCATTACCTGAACCTGACTATGAGCTATGTCCTGATACGGCTATCTGTAACGGTGATTCATTATTGCTTGAGGCAGGCTATGATTTTATCGAATATCGTTGGTTTGATGGAACTCAATTACCTACATATACAGCAAAAGAGCCCGGTGACTATTGGGTGAGTGTCCTTGATGGCTGTTTCTGGCTACACGATACAACAACAATTGTGTTTAATGAAACGCCGCTTATTGCACAGCTTGACACTTTAGTATATGGGCAAATTGGCATTCTGGCCGAAGGTGGAACTGAACCATATGAATATGCGCTCAATGATGAAGAATGGCAAGAAGAAAGTTTGTTTAAAGAGCTGGAAAATGGCACGTATATAGTGCAGGTTCGCGATGTTAATACATGCATGGCAAGTGACACAGTTACTATAAACTCAATAGTTGATATAGATATTCCGAATTTCTTCACACCAAACGGAGATGGATTCAACGACAGATGGGAAATTGATGGGATGGATAAGTTCCCTGATTCTATCATTAAAATATATGACCGCTTTGGAAAGCTATTGATAGAATATATGGCTTCAGAGCCAGGTTGGAACGGAGAGTATATTGGTAAGCCTGTGCCTTCAGATGCATACTGGTACGTGATTGAAGTGTTACCTCTCAAAAAGTACGTAAAAGGACACATTACACTTAAGAGATAGGTGATAAGATGAAGAAGTTGATACTAATGTTGTTTTTGGTGGCTGCTGTTTCAGTAACCAAAGCACAGAAATATTATATAACCAATCAGTACATGTATGACCTGTATCTGATGAACCCGGCTGGAACTGGCTTTTATAAAGGCTGTTACGAGTTTAGTGCCTATTATCAGAAACAATGGTTCGGCATGGACGATGCCCCAACAACCCAAGTGCTCAGTTACCAGGGACCCTTAACGAAAGGTCTGGGAATGGGAACTTATTTTTATAATGATAGAAATGGTTTTTATTCCGAAATGGGTTTTCAGACCTCCTTGTCATATGAGGTGATGTTTACAAGAAAACGCCGGCGAACAGCATCAATGACCTTTGGTTTGTCTGTTAATGCGGAGCAGAGCTCGGTTGACCAAACGCAATTAAGTGATGGTGCCATTTTAGATCCGGCCATTTCAGGCGCAAATGATAGTGGCTGGGGATTTAATTCAAATGCGGGTATTTTATTTAAATACAACGAATATCATGTGGGTTTTTCGGTTACAAATATTTTACCTCAGAATAACCCCATGTACAGTCACGAAGATGAACCGGCTTTGACCTCAGATATTCATATACACGGCGGTACGACATTTAAATTGGCAGATCGCGATGTATTTCTTGAACCTTTGATTATGTATCGCCGAAATATGTTGGTTGATAGTAAATTAGATTTAAGTGTTAAGGGATTTTTCCCCACGCCTGATCCTAATCTCTCATTATGGGGATTAGTTAGTTATCGCCGTACCATGGATCATCGCTTTGGCAAGAGCCTCGGGCTTGGAGTGGCAGGAGGCGTTCAGCTTAATAACTTTATTGTAGGGCTTGAATATCAGCTAGGCTTAACCGGTGCACAGCTCGATTATGGTAGTGCTTACCAATTAGTCTGCAAATACCGGATTTGTAAAGATAAATCGAAGGCTTCCATTCCCTGCTCCGAACGAAATAGAAACAAGCGTAATAAGGCTCTTAAGCGACTCAAGTTAAACAGATAGCAAATTAAATCGTTGAATAACCTGGAGATCTGATGCAGGCAAACAGTTTGGTGAGTCGAAACTATAATGCTAATCCTTAATGGAGATTGAATGGTGCTTAGTTTTTAGGTGATATATCACAAATTAGACATTTAAATATAAGCACAGTACAACCGGATTAGAAAGACAAAACGACCGCTGTTAACAAGCGGCTTGAAGAAAAATGAACACAGAGCTATACAACTCTGAAGTGTAATACGCAAAACGAATGAGGCATCAGGATTTGTGTTTAATGCTTTAAGTCTTGATTCTAAATAAGAGTTCGATTAAGAATTTATATTGAATTAAACTTATTAATATTACTTTTGATTATCGGGACGTTCAGAAGAAGTGGATTTTATGTATAGATATGTCGTCATATTATTGTTATCGGTCTTTTTTACAAGTCAATTAAAAGGACAGGAAACTGTTTATGCTAATGATGATCTGATTAAAGGATTAGAAAATAAACCTGTTAATATTCCTGTGTTAAACAATGATTTTGGTCTCGGGAATGGAGTTGGCAGTTTAACCATTGTTAGCGAAGCTGAAAATGGGCAAGCGGTCGTAGAATCTGATAATACCATTACATTTATTCCTGATCATTCGTTTGTTGGTAAAGATGTTTTTAAATACAAGGTATGCAATACCGATGGCAGCTGCGATGAAGCCAGTGTTTTCGTTGATATTGAAAATGTAGATTTTAAGCCTGAAGCCGTTAATGACTCAGTTACATATCTGCATGGGACTCCTGTTACAATCGATTTTTTGGACAATGATATTATTGAAGGAGACGGCCCCTTAACCATCACCATTCTTGGCGAACTGAAACAGGGTGATTTCTACCTGAACACAGATAATATGCTTGAGGTAGAGTTTGAGCGTCGTTTTGTAGGTAAAGATTCGCTTGAATACATTATTTGTGATGTAGATAACGATTGCAGTCAGGCTAAAATATTATTTGATGTCAGACACGGGGGTGACATTGACTTTTATATTCCCGAAGGCTTTTCTCCCAATGGTGATGGTATAAATGATACTTTCTTTGTGCCTGATTTCTCAACCTACCAGGGTATTAAACTAACAATTGTCGATTCATGGGGAAGTCAGGTTTATCAAAGCAATGATTATCAAAACGATTGGGATGGCATTGCCAATAAAGGGAATAATAAAGGAAAGATGGTTGCCGCCGGTACTTATTATTATATTATTACGATAAACGGATTTGATAAACAACTAACAGGATTTGTTTATGTTGCCAGGTAAAAGCAGAAGACATAGAATGTGGCAACTCGTCATACTCGCAGTGTTGGGTATCTTGGTGGCGATGGATGCATGGTCACAGGCTGATATGATATCATCTCAGTACATGAACAGTCAGATGATGATAAATCCGGCTTATGCAGGAGTCCGTAATTCGTTTAGTGTTAATGTGCTGTCCCGCCAACAATGGATGGGTATAAAAGATGCTCCGTCGACCTATGCCATAAATGTACACTCGCCTCTTAATAAACGCATGGCTTCATTGGGAGCCAGTTTATTGCATCATAAAAACGGACCAATACAAAATAATGAATTTACCGCAGTTTACAGTTATTTGATCAGGCTTAATCATAATATGTTTATGTCATTGGGAATGAGTGCGAAGCTAAGTCATTATAATATTGGTTTGTCATCGCTCGAAGTGATTGAAGATAATGATCCGGTTTTTGCTCAGAACATTGAAAATAGCCTAAAGCCAAATTTTGGAGCAGGAGCATTTGTTTATTCTCCTACATTTTATTTTGGTCTATCTATCCCTCAGATATTAAACAATGAATTGTCACAGGATGAAACAGGTGGCGCTGTGTTGGAATTATATCGTACAGCCTTTTTAACCTCCGGATATGCCTTTGGTGTAAGTGATAATGTATTTTTAAAGCCATCTTTCCTGGCACGTCTGCGAACGTCTGCCAATCACTCTTTCGATTTGAATCTGCAAATGATGTATAAGAGCCTGTTTTGGGTTGGTGCTTCGTACCGAACCAATAATACTTTGGCCTCATTGCTAAGTGTCCGGGTTTCAAAGTCAATGGCGGTGTGTTATTCTTACGATTTTTCCATTGGTGCTCAGCCTTCATTGAACTCGGGGAGTCATGAAATTTCATTGACCATTGATAGTAACAGCTTTATCAGGCGCAACAGAGACAGGCGTTTCAATCGTAAGAAAGTGACAAAGAAAGAGGAAGAAAAAGGCGTACAGTCAATTCGTTATTTCTAGTAAAAGCTGTATTCTTATTTTTGTTAATTTTTAACGTAGGCATAAAAAATGCCGGTAACTATTTACCGGCAAGGAGATATGTTGTTGTCATGACTTAGTCTTTCTAGTTCTTTAAAGCGATAAGAACAGGGCAGTTACTTTCAATATCTATCTGCTTGATTCCTTCAATCTCATTGGCGTCCACCTTGCTGTAATCATTTAAGTTAGTCATCCAGTCTTCAACTTCCAAAATTACTTCATCGGCATCGGCCATTAAATAAGTATCGAAAGTATTTGTAAACTCATCAAGGTTTGCCATCCATGGTTCTATTTCTAAAGGCATTTCATCAGCTACATAAAATGATTGAAGGTCTGTCATCCACTCTTCTGTTTCCATTACTTCAGCTTCTTCCGTATAGAAATCAACCAGATTGGTCATCCATGCTTCAACTTCAATAACTTCAGCTTCTTCAGTGTAAAAATTGTCCATGTCAGTCATCCATTCTTCTACTTCCATTGTTGCTTCGTCATTATTATCAAATGATTCAAGATCAGACATCCAGTTCTCGACTTCCATTTGAGCTTCATAATCGAAAGTATCATTCATCATTGGCTGTGCCGAAAGGCTTAATGACATTACTAATACTATAAATAATACACTTGAAATAGATTTTACGCTTGTTAGGTTATTTAAAGTTCTCATGACAATTGGTTTTTAATATTTAACAACGCTGATTGTATATCAATCGATGTGCCAAAGGTTGTAATGAACACTAGGATAGGTATATAGAATCTTTAGCAGACTTTCTGGTCTTTTAATATTGACCGTTAACGTAACAAAGTGGTGTTCGAAAGTGAACGATGAATAACAAGAGAATGGAATGGGTTGAAAGTCCGTGATAAGAGTGGATATTGCATCATGGCGGCTTTGACGAAGGAAAAGGGAAGTCTGAAGCGACATATCCATCTCTTGCGCGTATCAATCATCTCTTTCAACCAAGTTTTGCATCCTTTCAGAAAGGATGTACCTGCCCGGCAATAACTATGTCGGCATTGTAATAATTTACAATAAAGCGTTTAAAGAGTTGTCATTTAAGGAGGAAGTCAAGAATCTATCAGAATTGAACATGTTACTTTTTAAGCATAAAAAATGCCGGTAACTTTTTACCGGCAAGGAGATATGTTGTTGTCATGACTTAGTCTTTCTAGTTCTTTAAAGCGATAAGAACAGGGCAGTTACTTTCAATATCAATCTGCTTGATTCCTTCAATCTCATTGGCGTCTACTTTGCTGTAATCATTTAAGTTAGTCATCCAATCTTCAACTTCCAGAGTTACTTCATCGGCATCAGCCATTAAATAAGTATCGAAAGTATTTGTAAACTCATCAAGGTTTGCCATCCATGGTTCCATTTCTAAAGGCATTTCATCAGCTACATAGAATGATTGAAGGTCTGTCATCCACTCTTCTGTTTCAATTAGTTCAGCTTCTTCCGTATAGAAATCACTTAGATCGGTCATCCATGCTTCAACTTCAATAACTTCAACTTCTTCAGTGTAAAAATTATCCATGTCGGTCATCCATTCTTCTACTTCCATTGTTGCTTCGTCATTATTATCAAATGATTCAAGATCAGACATCCAGTTCTCGACTTCCATTTGAGCTTCATAATCGAAAGTATCATTCATCATTGGCTGTGCCGAAAGGCTTAATGACATTACTAATACTATAAATAATACACTTGAAATAGATTTTACGCTTGTTAGGTTATTTAAAGTTCTCATGACAATTGGTTTTTAATATTTAACAACGCTGATTGTATATCAATCGATGTGCCAAAGATTGTAATGAACACTGGGATAGATATATAGAATCTTTAGCGGACTTTCTGGTCTTTTAATATTGACCGTTAACGTAACAAAGTGGTGTTCGAAAGTGAACGATGAATAACAAGAGAATGGAATGGGTTGAAAGTCAGTGATAAGAGTGGATATTGCGTCATGGCGGCTTTGACGAAGGAAAAGGGAAGTCTGAAGCGACATATCCATCTCTTGCGCGTATCAATCATCTCTTTCAATCAAGTTTTGCATCCATTTTAAAAAGGACGTGCCTGCCTGGTAATAACTATGTTGGCATTGTAATAATTAGCAATAAAGCGTTTAAAGAGTTGTCATTTAAGGAGGAAGTCAAGAATCTATCAGAATTGAACATGTTACTTTTTAAGCATAAAAAATGCCGGTAACTATTTACCGGCAAGGAGATATGTTGTTGTCATGACTTTGTTTTTCTAGTTCTTTAAAGCGATAAGAACAGGGCAGTTACTTTCAATATCTATCTGCTTGATTCCTTCAATCTCATTGGCGTCCACTTTGCTGTAATCATTTAAGTTAGTCATCCAGTCTTCAACTTCCAGAGTCACTTCATCAGCATCGGCCATTAAATAAGTATCGAAAGTATTTGTAAACTCGTCAAGGTTTGCCATCCATGGTTCCATTTCTAAAGGCATCTCATCAGTTACATAGAATGATCGAAGGTCTGTCATCCACTCTTCTGTTTCCATTACTTCAGTTTCTTCTGTGTAGAATTCACTTAGATCGGTCATCCATGCTTCAACTTCAATAACTTCAACTTCCTCAGTAAAGAAGTAATCTAAATCAGTCATCCATTCTTCTACTTCCAATGTCGGTTCATCAATAATATTAAAAGATTCCAGATCAGTCATCCATGTTTCAACTTCCATTTGAGTTTCGTAGTCGAATGAATCATTCATCATTGGCTGTGCCGAAAGGCTTAATGACATTACTAATGCAATAAACAATACACTTGAAATAGATTTTACGTTAGTTAGGTTATTTAAAGTTCTCATGACAATTAGTTTTTATTAATTAACAACGTTGAGAGTAAATCAATTGGCGTGCCAAAATCCGTAAAGAATACATAATTAGGCTATTGAGGTATTTAGCGGACTTTTTAGTCTTTTAATATTGACCGTTTGCGTAACAATGTGGTGTGCGGAAGTGAACAGCTGAAATATATCTGATCCGGCATGGCGACATGAGGAATATTTTAATAAATAAATTCAGGTAAATGAGCAAAGTATCTACTGTGATGCTTCAACAATTTATCGTACTTTTGCTTGGTCGTTAGAGATAAAGGAAAAAAGATATATTAAAGATGAAAACAGCAGAAATTCATACCGAAAAGGGTATTATGAAGGTTGAGTTCTATGAGAACGATGCACCTAATACCGTTGATAACTTTGTTAAGCTGGCAAAAGAAGGCTTTTATGATGGTTTATCCTTCCACAGGGTAATTCCTGATTTTGTAATTCAGGGGGGATGTCCTCACTCAAGAGATAAAAGCAGTCCTCGTGCAGGTACAGGTGGTCCAGGGTACAGTATTGATTGTGAGTTAGATGGTGATAATCAGTATCACGATCGTGGGGTTTTATCAATGGCTCATGCAGGACGTAATACCGGCGGTTCTCAGTTTTTTATCTGTCATGGTCGTGAAAATACACAACACCTTGACCGACAGCATACTTGCTTTGGTAAGGTTGTGGAAGGGCTTGATGTAATAGATGATATCCGTCAGGGAGATGAAATAATTAAAGTAGTTGTAAACGAATAAACAGGTAGAATGAATTTCGAAATTTCAGGAAACGTAATCGTAAAAGACGATACACAAGATATTAGTGCGAGTTTTAAAAAACGCGAATTTGTTATTGAAGTAGTAAATGAGCGTAATTCTGATTGGAACGACTTTATTAAGTTTCAATTAACACAAGACAGGTGTAACCTAATGGATCCGATCCAGCTGGGTGATAAAATAAAGGTGAGTTTTAATATCAGAGGCCGCAAGTGGGAAAAAGATGGTCGCGTTAATTATTTCTCAAACCTGGAAGCCTGGCGCATTGAAAAAGAAGAGGCAGTATTGCCACCAGATGCTCCTGCGCCTTCATTTAACGAGGCAGATATACCGCCTGCCAGTCCGGAAGAAGATTTACCATTTTAAATAATAGAAATCCTGGGTTTAAGCCCGGGATTTTTTTTGTTTCCCATTTTAAGCAGCCAGTTCAGGTCTGTTATTACCTCATCAGATGAATGGAATAGAATGAATAAGGAAGGTCAATTTCAAATAGGAAAAGTTAGTTTACTAACGGTTGCGCATTTTTTTCATGATATATATACGGCCTTTCTGGCTCCTCTTCTACCTTTATTGCGCGACTCGATGGGTATTAGCCTGACCTTTGCCGGTTTTCTGTCTGTAGTTCAGCGCCTGCCCACCTTACTAAACCCATTGGTTGGTATGTTGGCAGAACGCACCAAAGCAAGGTATTTTGTCATATTCACACCGGCCATAACAGCCATTGCCATGAGCTTGGTGCCTGTTGCACCAAATAAAATTACCTTAATACTATTGGTATTGATGAGCGGTATCAGTAGTTCCTTTTTTCATGTTCCCTCACCTGTAATGATGCGTAAAGTGTCGGGGAACCGCATAGGTATGGGTATGAGCTTCTATATGGTAGGAGGTGAACTGGCTCGGTCGGCAGGACCGGTTGCTGTACTAGGTGCTGTTGAATTATGGGGATTGAGAGGCGTAAGCTATTTTATTCCAACAGGTATACTGGCCTCAGTTATCCTGTATTTCAGGCTAAGGAATATATCAATTGCTGAAAATGTACAGTCAGGGCGTAGCCTTGAATATCTGAAAACCTTTAAAAGCTTTTTTCCACTGATCAGCAGTATTGCTTTAATACTATTTTTCAGAGCTGCCATGAAATCGGCTTTGACATTTTACCTGCCTGTTTTTTTAACCGGCAGGGGAGAGTCAACCTGGTTTGCAGGTATTGCATTGGCTATTTTGCAAGGAGCAGGTGTTGTTGGTACATTCTTCGCGGGAACAATCTCAGATAAAATAGGACGCCGAAATACCTTGCTTATTGCATCTGTTGGAGCACCCGTATTGTTCTTTGCATTTCTTTATACAGACGGATGGCTTCAAATAGCGGCCTTAATAGCAACCGGCTTATTTTTATTTGCAACAGGACCGGTGTTTTTAGCCATCGTTAATGAATACAAAACCCGGCATAACAATTTTGTAAACTCTCTTTTTATGACCACAACCTTTCTAATCGGTGCAGTTATGGTTATGGTGGTTGGTCTGATGGGAGATTACCTTAGCCTTGAGTTAACTTATAAAATAGTTGGTGCTCTGGCCTTTCTATCCTTACCGGTAGTCCTGAAAATGAAAAAGTAGATTATAAAAATCTACTTTCATTTAAATGTGGTTTTGGCACATGAATGGTATGTTCAATAATGTGGTCAAGTTGATTAATGAACTTATCCTTGTCCCGGTTTAAACCGCCTTTAAAAACCAGGTAGTTTGAAGCATGATCACTTCTGAATACAGTGCTTTTTAGTTCCAGGTTCTCAAGTATAAGTCGCATTTCCTTGAGCATCTCCAATTGCGATAATGGTTCAAAATCACCTTTAACACGATTTTTAAAGTGCTCAAATCCATAGGGAAATGAGATAACCAGCATAGCAAGTAATTGAGGCTGTATCTGGTTTAAAAGTTTAGCAGAGTTTATGGCATGATTCACGGTATGCTTACGGCCTCCGATGCCATTCAATATCATTACAGACAACTTGAAACCAGCACTTTTTGCTTTCAATGAGGCAGCAGCCTGCACTTCAGCGCTTGTGCCTTTATTGATTAATGATAAAACCTCATTGTCTCCTGATTCAAGGCCAATGTATAATAAATCAAGTCCTGCTTCTTTTAGCTGAACCAACTGTAACTTGTCAAACTTATCCAGTTCTCTTGCTGAAGCATAACAAGAGATACGCTTAAGCTGTCTGAAATTTGCCTTCAGAAGCTGCAGTGTTTCCAGAATAATAGAAAAGTCAACAGTAAACAAGTCACCATCACCAATGAATATACGATAGGCATTGGGGTGCATTCCTGATAGTAAAGTGATTTCTTTTGTGATAGTACTCAGTGGTTTAACCGAATAGGTTTTGCTTGTGTACATTTCGCAAAAGTTGCACTTATTCCATTTACAACCGTGAGTAACTTGTAATATAACAGAATTCGCCTCCGATGGAGGGCGAAAAACGGGCTCGTGATAGACTAAAAAAGACTCATTCATTACCGCAAAAGTAATAAATCAAGAGCGATAAAAAACCTACTTTTCCTTTAGTCCGATATTTAATTTCAATACATCATATTGTTGAAGCTCTTCTGGTGTCAGAACTCCTTTAAAGTCAGAGTAGAACTTACGTTTGACCTCAAACGTATATTTTTTATCTTTTTTCAGATAGCAATTAAATTTACCCGATTGATTCGATTTAATTGTCATCATTTTGCCGGTTTCAACATCGGTAATGTTAATAAGGGCATTTGACAATAACGTTGAATCTTCTTCACTGTGTATACTCGCATCAATAATGCAATAGGCCAGAGGCTTTATAAATTGAACCGCATAGATGTCATCACCGCCCGCTCCGCCTTGCCGGTTTGATGCAAAAAAACCGGAGGCTTCACCAGGATCCATAACAAGACTAAAATCATCAGCTGTGGTATTGACCGGATAGCCAATATTAAATGGAAGGTTAAAATTACCATCGGCCTGTGTCGAGAAAAACAAATCATAACCGCCTAGCCCCGGATGCATGTCAGAAGCGAAGTATAGAGTTCCTTTTGAATTAATAAAAGGGAAAATTTCATTACCCGCTGTATTAATAACAGGGCCCAGGTTGCGAGGCTGACTTAAGTAACCGTTTTTCAGTTCACATACATAAAGGTCCATTCCTCCATATCCACCTGGCATATTTGACGAAAAATAAATGAATTTATCGTCTCTTGTTATATAGGCATGTGCCACAGTGTAATTGCCTTTTCTAAGCGGAAGGCGCTTAACCTCTTTCGACCATTTATCATTGGCTAATTGCGAAACAAATATATCAAGGGTGTTTATTTCCCTGGTATCATAACTGGCGTTTCGTGTCAGGTAAGCTGTTTTTGAATCGGACGAAAAACAGATTGGCCCGTCATTGTATTTGGTCTGCAACTCTTTACTGAACTCCTTTACCTCTCTTGTCTCATTGTTCAGGGAGTATAGATCGAAGAATGCCTGTCCGGTTAAGGCGTCACTTCGTTTAGCCACGCTTTTAACCGGACGGTTAGAAGTGAAAACCAAGTCATTGCCTAATAAAGACGGACCAAACTCATCAAATGAAGTGTTGACTTCCAAGGGCGTCACCTTATACCTGCTGGAATCTCTCATAAGTTCATTGTAGTATTCCATAAAGGTGAGTGAAGCCAGTTGATGTGGCATATTGTTTTGCTGGTAATACTTGTGAAAATTCTCAGAGGCCTCTTGCTGCTTACCAGCTTTCAATAATTCCTGCCCTAATTCAAGGTATATTCTAGAATCAAAATCAGCATGCTCAGTACACTTAGTGTACCATACAGCAGCTTCTTCAAAGTTGTTTAGCTTAGAATAGGATTTAGCAATTTTAGTGTAGCAATAATACGTGTGCTGGCCTTTTTTTATTAGTTTTTTATAAGCCTTAATAGCTTTGTTATAGCTAAAACTATTAAATAACTCATCAGCACTTTCAAGGTCCTTGGATTGAGAAAGGGCCAAATGAGAAATGCCAAAAGCCATTATAAGCAACAGTACTTTAGCCTTAAAAATGCCTAGGATGCTGAACTTTTTCTTTTGTGAAATTAAACTCATATAATAACATTATTTCGTGTGTGCCGTTGTTGTAATTACTTAATTCATTGGTGGTCATATCATATCCATATCCAACCTTAAACTGCTGGTTAAATTGATATTGTACAATAGCCCCAAAAGAACTTTCAATGCGATAGAATCCTCCAACCCAGAGTTTATCTCTAAGCAGGAAGTTCATGTTAATATCCAAAGACATTGGTGCAGCCTGTGTTAACCTGGCCAACACACTTGGTTTGAACTTAACATTATCGTTCAGATCAAAAACGTAACCACTGGTAAAGAAGTAGTGACGTGCCTCTTTACCGCTTGTTCCCAGAACTTCAATATCACCGTTGTCAAGCTTGTTTTCAAGCAGTTTAGGTACGGAAGCTCCGAAGTAAAATTTATCAGAATAATAAAAAAGACCAAAGCCAAAATTGGGCAAAAACTTATTGTAGTCTGAACCACTCAGGGCAGGGTCGTCTGCTACATTGCCGGTACTAAGGCTTGAGAAGTTGTTTTGATAAAAGTTAAAACCTCCTTTAATACCAAGGGATAACTTACTCTTGTCATTAATCTTTAGACGATAGGCATAATCAAAATATACACCGGTTTGTCGCGTTGGATCAAGTCTGTCGTGCATCAGTGAGAACCCAAGTCCGATATTTTTTCCAACAGACGAATGGGCTGTCAGCGTTTGTGTGGACGGGGCTCCGTCGAAACCTACCCACTGATGGCGCGACAGCGCCATTATACTTAACACCTCACGTGTTCCGGCATAGCCAGGGTTATAAGCCAGTGTATTAAACATGTACTGGGTATACATCGGGTCTTGTTGTGCTCTTGCATTTTGTGTTAATGAACCTGCAAGTAAAGCGCAACATATAACTGCTAGTTTTATTAGATCGCTTTGTTTAAGCGATAGCTGTCGTCTGATATTCACTTTCATAGTTAGGTGTTTTATCGCTTAATGTAAACTGTTCCTTTTATTAATGTGCCTGTTTTTGACTTGAACACATAGAAATAGGTTCCTTCCGATAGTTCTTCGCTTCCGAGTGTGGCCGAATTTGATTTACCATCCCAGGTGTTGTTATAGTTGACCATATGATAAACCTGTCCGCCCCAGCGATTGAACACAAATAGTTCATTGTTCTTCAGATCTTCTGAAGTGGCGCCCTTTATTATAAAGTAATCATTAATACCGTCACCATTTGGTGTAAAGGTTTCAGGTACATCAATGCTTGCCCTGTCAGCGCAGTCATCAAATGAATCGATATAATTGGCTAACCCATCATTGTCACAATCAGCAATTCCTTCTTCATTATCTGGCACTGTATCATTGTCTGAATCCTTATCCAGATAGTTGGGAACTCCATCATTGTCTGTATCCAGCGGCATGTCTGTACATATATTTGAAATACCGCCTTCAATAATATCAGAAATACCATCGCCATCCGAATCGTCATCTTCAAAATCAGGTATGCCATCATTGTCCGAATCCCGGTTGTTATTATCAGGATTCTCAATGTGGTCAGGAATGTTATCATTATCCGTATCCATAGGGATCACATCAATGAAAACAGTGGCATCGTCTTCACCACCTTCCTCATCGCGTAATGTGTAGAAGAGTTCAAATGCTAAACATCGTGTGCCAAAGTTTGCTGTATACTCAAGCGTTTGCTGGTCGTCTAATACACGGGCTGTACCTCCAATGTTCGTATTATCTGCAATTGAAATAGTTAAAACACCCATTTCAATGTCGCTTCCCAGTTCGGCCAGGTTAACCGTTGCAGGTATTCCCTCAAATACATCCAGATTATAATCAGCAGCCACAGGCAGGTCGTTGACCGGATTAACCGTTATAAACACAGTATCCTGATCAGATAAGGAAGGACTGCCTTGGTCATAAATCCTGTATACGATGGTATCATTTCCAAAATAATTGGCATTTGGAGTATATACTATTATATCACTTCCTTCAGTATGTTGGTGAATACCAAACTTTGGCCCTTCAATAATTTCCAGGCTTTCTACATCTAGGTTATTATTTGGATCATTGTCATTTTCCAATGGGCTAAAACTGATCTGACCATCTTCATCTACCTGCTTATAGTCCGGATTAGCAATTGGTTTGGTGTTTCCACTGGTAACTGTTATCCGCACTGTCGCCTCAGTACATTCACCATCTGTATCACATATCTGGTACTGGTAGTTGTCGGTGCCAAAGTAATTTTCATTGGGCTCATAGGTGATGTTTCCTGTTGTTCCGTTAATTTCAACAGAGCCATTATCCGGAAATTTAAGAATTGACAGAGAGGCCAGATCAAGGTTGTCATCGACATCGTAGTCATTGGCAAGAACATTAATAACAACAGATGCTACATCGCTTGTTTCACCTTCGTCATCGATAGCAACAGGAGCATCATTAACGGCGTTGATGGTTATCGATACCATTGCCTGTTCACTGATGCCTTCATTATCAGCCACTGAATACACAAAGCTATCAGAACCATTGTAGTCTGCATCAGGTGAATAATTAATGGTATTGTCATTAATGGTTAATGTACCATTGGTGGCATCGGTAATAATGGCGAGGCTCGCCGTATTTAAAGAACCGTCAATATCACTGTCATTTTCAAGAATAGCCAAATCAAGATTACTGTCTTCATCCAATGTGAAATTATCGTCATTAACAAGAGGGGCATCATTAACAGGGGTGATGGTGATGCTAACGGTTGCCTGGTCGCAATAACCACCTTCATCACAAATGCGATAAGTAAAGCTATCTTCACCATACTCATTTGCATTAGGTGTGTAGGTAATGGTGCCGTCAGTTATATGAACTTCAGCGGTACCCAATGAAGGTGCATCAATAACAATTAATGAACTGTTTGATAGATTGTTTTGAGGATCCGTATCATTCTCCAGAACATTCATAACAATTGATCTGTCTTCAGATGTTGTATAGCTGTCGTCAATGGCTGTCGGAGCCTCGTTGGAAACCGTTATGGTTATGGTACCCACATTGCTGTATGCCCTGTTCAGATCCTGTATCTGCACATTGAAATTATCCTCTCCTGAGAAACCGTTGGCCGGTATATAGGTTATTTCACCTGGAGTATCGGTGTCAACAGTTCCGAAGTCGGGAGCTGAGGTAACAATCAGACTTGAAGGATCAATATTGTTATCTTCATCACTGGCAAAACTGCTTAAAGCAATTGTAAGCGCCTGGTTTTCCGGTGTTGAGAATGAACTGTTGCTGATGAGCGGAGAATCATTAACATTATTAACTGTAATAGTAAAGGATTGCTCAATAGATGTCAGATCATCTTCTGCTCTTATTGTAACATCGATAGGATCTCCAGAACCGGTTACGTCAGCCTGAAGAGGTATGCCCGATAAAACTGCTGTACCATCATTATTGTCGGTAAGTGACAGCCAGGTGCTGTTAGGATCAGCTGGTGTAACCAGTGTAATAAGCGGTATATCGCCATCGGCATCACTTACGTTAATATTGTAGGTATATACGGCATCCTCATTGGTAACAGTTATTGGTGTAGAGGTAAACTCCGGTTGTGTATCATTATCCGTAATGTCAACGGTTATCTGGGAGCTTAAGTTATAGAAAAGACTATTGCTCAGAGGGTTATTTACCTCAATGGTGATATTGGCTGATTCATCGCTTAAATCATCATCATCAAGACAGTCAAATGTGACAGTTTGATTACCATAACTTTCATTTGTAAATGTAAGCGTGTTGGCAGATAAGCTGATATCCGGATTATTACTTACTAAATCAACAACCACATCACTTTGAGGTTGGGCGCTGAGTGCCACATTAAAGGTATGATCGTTAGTACCTTCGTTAACAGAGAAGGTTGTTTGGGAAATCACCAGATCGGCAATATCATTGTCTAAGATGTTAATAGAAGCTGTGGCTTCTGATACGGAGATACCTGATTTGTCATTATTGACACTGAGCATCTCAATACGCACATTTTCCAACCCCTCAACCAGGTTATCGGGTATAAGGTTAATTGGAATAGTTAATGCATTGGAACCGTCGGGCATTGTCAATGTTGAATTGATAGCTTCATAATCAGTGCCCATTATTGCAGATCCGCTAATGTTAAGGCTTATTTCCGTTTCACCAAGTGTTGCCTGTGAGGCTGTAATAGTGAATAAACCACTTGTGGCATCTTCTTCAGCTGCTGTAGTACCTGCAATAGATAACTCTGCAATATCGTTATCGTTAATAGTAAGATTGATAACGGATGATTGATCATCAAATTCGTCATCACTTCTGGCATTGTTGACTGCAACAATTATTGGGTCCAGTTCATCAATGAGGTCATCATCTTCATTGGCCGTGAAGCTCACTTCCTGATCTCCCCAGCTGGAACTGGTAAACGTTAGTGACGATGGAGAAAAATCAATGTCAGTATTGACCGAACTTATATCAATAACAACATTACTTGCGGGTTGTGCCGCCAGCGCGACAGAGAAGGTATTGCCTGTGCTTCCTTCGTCAGCCGTAAGTGGGCCACCTGTTATTACTATGCCTGCAGCATCAGTATCGGTAACTGTTAATCCAATGGTTTCACTTAAACCATCAAATAAATCATCGCTGCCCGCATCGTTAACAGATATATTGATCGGGTCCGTTTCACTTAACAGATCGCTGTCACCGGCAGCAGAGAAACTGATTTCTTTATCAGCCCAGTCCGCATTTGTAAAAGTAATAGTGGCGGGTGTAAAAGAAATATCCGGATTTACACAGCTAATGTCCACCACTACATTGTTTTGCGGTTGAGCGCTTAAGCCAACGCTAAAAATGTTACCAGAAGAACCTTCAGTAATGGTGAAAGGCCCGCCCGTGATGTTTAAATCAGGAATGTCATTATCTGCAATAGCGAGTGTGGTACTAATGTCTGAAACGGCAATGTGAGCATTGGAATTGCCGGTAACAGCATCAAGCGTAATAGTTACATCTTCTGTGTTTTCAGCCAAATCATCATCAATAACTGTTACCGGAACAACCACTGAACTGGTATTGGCATCCAGTGTAATGGTACCAATTGTAAAGTCATTGTCAATAACAGCAGAGTTATTGGATGTTAACACGGTTATATTTGTGGCCACCGGAAATTGTCTGGATGAGGTGATGGTAAATGAACCATTGTTGCCGCCTTCTTCTCCATTCATTGTTAAATCATCAGAAATGCTTATAAAACCATCGTTATCAGCAATGGTAATACTTACATTATCCGGTGAAGCAATGATGGCATCAACATTATCAGAAGTGTTAAGTGTAATTGTTACGGTTTCATCTGTTTCAACCAGGTCATCATCGATAATCTCTACCGGCACATCCACAAAACTTGTGTTAGGTGGTATCTGAATAGTACCTATCGTAAAATCATCACCTTCTACAGCCGAGTTGTTTGAAGTCGATACCGTAATATTTGTTGCGTCAACTAGCTGTCTCGACAGGTTGATCCTGAATGAGCCATTTGTTCCTCCTTCAGCACCATTAGCTGACTGTGTAATGGTTAATTCGCCGAAAAGGTCAACTACAGTTAGTGTAAAGATCTGTGTAACAGGTGTTGTTGACGGATTGGCCGTTAAGGTCACTTCATAAGTTCCAACATCACTGTTGGTAGGTATTCCTGTAAGCACAGCTTGTCCATCGTCAGGATTGGTATCATTGATCGATAACCAGGCAGCAGCAGGGTTGACCGACAATGAGAATGTCGGATTATCATCCGAATCATCATCAGTAGCAATGATAGTGTAGGAATATACAGCATCTTCATCCACTTCAGTAAGCGGTGTAGAAGTAAATACCGGCTCATCATTGGTGTTATTCACTGTCAGTGTAAATACCTGTGTGACTGGTGTCGTTGATGGATTGGCCGTCAAGGTCACTTCATAGGAGCCAACATCGCTGTTGGTTGGAGTTCCTGTTAATACAGCCTGCCCGTCACTGTTATCTGCATCATTAATTGATAACCATGGGGCTGCCGGGTCAACGTTTAATGAGAATGTCGGATTATCATCCACATCGTCATCAGTAGCAATAATAGTATATGAATAGGTGGCATCTTCATCTGCTTCTGTGACAGGAGTAGAAGTAAATACCGGTTCATCATTGGTGTTATTCACCGTCAGTGTAAATACCTGTGTGATGGGTGTCGTTGACGGATTAGCCGTCAAGGTTACTTCATAGGAGCCGACATCACTGTTGGTAGGTGTTCCCGTTAATACAGCCTGCCCGTCACTGGCATCCGCGTCGTTAATTGATAACCATGGGGCTGAAGGGTTGACCGACAAAGAGAATGTTGGATTATCAGTGACATCAGCATCAGTAGCGGTAATGGTATATGAATAGGTGGCATCTTCATCAACCTCTGTGACTGGCGTAGAAGTAAATACCGGTTCGTCATTTGAGTTGGAAACAGTCAGTGTAAATACCTGTGTGACCGGTGTCGTTGATGGATTGGCCGTTAAGGTTACTTCGTATGAACCAACATCACTGTTGGTAGGTGTACCTGTTAACACAGCCTGCCCGTCATTGGTATCCGTATCATTAATAGATAACCAATCAGCAGCAGGGGTGACCGATAATGAGAATGTCGGATTTTGATCCGCATCATCGTCAGTGGCGATAATGGTATATGAATAAACAGCATCTTCAGCTGCACCAGTAATAGGAGTAGAAGTAAATACCGGTTCGTCATTGGTATTGTTAACCGTTAGTGTAAATACCTGTGTGACTGGTGTCGTCGATGGATTGGCCGTCAAGGTCACTTCATAGGAGCCGACATCGCTGTTGGTAGGTGTACCGGTTAATACAGCCTGCCCGTCATTGGTATCCGTATCATTAATCGATAACCAATCAGCAGCGGGGGTAACAGATAATGAGAATGTCGGATTATCATCCACATCGTCATCAGTAGCAATAATAGTATATGAATAGGTGGCATCTTCATCTGCTTCTGTGACAGGAGTAGAAGTAAATATCGGTTCATCATTGGTATTATTCACCGTCAGTGTAAATACCTGTGTGATGGGTGTCGTTGACGGATTAGCCGTCAAGGTTACTTCATAGGAGCCGACATCACTGTTGGTAGGTGTTCCCGTTAATACAGCCTGCCCGTCACTGGCATCCGCGTCGTTAATTGATAACCATGGGGCTGAAGGGTTGACCGACAAAGAGAATGTTGGATTATCAGTAATATCTGCATCAGTAGCGGTAATGGTATATGAATAGGTGGCATCTTCATCAACCTCTGTGACTGGTGTAGAAGTAAATACCGGTTCGTCATTTGAGTTGGAAACAGTCAGTGTAAATACCTGTGTGACCGGTGTCGTTGATGGAGTGGCCGTTAAGGTTACTTCATAGGAGCCAACATCACTGTTGGTAGGTGTACCTGTTAATACAGCCTGCCCGTCACTGGCATCCGAATCATTGATTGATAACCAAGGAGCTGCCGGATTGACCGACAATGAGAATGTTGGATTTTGATCTGCATCTGCATCAGTGGCGATAATGGTATATGAATAAACAGCATCTTCAGCTGCACCAGTAATAGGTGTAGAAGTAAATACCGGTTCGTCATTGGTATTGTTAACCGTTAGTGTAAATACCTGTGTGATGGGTGTTGTTGACGGATTAGCCGTCAAGGTTACTTCATAGGACCCAACATCACTGTTGGTAGGAGTACCCGTTAATACAGCCTGCCCGTCACTGGCATCTGCATCATTGATTGATAACCAGGCTGCTGCCGGGTTAACGGATAATGAGAATGTCGGATTATCGTCAGCATCTGCATCAGTAGCAATAATAGTATATGAATAGGTGGCATCTTCATCAACCTCTGTAACAGGTGTTGAAGTAAATACCGGTTCGTCATTTGAGTTGGAAACAGTCAGTGTAAATACCTGTGTGATGGGTGTTGTTGACGGATTGGCTGTCAAGGTTACTTCATAGGAGCCAACATCACTGTTGGTAGGTGTACCTGTTAATACAGCCTGCCCGTCACTGTCATCTGAATCATTGATTGATAACCAAGGAGCTGCCGGATTGACCGACAATGAGAATGTCGGATTTTGATCCGCATCATCATCAGTGGCGATAATGGTATATGAATAAACAGCATCTTCAGCTGCACCAGTAATAGGAGTAGAAGTAAATACCGGTTCGTCATTGGTATTGTTAACCGTTAGTGTAAATACCTGTGTGATGGGTGTTGTTGACGGATTAGCCGTTAAGGTTACTTCGTAGGATCCAACATCGCTGTTGGTAGGTGTACCCGTTAATACAGCCTGCCCGTCACTGGCATCCGAATCATTGATTGATAACCAAGGAGCTGCCGGGTTAACGGATAATGAGAACGTTGGATTATCGTCAGCATCTGCATCGGTAGCCGTAATGGTGTATGAATAGGTGGCATCTTCATCAACCTCTGTAACAGGTGTTGAAGTAAACTCCGGTTCATCGTTGGTGTTAGTTACCGTCAGTGTAAATACCTGTGTGATGGGTGTTGTTGACGGATTGGCCGTTAAGGTTACTTCATAGGATCCAACATCACTGTTGGTAGGTGTACCCGTTAATACAGCCTGCCCGTCACTGGCATCCGAATCATTGATTGATAACCAAGGAGCTGCCGGGTTAACGGATAATGAGAACGTTGGATTATCGTCAGCATCTGCATCGGTAGCCGTAATGGTGTATGAATAGGTGGCATCTTCATCAACCTCTGTAACAGGTGTTGAAGTAAACTCCGGTTCATCGTTGGTGTTAGTTACCGTCAGTGTAAATACCTGTGTGATGGGTGTTGTTGACGGATTGGCCGTTAAGGTTACTTCATAGGATCCAACATCACTGTTGGAAGGAGTACCCGTTAATACAGCCTGCCCGTCACTTGCATCCGAATCATTGATCGATAACCATGGAGCTGCCGGGTTAACGGATAATGAGAAGGTCGGATTATCGTCAGCATCTGCATCGCTAGCCGTAATGGTGTATGAATAGGTGGCATCTTCATCAACCTCTGTAACCGGTGTTGAAGTAAATTCCGGTTCATCGTTGGTGTTAGTTACCGTTAATGTAAATACCTGTGTGATGGGTGTTGTTGACGGATTAGCCGTTAAGGTTACTTCGTAGGATCCAACATCGCTGTTGGTAGGTGTACCCGTTAATACAGCCTGCCCGTCACTGGCATCCGAATCATTGATTGATAACCAAGGAGCTGCCGGGTTAACCGACAATGAGAAGGTTGGGTTATCGTCAGCATCAGCATCGGTAGCAGTAATCGTATATGAATAGGTGGCATCTTCATCAACCTCTGTAACCGGTGTTGAAGTAAACTCCGGTTCATCGTTGGTGTTAGTTACCGTTAGTGTAAATACCTGTGTGATGGGTGTTGTTGACGGATTAGCCGTTAAGGTTACTTCGTAGGATCCAACATCGCTGTTGGTAGGAGTACCCGTTAATACAGCCTGTCCGTCACTGGCATCCGAATCATCGATTGATAACCAAGGAGCTGCCGGGTTAACGGATAATGAGAAGGTCGGATTATCGTCAGCATCTGCATCGGTAGCCGTAATGGTGTATGAATAGGTGGCATCTTCATCAACCTCTGTAACCGGTGTTGAAGTAAATTCCGGTTCATCGTTGGTGTTAGTTACCGTTAGTGTAAATACCTGTGTGATGGGTGTCGTTGACGGATTGGCCGTTAAAGTTACTTCGTAGGATCCAACATCGCTGTTGGTAGGTGTACCCGTTAATACAGCCTGCCCGTCAATGGCATCCGAATCATTGATTGATAACCAAGGAGCTGCCGGGTTAACCGACAATGAGAAGGTCGGATTATCGTCAGCATCTGCATCGCTAGCCGTAATGGTGTATGAATAGGTGGCATCTTCATCAACCTCTGTAACCGGTGTTGAAGTAAATTCCGGTTCATCGTTGGTGTTAGTTACCGTTAGTGTAAATACCTGTGTGATGGGTGTTGTTGACGGATTAGCCGTTAAGGTTACTTCGTAGGATCCAACATCACTGTTGGTCGGGGTTCCTGTTAATACAGCCTGCCCGTCACTGGCATCCGAATCATCGATTGATAACCAAGGAGCTGCCGGGTTAACCGACAATGAGAAGGTTGGATTATCGTCAGCATCAGCATCGGTAGCAGTAATCGTATATGAATAGGTGGCATCTTCATCAACCTCTGTAACCGGTGTTGAAGTAAATTCCGGTTCATCGTTGGTATTGTTCACTGTCAGTGTGAATACCTGTGTGTCTGGCGTCGTTTCCGGATTGACTGTTATGCTTACTTCGTAGGAGCCAACTTCATTGTTGGTCGGGGTTCCTGTTAATACAGCCTGCCCGTCATTGGCATCAGTATCATTGATCGATAGCCATGGGGCTGAAGGACTGACGGATAATGAGAATGCCACATTATCAACAACGCCATCATCAGTAGCAATAATGGTATACGAATAGGTGGCATCTTCGTCAGCCTCAGTTACTGGTGTCGAAGAGAAATCATCTTGAGCAATGATCAAACCAGGTAATAGTATTGCGAATAAGGTAAGACAAGTTTTTTTTAACAACCTGTTAATTGGGCTTTGGGTTTGCATAACGAAGTAGTTTTGGTAAAAACTAAATACCCAAGTTATTAAGTTATATGGCTTTTAGCTTACTTTTTTGATGAAAGGCCAAAAAATGACTGTAAAAACTGCCTCAAAAAGGTGATTTTGAAGTTAACGTTTAAGAATTAAGGAATTAAAGAAATATTGAGCCCAAAAGAGGGTTTTATACATAAAAACATTTTCGCAAAGATTGCAAAAGAGAAAGTGCACAAAGGTCGCAAAATGCATCGTATTATTATCTGCACTTTGCGACCTTTGCGTAATTCTTAGCTGTCTTTGGGCTAACTTAAAGTTAAACGTCCTCTCTGGCTATGTATTATTTTTTCTCTATGCATTAAGTCTGCCAAGCTCCGCTTTAACCTTGTCAACTTCTTCCTTTATTCGTTTTATTTCCTTAAGAACAAAAGAGATTTCATAACCATCACGAATGGCTTCTTTATCAAATTTTTCCATTACAATGTAATAGTATTTTTTACCTCTGAACTGTACCTTTAGTGACTGGTTGGCGTTGTTGGCTATAAAGTCAATAACACCATTGTCTTTGCCGTCTTTGAAGTTAACAACTTCCCATTGAGTTTCGCCATCTTCAAAATGACGGTTGTTAAAACCATCTTCTTTAATTACTTCGCTCAATGCGTTATTACCGCTGAAATAGACTTTTATCTGGTCGTGATAAATTCTTTCGGCACCTGTGTAGCGGCTCGAAATGTAGAAATTACCTTCCAGATCAAGGTGTGCTCTCAAATAAGTTCTGCCATAGGAGTTTTCTGGTTTTTGTCGTTTATGAATAAGGATTTTTTTAGCTCCATAGTCAGAGGATTCAATAAAGCTCTTCATCAAAGGTTCAAGTTCAGATTGCTTTACCTGTAACATGCTGTCGAGAAAAACCAGGTTTTGCCGTTGTTCTTCGATGGTGATCTTTCGTAAAAGATCATTACCACGTGTAATATATTCAATTTGGTTCGGGTACAATTCTTCAATGGAATCAATCTCTAATTTAGCATCGTTGAACTTCTTCTGATTAAACAGTTGTTCTGCACGATTATATTTCTCTTTAGCCAATTCTTCCTGCCCCGGACCACAAGCTACGAATAGTATTGTGAATAGCAATATTGTTAATGGGAACGTCTTCATGATTTTTATGTTTGTTAGTCAAAAGTAAGAAGAACTATTGATAAAACCAGTATCTGTTCAGAAACTCCGGGAGGCATTAAATCGATTGTTTCTTGATGTTGTTAACTACTAACCGCGTTTCACAACTCAATAAGAGTTTGGCTTAAAATATCATCTGATCTCATTACTAAATCAGATAGTTTCTACTCTATGATAATAAGCTAGCAATTTAGATGTACATACATATTTAATACAGACTAAATTCATATCAAATTCAATTCGAGTCGAATTTAGTCTGAGTTTAGTCTGAGTTTAGTCTGAGTTTAATTTGAGTTTGGTACGAGTTTAACTTGATTAAAACATTAAGCAGGCAAAGTGCTATGCTTTTACAGTTTTATGTATTGAGTACCGTCAGGTATCGACAGAAAAGAATAAACAATAAGAAGAATTAGCGAAGGTCTGGTCTGGCAGGTATATCGCCTCGGTTTTACAGCCCGGTAAGTAATTTGTTAATTGATAAAGTCCATTAAATCAAGTATACTCAATGCTTATTGGGGAGTGTTTTTTTACAGACGCTCAATTGTAGTTTATCACCTGCAATGGCTGTTGACTGAATTTTATGCCATGCCCCAATTTTGCTAAGATGCCTAATAATCTTTTTCGTTGGTTTCTTTTAATAGTTTCTTGGTAGAAAGTAAACCGCATGCGGCATAAATATCTTCACCTCTTGATTTTCGGATGGTAGTGGTGATACCCTTCTGGGATAATTTATCGCGGAAAAATTCCATGGTTTTATAATCGCTTCCCTCAAGTGGAGAATTGGGTATCGGGTGAAAATGTATCAAATTAATTCGACATTTAATTCCATTAAGCAACTGAAGCAGGCCCTTCACATGTTGAGCCGTATCATTGACACCTTTAAACATGATATATTCAAATGAGATTCGACGTTGACGACCAAAGTCATAATCACGTAAGGCTTCAACCAGTTTTTCGGCAGTATAAACATTTTCGATTGGCATGAGCTGTTTGCGCTCTTCATTAAAAGGGGAATGAAGACTAATGGCCAGGTGGGCTTCCGACTCTTCAATAAAACGGCGCATGGCAGGTATTACGCCAATGGTTGATACATTAATACGACGCGGACTCCAGGCATAGCCCCAATCGGCTGTAATAATCTCGAGGCTTTTGAGCACGTTATCAATGTTATCCATTGGTTCGCCCATGCCCATGTACACCACATTGCTCAATGTGTCACGTTCAGGTAAACTGGCGATTTGGTTCAGTATTTCATTGCTTGTCAGGTTTTTTTGGAAGCCCTGGCGAGCAGTCATACAAAATAAACAGCCCATTTTACAGCCAACCTGAGATGAGATACATAAGGTATTGCGATTCTCTTCAGGTAAATAAGCGGCTTCAATAAACTGCTGGTTGCTTGTTTGATACAGGTATTTTTTTGTGCCGTCGATCGATTCCTGAAACGATTGTGGTGGCATTAAGCCTATCTCATACTTCTCATTCAATTGAGTTCTTGCTTTTTTCGACAAGTTACTCATGTCGTCAATGGTTGTTACGTGTTTTTTGTACAACCAATCAGCAATCTGCTTAGAGGTAAATGCGGGCAAACCCAACTCTTTCACACATGCCTTTAACTCACTGAGCGTTTTTCCGTATAATGCCTCTTTACTCATTTCTAAAAATATATTTCTGCTATAATATTATCAAAAGCAACGCCTCTGGCGATCAAAATTTCCCTGACATCTATTACCATTTGCGAACTGCCGCAAAGATAGTATTTATTATTGGTTGGCAGGTCCTGCGTATTTTGCAGATAGCCTGTCAGGCGACCTTCTATTGTTTTTTCATTGGACTCAGTTGTACAAAAGCGGAGGTAGTGACTGCCCAATTGCTCTTCCAGGTAATCCTGAAAGAAGAATTTATCCAAAGTACGTGAACCATGTAATAATTGTACATTGTTAGCTTGTTTTGATTCAACCAGTGATATAAATGGGGCGATGCCGGTACCTGTGGCAATCCATGTGGCAGGCGTATCCTGGCATAAAAATTTCCCAAATGGTTCTGAAATATAAAGTGTGTCACCAGCTTTGACAAGCGATAATGGAGGTGTTAACTCTCCTTCAGGTTTCACATCAAAAAGAATACCGAGATGTTTTTTGTGTGTACCTGATGCAATGGAGTAGAGGCGTGGTTCATCATTTGGATCCATTGCCACGGCAATTACCTGTCCTGCTTTAAAAGCAAAGGGTTTCTCAACAGATATGTAATGGACACCATCGCTTAAAAGCCGGTTACCGGTCACGTTTACCGCTTTTAGATCTTTTCTTTTGTGCTGGTTCATCAATGCAATTTTTGTATGAAACGCTGTAGTGGATGTTTTGTTTGTGGATTTGGCGATTTGTTAATTTGATAAACCGGAGAAAAGGAGATTGGCCGGATCAGCAAGCTAAATACTGGACCTGAAACTGAAAAACCTTTTTCACACATGTCGCTTTATCACAGTGTCCGCTGCTCTTCTGTTTTTGGTTTGAAATATCGGGTATTTTGCCTCAGGGCATCAATCACCATAAATCCAAAAATGGCTGTTCCGTTTATCAGGAACAGCCACTTTTATTATCTGTCTAGTATAATTACTTCAGTTCGATCAATGCTTTACCAGTCATTTCTTCTGGTTGCTCAACGTTCATTAAGCGAAGAACTGAAGGTGCTACATCAGCTAAAATACCATCTTTAATTTCACCCTGACGCTCAGTTACCCAAATGAAAGGAACCGGATTCAGCGAGTGGGCCGTGTTTGGAGAACCATCGGCGTTGATCGCATTGTCGGCATTACCATGGTCTGCAATAATGATAGCCTCATAACCGTTTGCTTTGGCAGCTTCAACAGTTGCTTCAAGACACTCATCAACAGCTTTTACAGCTTTCATAATTGCATCGTACTCACCTGTGTGACCAACCATGTCACCATTGGCATAGTTCAATGCAATGAAATCATATTTATTCTGGTTTAACTCAGCCACGATCTTATCTTTTACTTCGTGAGCACTCATTTCAGGCTGTAAATCATAAGTTGCTACTTTTGGTGAGTTAACAAGGATACGATCTTCACCTTCATACACAGCTTCGCGACCACCGGAAAAGAAGAATGTTACGTGAGCGTACTTTTCTGTTTCAGCAATACGTAACTGCTTTAAGCCGGCATTGGCAACAACTTCTCCAATTGTATTTGACACGTTATCTTTGTCAAATAAAATATGCATGCCTTCAAAAGTAGCATCATAAGGAGTCATTGTGCAGTAGTGCAAAGGAATAGTTTTCATTCCTTCTTCAGGCATATCTTGTTGTGTTAATACCTGGGTAATTTCACGTGCGCGGTCATTACGGAAGTTGAAGAATACAACAACGTCACCTTCACTGATGGTTCCAACCTGCTTGCCTTCAGCATCAACATGGCTAACGGCTTTGATAAATTCATCGGTCACTCCCTCGGCGTACGACTCATCTATTGCAGAAAGGATGTCTGTCGTTGCTTTGCCTGTTCCGTTAACCATCAGGTCGTAGGCTTCTTTCACACGTTCCCAACGCTTATCGCGATCCATGGCATAATAACGACCGATCATTGACGCTACCTGACCACCTGATTTGTCCATGTGCTGAAGCAATTCAGCCATAAAGCCTTTACCACTTTTCGGGTCAGTGTCACGTCCGTCCATAAAAGCATGAACGAAAGCACGCTCTTCAATACCGTATTCTTTGGCAATATCTAATAATTTATAAAGGTGCTCCTGGCTTGAGTGCACACCACCTTTAGATAATAAACCTAAGAAGTGAATCTGCTTGTTGTTTTCTTTAGCATATGAATAAGCTTTAACAACTTCCGGATTTTGAGCAATTGAACCATCGGCACATGCACGGTTGATCTTTACCAAATCCTGGTATACAACGCGTCCGGCACCAATGTTAAGGTGACCCACTTCACTGTTACCCATCTGTCCGTCAGGTAAACCAACATTTTCGCCAGAGGCTTGTAACTGAGAGTTTGGGTAATTCTTAACCAAACTATCGAAATATGGCGTTTCACCTGTAAAGATACCATCTGATTTCGAGTGGTCTCCGTATCCCCATCCATCAAGGATGATCAAAATCGTTTTCTTACTCATGTGATAATATTTAAATCTTTTTGTGTATTTGCTTTATAATCATCTGTTAAAACGGCGCAAAAATAGACAAATTAACAGTAAATTAAAAGGTTCTGCTTATTTGCCGAAAATGTTTTAACTGCCTAAAAGTAAACAAGGCACATGGATGATGGTTTATTGCTGGAATAGCCGTAAACGTTAAAAAAATGTAATTAATCAGGATTATCAAAAAAAACGCTCAGGCATGAGGGCACATACTTAAACAAGACAAGCCGGATAAAAGATTATCCGACTTGTGCGTTGCATGAGTAGAAAACTGGCTCAACTATTACATTGAGCACAGTTTATTGAATATAAATCCAAGGTTATGAAAAAAGTCTTTTAATTACAGTTCCTGTTCTTCGTATTTGAAAGCACCATTCTTAAATGAGAATACTTCTTTGGATGGCTTTTTGTATTGTTTTTTACTTGTATCACTTATTCCCCATTTCCACATGTGAACAAGGATAAAGGCACTAAGTATAATTGAGAGTATAGCGAATTGCAGCATAAGAGTATTAGTATTAATTAACGACTGATCTTATTGTGTTTCTTACGATAGATATTGGCGCTTGCCTTATTTTGCTTGTGCTGAATGACTGCACGTTCTTTTTTGGTTACAACACCGTCGGCTCTGGCCGCTTTTTTGGTGCGGTTGATATGTATTTGCTGCTTTTGTAGCTGTATGGTTTCAGCTTTTGTTAGTTCGCCCGTAGCGATGCCATTGTTGATTCGCGCCTGCTGATTAACTTGTCTTTTCTTAACCGGATTGTTTGCTGTAACTATTGAAGAGATTAAAAACAGGGCAACTGCCAACAGATATAGTTTCTTTGTCATGGTAATGAGTTTTAAGTTTTACTTGTTTACTCATTTACCGTATCGCAGGAGTTTTACCCTACCATGAATAGGAAGAAAAATTAAAACTATTCTTTATTGTACTTAATTTCAGGAGGATTGCCAATTGGACGAATAGTAATTTCATGTTGGCATTCGCTACATATGTATATTTCGCAGCCGGTACAGCAAAAGCAATTGCAACAGCTTCTGATCAGGTCATCTTTGTTCCAGGAAGACCTGCATTCGGGGCATGATATATCTGTGTTTTTTTCCACTATTGTCCTGGTACTGGAATGGTTTTATCAATGTTTACATCTCCCATTACAAAATGTTTCGGTCCAAGCTTAATTTCACTATTCATCATTTCATCCCACGTTACTTCTTTACCGGTGTAGGCCGAAATACGTCCCATAATGGCTGTTAATGTGGATTCAGCTATTTGTCTGGCTTCATTAATCGGCTGTTTTGTTCTGATAGCGCTTACCAGGTCGACATGTTCCTGGACAAAGGCTCTCCAGAAGAAGTACCAGCGATCGTTGCTTTGTTTTTCGTTTAAGGGATACTTCCATCTAACCTGGTCCTGCTGATCAAAAATGGTGTTTTCGCAATTGGTATAGCCGTGCGTACCTCTTAAGTAATCACTCACATTGGTGGAGCAGCCGTTAATTTGCCGACACATGCTATGCACATGAACATTGTTAGGGTAAATATAATCAACACTGAAGTTATCGTACTGGTCACCGGTCGTTCGTCGATGACGACTACCAAAGCCTGTTGCTTTAAGCGGGGGGCTGCCAATAAACCAATTCATCAGATCCAGGTTATGAATGTGTTGCTCTACGATATGGTCGCCGGATAACCAGGTCCAGTTAACCCAGTTACGAACCATTGCTTCCAGTTCACTCCATTCAGCTTTGGGGTTAACATGCCAAAGTTTACCCTGATTGTAATAGCAATTACCTGAAGTTATCTCTCCAATTGCGCCTAGCTTCACTTTATTGTATGTAGCCAGGTAATCTTCCTGGTGCCGTTTAATAGTGCCGGTAACAACTGATAAGCCCATTTCTTCAGCTCTAATACCATTAATTAAAATCGAACGTACACCAACGGGATCAACAGCTACAGGTTTTTCCATAAAAACATGCTTACCTGCTTTTACGGCCGCTTCAAAGTGTTGTGGTCGAAAGTAAGGAGGTGTTGCCAGTATCACGATATCGATACCGGCATCAATTACTTTTTCAAAAGCATCAAAGCCAACAAAGCATCTCTCCGAATCGATCTCTATATTTCTTTCCGATTTTAAATTGGCCCTGCAAGTAGAAAGCTTATCATTAAATACATCGCCCAAAGCAACAATTTCAAGAGATGGACCAGCATCAAGAAAGTTGAGTGCCGCCCCGGTTCCTCTTGAGCCACATCCTACGAGTCCTGCCTTAAGTATTTTGCCGTCAGGCGCTTCTGACAATAAGGCTGATTCATTTTTTTTTCGCTGGCAGCTTAATGCACCCGTTGCTAATGTGAGGCTGCCAGCCAAAAGGCTTTTACTGATGAAGTCGCGACGCGAATAACTCATAACTAATTTTTTTGCTCAGGTTGATAGCTTAAAACTACTCTAAATCCTACATCATTACAATCGGAATACCACCAGATGCTCTTAGGAATCTGCGGATCGGTCTTCAGCCATTGTTTATGCTGTGTTGTTTCGGACAATTGAGGTGAGAGTTCGTTTATATCAGATTTAAAGGAGCCACCTTTAATGATGAATTCATTATTGCCGGCAGCATCACTGCAGAATTCCTTAACGTTGCCAAACAGGTGCTTCGTACCCAGTTGATCGGCTTGTATGGAGCCAGGCTCTATTGTATGAGTATTATTTGTGTTGGCTATTTGATTGTTTATATCTGTATCGCGTATGGCCTTTGTAGCAGCAAACTCCCATTCCAATGAAGTTGGCAGTCGATAGTTTTTGCCTGTTTTTAATGATAGCCAACGGCAATACGTTAGGGCGGCATGGTGTGTCATGGTAATTGCTGGTCGTTTACCAAACCCCCAGCCTTGATCCGGATTTCCCCATGGTGGTGTAGCTCCTGATATTCCATCCAGTTCCTGATTCTCATGCCGTCCTTCAGCTTCTGTTTCAGACAGGAAAAGAAAGTACTCATTCCAGCTGACTTCAATCTCACCAATAAAGAAATTGTTAATGAATGTGTCCTTTTGTAAATGATGTGCTCCCCCTTTAACAGCGATCATCCTGAAAGCGACATCACTGCCAGGTATGGTTTCGGTATAAGAGCTAAAAGTATTTATTGTTGCCGCTTCTGCATATGTGGTATCCACACCTGAATTATCTCTAAGGAAGGACCTGTTATGCGTAGCTTTGGCCTCATTACCATGACCAATGTTTATATGGCATTGAATACAATGCATCTCTTCCTTATTCCGTGTATAATGCCAATGAGCCATTTCTCCGTTTTCAGACAGTTTCACCGGAAATAACTTTGGATGACATCGTATGCAGGATTCTTTAAAAGTGTGGAGGCTGGCATGTTCAATTTGTGACTTGGCAGACCAGTTATATTCACTGCTGTCTTTAAAATGAAAGGCATAGAGATCACGCACGCCGGCTTTGAGTTTTTCTTTATAGTATGCCTGTCCTTTAGGTGGTAAATGGCAATCGACACATCGTGTTTTTTTCAGGTGCGGGGCTGTGTTGTAGTGAACAGATTCCATCCATGACGCATGAGCATGGTCATGCACATGACAGCTGTTACAGTATTCATTTGTTGATGTGTAGTTATCGGCCTTTTTTAATAAAAAACTCAATAACAGAATTACAACGCCTGCTAACAAAAGAATTGTTGCCCTTTTCTTCATGAAGTCTTTTGTACTAATTTTATTCAATGAGTCAATTGTGAGTATTTACAGAACTCCGTCGTAGTTGATAAGCTCCATAAAGACATATGTAAAAGTGCTGTTCACAATATAAGTTTCATGCAAAGTTTGCAATGATATAAGCAAAGCATGCAGGGAATTCAGAGTTACTTCTTAACCCATTCGTTTCTCTTAATTTGTTTTATTCATATGACATTCATTCATTTTCAAAAAAGTCGTAAAGAATAAGGTTTGATTTATTAGTGTCAAATATAATCAGATTATATAATAATAATGTTGAGAAAGCTAAGTAACTTACAAATGCTTTCGGAAATTTATTTATGTAGATAAAAAAAGCGGACCTAAGTCCGCTTTTAAGTCATTGAATTACATGACTATTTTTTTGTTTGATCTAATACAGATGTGGCAGTAGCGATAATGCTTGAAACATCAGACATATTAGAAGGAATGATCATGGTATTATTGGTTTTCGCCAATTTACCAAATTCACCCAGGTACTGTTCAGCTACGCGAAGATTAACAGCATCGATGCCACCTTTTTCATTGATAGAAGCGGCGATTTCGCGAATACCTTTAGCGGTAGCAGTGGCTACAAACTCAATTTCAGCAGCTTTACCTTCGGCTTCATTGATTCGTTTTTGTTTTTCACCTTCCGACTTGGCGATCAACTCTTGTTTATCACCTTCAGCAACATTTATCTTAGCTTGTTTCTGACCTTCCGATTCAGCGATCATGGCACGTTTTTCACGTTCAGCACGCATCTGCTTTTCCATGGCATCTTTAATGCTTTGCGGAGGAGTAATATTTTTTACCTCATAGCGCGTAATTTTTACTCCCCATGGGTCACTTGCTTTATCAACAGCTTCAACAATACTGGTGTTAATGGTTTCGCGTTCTTCAAATGTTTTATCCAGGTCGAGACGACCAATGACACTACGCATTGTGGTTTGAGCAATTTGAATGGCTGCAAAGCCATAGTTGTCAATTCCGTATGAAGCTTTTTTCGGGTCAATTACCTGCAGGTATAATACGCCGTCTACTTCCACTGCAATATTATCTTTGGTAATACATGACTGAGAAGCAACATCAATGGCGGCTTCTTTTAGTGTGTGTTTGTACGATACTTTATCCAGGAATGGCATTAAAAAGTGGAATCCTGCCGTTAAGGTTCCGTTAAACTTACCCAAGCGTTCAACGATGTATGCAGAACGTTGAGGTACGATTTTAATACAAGATAGAAGAATGATTACAATTACGACGATAACCGCAATTAATACAATACTTTGTGCATCCATAAAATGAAAATAATTAGAGGTTTAAAATTAAGTTGGCTCAACTTCAAGTATGAGGCCTATTTTTCTGATGATTTTGACTTTTGCGCCGGCAATTATTTCAACACCTGCCGAAGCAGTCCATGTTGTACCTTTGAATTCTACTTTTCCATCAGATTCAGGATGAATGTTACTGATACATTCACCCACTTCACCAACAAACTCCTCATCCGGATCGTCAACCAGATCGGGCATTTTGTATAGTTTTTTGAGAAGAAATGATCGCAGAAAAATAAGTGAAAGGACTGATGTAGCGCTAAAAATGAGGAACTGTACAGCCAACGATGGTTCAAACAGGTAAACACAGAGTGCGGTAATTAATGCACCGACACCGAAAAATAAGATAAAAACCCCCGGGATTATAAACTCGAGTAGTAGTAAAACAGCCCCGGCTATAAACCAGATAACTGCGGCATTTGATAAGACTTCCATGATTTAATGTGTTTGGTTTAGTAAGATTAAATATAGGAAAATTTGATTATGTAACAACCGGGGATTACCATAATAAACGTTAAAAAAAAGAGGCTCGTTTGAGCCTCTTACTGTTTATTATAATTAATCCATCATGTTTCTTGCCTGATGAAATACTGCTAAACCTCCGGTTGATGTTTCCTTGTATATGTTTGGCAGGTCGTGTCCGGTTTGCTTCATTGCTTTAACCACTTCATCAAAGGTAATCCGATGTCGTCCGTCTGACAATAAAACATAGGTATTATGATTAAGGGCCCGGGCTGCAGCAAAAGCATTACGTTCGATACAAGGTATTTGAACCAAACCCGCAATAGGATCACAGGTTAATCCCAGGTGATGTTCCAGTCCCATTTCGGCTGAATACTCAATTTGATAGATTGTTCCCCCAAATAATTGAGTGGCAGCAGCCGAAGCCATAGCGCAGGCTGTTCCAACCTCACCCTGACAGCCAACTTCTGCACCAGATATGGAGGCATTGTACTTAACCAGGTTACCAATCAGACCGGCAGTTGCCAGTGCTCTTAGAATCTTCTTATCAGATGTTTCGTAATAGCTTTCAACAAATTTAAGAACAGCCGGCAATACCCCGCTGGCCCCACAGGTTGGTGCTGTTACGATGGTCCCACCTGCCGCGTTTTGTTCAGAAACGGCCAGTGCATAGGCAAAAATCATTGAACGTCGCTCCATGCGTCCACTGAAGTTTTTCGCTTTTGTATAGTAAGAAGCTGCTTTTCTGGGAAGTTTTAAAGCGCCAGGTAATACACCCTCCTCATCTAAACCTTTTTTGATGGCCGATTTCATGACCTTCCAGACTTTCTCCAGGTATGTCCATATTTCTGGTCCTTCAACGTCCTCAACATACTCCCAAAGGTGTTTGCCGTTAGTGTCGCACCATTTTAAAATTTCATCAAGAGTGGTGAGTTCATATACGGTTTTTGTTTCGTCCTGCGTGAAGTCATCAATAATAGTTCCTCCTCCAACACTGTAGGCAGTCCATCGATCAGTTTCCTTGTTATCCGCATCGAACGAGTAAAAGGTAAGTGCATTGGAATGGCGCGGAAGAAACTCATCCGGTTTCCATTCAACACTTAAAGGCAATTGCTTCTTTTCAAATACCTGCTCGATGGCATAATCTGTTAAGTGGCCTTTACCGGTAGCAGCCAGACTTCCATAAAGAGTAACCTTGTATGAAGCAGCATCGGGCTGACGTTTTATAAACAATTCCGCAGCTTTTTTGGGGCCCATTGTATGACTGCTGGAAGGGCCGCTTCCGATTTTATATATCTCTCTGATTGACTCCATCATATTAATTGATTTACATTGACAAATGTAAGGAAGGTGGCATTATCGAACTACTCCTTTGAGATAAAAAAACAGAGCTTAAGAGCTGATTTTTATCAATTTTAAATATTGCCCGGGTCTTGAATTACAGAAAAGTATCTGTTAAATTTATTACAATCAATCCTCCATACTATGAAAAATTCAATACCTGATCAATTTCTTTTCGATGTTGTCAATCAACATCAAACCCATCCACAGCAAGCAGAATCTGATAATAACTGGTCTAAGCTACTATGCTCGGGCAGTAATTTATGGATGGACACCGGTGATTTTGATGCCGTTTCGCAATTGTGGACCAATGAATTTTCGGCATTAACAACCAATAATACCTTGCTTAATGCCGAAGTGCAGAAAGGTGTTTATGATGCTGTTATTAACGACGTAGGAAAACAACTTAATGGCTTAAGCCAGGAAGAAAAAGTGAATGAAGTGGCATTTTGCCTTAATGCGATCCATGGTTTGCGTTTGGCTAAAGCGTTTAAATGTAAGGTAAGTGTTGAATTGCACACCGATTATGCCCATGATATTGAAATGACATACCAGGTTGGAAAGCGCTTGTTTGAGTTGTGTAAAGAACAGTTTATTATCAAAGTGCCGTTTACAGCAGCAGGTTTAATTGCCGCCCGAAAATTACATGACGAAAGAATTCCTGTTAATATGACTTTATGCTTCAGTGTGCGTCAGAATGTTTTGGCAAGTATGATTGCCAAGCCAGCTTATTCCAATGTGTTTGTTGGCAGGGTGGGCGCCTATTTTGCGAACAACGGTTTTACAACTGCCGGCCATATTGGTGAAAAAGTAACAGCTGAGGCGCAGAAGTGTCTGCGTAAAGTAAATGAAAGGGGCTACGCCACTACCAAACTGATTGCAGCAAGTATAAGAACCGCGGAACAGATTAGTGATTTGGCAGGAACAGATGTGTTGACCATTCCGGTAGGTGGGGTTAAAGAGTTTAATAATCGGGGATATGAGGCTGATTCTTCGATCGAGATGCCAAGTGACGCATTAATCAAGCAGCTTAACTTAAAGCACTTGTGGCAGGTTAATGATCAGGAGCGTGGGGTTGCAGTTAAACTGTCAACAAAGGTTCCTGCCAATCAGAATGTGTTGGTTGAACAATTCCATAAATACGGTTGCCATGATATTTTTCCGGAGCTCAATGAAAATGAACTTAAGCAAATTGAGGAAGACGGTAAAATACCACAGCATAATAAATGGAGTGGCAGAATCGAGAATTTTGAAATAGGTATCGATACTTTACTTAATAAGGCTGGTTTATATGCTTTTATGAAAGATCAGGCTGCATTGGACGGGCGAATTGTTAGCTATTTGTAGCAGTTCCAAAGATCGGAGACGTAGGAAGAGAGCAGTGATGGGAGGTGTGTTATGGTGTTGTGAGTTAGGGGTATAAGTCTGTTGTTGTCGCAATAACAGGTGTTTAGTGTGACAGCCAAGGAATTGAAACTATCCATAATGCCCGTGTATGAATCATGGAACAGAGTGCCTCTTTAGATTTGAAAATTAATTACTTAAATGTAATGTTTGATACTTCAGAGGCCATATCGCTTTCCTGATTGAATTTATTCCATGATTTATTGGAGAGCAGCTGAACAATTCCTCTTTTAATTCCTTTTGTAGTCAAAAAAGTAATTAAAATGAGTCAATATAAAGATACACTACACATTATCTATGGCAGTCGGACCGGGAATGCAAAATCCGTGGCTGTTCTTGCCGATGAATATGCTAAAAGTATAGGTTATCAGTCAGTCTTGCTGGCAATGCCTGAAATGGATTTCCAGGAAATTGAGAAAATGGAAAATCTGTTGGTAATTGTTAGTACACATGGAGAAGGAGAGCCTCCTGTTCAAGCTGAAGGTTTTTATGAATTTCTTCACAGTGATGCCATCTCAAAGCAGCATGCGAAATTTGCTGTTCTTGGACTGGGAGACAGTAGTTACAGGTACTATTGTCAAACAGGTGAGGATATTCATAAGCGATTGAATGATTTGGGTGCCAGTGCAGTAATGCAACATGTTAAGTGTGATATTGACTTCGAAGAGACAGCCAAGCAATGGGTACTTGATGTGTTTGACGTTTTTAAAGGTCAATTGCCGATTGTAAATGAGCCTGTTAAAGAAGGTTTTACATTTGATTTGAAGCTGGATGGAGATACCCATTCGGCTTATAAGGCAGAACTGCTTGAGAAGCGACTTCTAACAGGCCTTAATAGTAGTAAAAAAGTACTTCATGTGAGTTTATCACTTAAAAACTCAGGGATAGAATATTTGCCTGGTGATGCCATTGGTGTTTACGGAACCAATTCACGAAGCTACGTGGATGAATTGTTAAGGACACTCAATTTTGATAAGGCCTACCCCGTTAGCGATAAAGACAGCACCCGTTTACTAAAGGATGTTCTGATACATGATTATGAGCTGACATTGATTACGCCTCTTGTTGTTCAAAAGTATGCTGAAATAGCTCACAATGATGCGCTTACTGAACTGATAAATAAGCCGGGAGAGCTGGAGGTTTATGCTTTTGAAAAAGATGTACTTGATCTGGTGAGTGACTTTCCTGGCAGTTACAGCGTTGAGCAGTTTTTAAGTGTTTTACGAAAACTGAGTCAACGATTGTATTCCGTCGCCTCAAGTAGAAGTGAGGTAGGCGAGATTGCTGATATTACAGTAAAGGTGATTGAAAACGGTGATGAAAAAAGGATGAGAAATGGAGTCTGCTCATCATTTCTCTGGAATCGTCTTAATGTGGGGGACATGGTACCTGTTACGTTGGAAACCATATCAAAATTCAGATTACCGGAAGATGATAATGTGCCCATCATCATGATTGGAGCCGGCACTGGAATTGCGCCTTTCAGGGGATTCTTGCAGGAGCGTCTCGCCCGTAATGCCAAAGGAAAAAACTGGCTGTTGTTTGGTGAGCGAAACAGTGAATCTGATTTTCTTTATCAGGAAGAATTCATGGAGCTAAAAAATAAAGGTATGCTACATGAGCTGAGTACTGCCTTTTCGCGTGATCAGGCCGAGAAGTTCTATGTGAACCACATAATTGAAGAAAAAGCTGAAGACATGCTAAGCTGGATCAATAAAGGTGCAGTGGTTTATGTGTGTGGAAGTAAAGATAGGTTAGGGGCTTCGGTGCGAAAAAGCTTTGTGAATATTTTAAGTAGACACAATGGTATTAGCGACAATGAGGCGCAGCAACATTTTGATCAATTAAAAGCAAATAAACAATACCAGGAAGAAGTGTATTAAGCACTTCTTCCTTTTTTATTTCAGTATCATCAGACTGTTTGCTTAATGTTTGCCGGTTCAACCGGTTTAAGCTGATCAATCCAGGTCGCATGCTCATCGTAATGCATTAAAAATGGTTTGTACGATTCTTTGTAATCGCGATGACGTATGTATTGAATCTGGAAGTATTTTTCCCCATTTAAAGGATTTTCAACGATACCCATAACCTGGGCTTTACCCATAGCCGCTGACATGGATGGTCCTGTAACAGTTTTGGCCAGACTTGAAGTTGTTCGCATGGCATCAGTGTAAATATTGTAGGCTTTAGCCAGAGGAACCTGGAAATATTCATAGGGTCCGGTCTCCCGTTCAATAAACATGTAATAAGGTACCATTCCCATATTAACCTGCTGTTCCCACATGGTTGACCACACTTCAGCCGAAGCATTAATATTATTTAATAATGGGGATTGGGTTCTGATCTCCGCACCGGTAGCACGTATATTATCAATGGCTTCGGCCACTGCACTATTGGACATTTCCTGGTAATGATTAAAGTGAGCCATTATTGACAGGTGAATACCTTTGTCGACAATTCGTTTAAACAAGTCAAGCATCTCCTGCGCCTCTTCGTTGTATTGAGGTAAAAATACAAATGGCCACCAGGTTAATGACTTGGTACCAAACCTTATGGTACGTAAATTTTTAATATCAGCATTAAAAATGGTATCGATGTATTTACTGATTGTTCTGGGACTCATGATCATTGGGTCGCCACCAGTAAATAAAAGCTCGTGCAGGTGTTCGTGCTGTTTAAAGTACTGACATACCTGGTCAATTTCCTTCATTGAAAACTGCAGGTCCAGGTCTTTTACAAATTGTGGCCAGCGAAAACAAAATGTACAATTGGCATGGCATGTTTGACCCTGTGTTGGAAAAAACAAGGCAATATCACGGTACTTATGCTGCACTCCAGGTAGTGGTGTGCCATTTAACGATGGGATATTTGATTGCTGTTGGGCCGGATGTGGATTAAGTCCCAGACGAATACCATTTGCTATTGCCGTGATTTCCTGTTCTGACTTCCCGTTTTCAACTGCCCATTTTACTTTGTCATAATCCTCGGGCCTTAACATGTGTTTGTTAGGGAAAGTAAGGATATAGCACGGGTCAGTTTCATAATTGGTCCAGTCTATCAGGTAATCAACTACATAATTGTTGGCCTTGAACGGTAAAACCTTTGAAACAATTTCAATTTCCTGCTTCACACTTTCCGGAAGCATTTTTATGTATTCAATCTGTCTGAAATTCTTAACGTTGTAACTAAATATTTTCATATTAAAAACTCTTTCTATTGGTCCTTATCAATAGCAACATTGATTAGAAAGAATTGTTTTGTGTCAATATTTAGTTTGTGCCAATAAACTTTCAAGAAGGAGATTGAAGGCATAAAAAAAACGATGCCGATCAGTTGATCAGGCATCGTTTTATTTTTGTATCTGAGTTATGATAATTTAGTAGCTCTCTGCTTCCTTTATCATCCTTTTCAGATTTATACGGATTTATTGTTGTCAAATAATTTAACAGCCTCTTCAAGTTGAAGTGATAATTGTTCAAGCGAGTGTGCTGCATTATTAATAGCATCTGCACTTGCCGCATTTCGCTGTGTGATCTGGTTCAATTGCTGAAGCGCACTGTTAATTTGTTCGACGCCACTTAACTGTTCCATTGAAGCTGTTGAGATTTCTTTAACCAGGTGTGCCGTTTTTTCAATTTCAGGGGTAATGGTATCCAGTTTATCCCTGGCGATGCGTGATGAATCTTTTGTTTCCATTGAAGCCGATGTTATCTCATTGGCGGCTTGTTGACTGCGTTCCGCTAATTTTCTTACCTCTGCGGCAACCACAGCAAAACCTCTTCCTTCCTGACCGGCACGAGCTGCTTCAACCGCAGCATTAAGTGAAAGAATATTGGTTTGCATAGCTATGTCACTGATGATGCTGATCTTTTCAGCGATCTCTTCAATGTTGTCGCTTGCTATTTTAGATGCCTTATTACTATCGGCAATACCCTTTGAAGCCTGGTTGGCAATTTTCTCAGTTGTTCTTGAGTTATCGGTATTTTGCTGAATATTGGCAAACATCTCTTCCATCGATGAAGACACCTCTTCGGCTGATGAGGCCTGCTGAGTCGCACCATCAGATAGTTCATTGGCTCCATTGGATAACTGTGTACTGGCACTTACTATTTCAGTGGCACTGCTTGTAATTTGTTCAACCATGTTTTTGAGGTTGGTAACCATTGTGTTAAGTGCGTTCGAAAGTTTCCCTACCTCGTCATTACGGTCAGCAATGAACTGTACTGATAAATCTCCTTTGGCCAGTCGTTGAGCTTGCTCAATGCTCCGTTCAACCGGTTTGGCAATAGCTTTTGACAAAAAGAATACCAGGCTGAACCATAAGACTAATATGGCAATTAATGAGTAGGTTAGTATATGGCGTTGCATGGAGATTATTTGCTCACTCTGGTCCCCCATTTTCATCATCATGTCCAGGCCAACGTCAGCTGTTGCCCCTACTTCCCACATGATGCTCTTAGCTAATTCAAACTGCTTTAATTCTTCTGTTTTAAGCTGTCTTAACGAGCCTAAATAGTTACCCATGGACTCAAGCGCTTTTTCAATCAAATTACTTTCACTTGAGTTTAAGTTTTTAGTACTGAGCTTATTCTTTATCTCGTCAAAAATCTCTGTGATCTCTGTGATGTTGCTATAATCCAGCCTTACATCGTTATTGTAAACCTTAAGAATTAGCTTAGAAAAAGCCTGACTTGCCTGTTTGGCGTTATAGCTGTTTAATGCGTTTATTTGCTGCAGGGCATCCAGGTAATCGATTTTATTTTTCGAAGATTCAACTAACAGGGCATAATAAGAAGATGTTGTTTTTTGATACAGCTCAACCTGGTTGATAAGCAAAGGCATATCAACACCTGCATCGGTCATTATTTCAAGGTCGTTATTTAGGATCTCCTTAATTTCACCCAGAGCAGTTGCCATTTTTTCAAAGCTCTTTTCCGCCCTGTTTTTGTAATAGATGTTGCCTGTAAAGTCATAGGAGCGGGCAAATTCACGAGTTTCATGCCAATAACGGTCTAGTTTACCAGCTTCACGGACGATGGGTATATAGGTATTGGTTAGTTCTTTGACTCCCTTATTGATATTCAGTAAGTTGATGAATAGTACAATGCCAATCACTATTATTACCGACATAATAAGAGCAAAACCGCTCCCGATTTTGGAGCGAATTTTAAGATCTTTCCACTTCATACTTGTTGGTTGTTTTTAGTTGCAAATACGTTACGAAATATGTGAAAAAAATCATGTTTTAAAAATATTATTGTCATAAAATATTAATTTTAGCGCTTAAACCTGTCATTTAAAATCAATTTAAATATGCGCAACATAAAATTTCCAATAATTTTTTGTCTTGTTATTTTAATTAACGCCTGCCAATCTGATTCGTCTGTAAAGCTTGGATTTCTTTATTCTACATCAGAAACGGCTCGCTATAACAAGGAAGCTGACTTTTTTAAGGATTATGCACAAAAGCAAGGAGCCACTGTATATGTAGAGCATGCTAATGGAGATGAAGCGACTCAGTATCAGAAAGCGCTTGAAATGTTTGATAAAGGTATTGACGGGTTGGCCATAATCGCTGTCAATGCCAATACCGCAGCTGCCATTGTGAGGGAAGGGCGGGAGCGAGGAGTTAAAGTGCTGGCCTATAACAGGCTAATCAAGAATTGTGAGCTTGATTTTTTTGTGTCTGGTGATAACTTTGAGTTGGGTAAAATGATGGTTGAAGAGATCATTAAGGTGAAGCCATCTGGTGATGTGATTATTCTGGGAGGTGATAAATATGACAGAAATGCAGTAGGATTAGCATCTTCCATTCATAAGAACCTTAAGCCACATATGGAGTCGGGTAATATTAATTTATTGTACGATACCTTTGTTGAGGACTGGAGTGGTGTTAATGCTGCTTACGAGCTGGATCAATTTATTTCATTATCGGGACAGGTTCCTGATATAATATTTGCAGGCTTTGACGGAATAGCAAATGGTTGTATTGAAGTACTTGAAAAATACAATGTCGATAAGCCGGTTTATATTTCAGGACAAGATGCAACTATTAATGGCGTTAGGAATATAGTTGCCGGTAAGCAGCAAATGACGGCTTTTCATCCCTTGAAAGAATCTGCCAGCCAGGCTGCTGAGGCAATGCTACTGTTAGTGTCGAATGATAAAAAGATCAATGATCTGATCAGCGGTACGACAAATAATGGCCAGATTGAGGTGCCTACTTTAAGAGTGCCATCAATTGCAGTCACCAGGGATAATGTAGACCAGGTTCTTATTAAGGACACAGGCTTCTATACCTACGAAGAGATCTATGAGTAGTAGTTAATTACTTGAAGAAGCAATGCGGCGTTCAACTTTAGAGGCAAAACTGCTTTTAAAGTGAACGTCAACATAATTGTCAATGCTCATGCATACCTCTGATGAGAATTCAATGGCATATGCCGCCATATGAACCCAGTCGTCAGCTGACAATTTAAGTTGGTCATTTTCTTTCAAAATATTGAAGTCAAGCAATGCCTTAATAATGCCTGCATTAAAATTATCACCAGCTCCAATAGTACTGACCGGATTGATAATAGGTACTTTGTAATGATGGTGGTAGGCATTGCCAAAAGTATATACGCCTCTTGAGCCAGCTGTGATAACCAGATTGTTGCAATGGGCAGCAACCTTAGCATATACTTCAGTGGGATTACTCAGCTTAAAAATATTTTCAAAATCTTCATTACTCCCTCTTACCAGATCAGCAATACGAAAATTCTCTTCAATAACCGGAATTAACTTTTCACGGTTTTTCAGGTGGTGCTTCCTGAAATTAGGATCATAAATAATTAACGCCCCATTGTCTTTAGCTACTTTTAAGTACTCAAGCAAACGGGGGCGAATGGCTGGATTTAAACCAAAGTAAGAGCCAAAAATAACAATATCATTTTCATTAAATTCAGGTATGTCTCCTACCAGGCGTTGTTTGGGATATTCTTTAAAGAATTCATATTCAGCATCGTTGTTTTCATTAAGATAGGCCAGTGCCAAAGCGGATTTGCCCTCGGTAAAGCGGCAAACGTAATCCGTGCTCAATTTATTATCGACTAAAAACTGCATGATGTTTTCACCGACTTTATCTCTGCCAATTTCAGTTATGAAATTAACCGGTACATCCACACGGGCTAAGGAAACCAGAGTGTTTAATGCGCTTCCTCCTGCTTTAGCTGCAATAGGTTGATGATTTTTAAAGATGATGTCTAATACCGTTTCTCCAATCCCAAATATTCTTCTCATACTCACGTCTCTTCCAATATCCCAATAAAAAAAGCCACCTTTAAAATAAAGGTGGCTTGCAAAATATGTAATTTCAATTACTTAACCAACTTGCTGATGGTTTTAAATGCATCAGAACCAGCTACCCGACACAATTCGAAAAGTATTGATTCGTAGCTTGTGATAATAATGCCTTCTTTACGAAAACGCTCCATAGCAATACGTTTGTTTTCTTCAGTACGGGAGCTAACGCAGTTTTCTACTATAACGGGGGTAAAACCTCTTTCTTTAAGGTCAACAGCTGTTTGCAACATGCAAATGTGAGTTTCCATACCTGCCAGAATAACAACACGTTTAGTGCTGGTCTCCAGAGCTTCCATAAAAGCAGGGTCATCGCAGCAGCTAAAAGCCAGTTTTTCAAAATGCGGATCTTCTTTTACTAATTCCTCAATGCCGGCAATGGTATCACCAAGGCCTTTTTTGTATTGTTCAGTTACTAAAAAAGGAACATCAAGAGCTTTTAATCCCTGAACTAATATTTTGGTATTATTCTCAAGCTTTTCGTTTTCGTTGATATGTGGAAACAAGCGTTCCTGAATGTCAACTACAACACCAATTACATTCTCCTTTAATAATCTCATTTCTATCTGTTTATTAATGATTTTAAGTCTAATTGTTCAAAGGTTTCAAAAAATGAAACCAGTTCTTTTGCTATCATTTCAACGCCACCTTCGTTATCCGATTCAATGTTGAGCGGAATAACTGGGTCGTGCAAGGATAATCGAAGAAGAAACCAGCCTTTGGTGCCATTGTCAACGCTTACCCTTACGCCTTCGTAATTATTAGGTACAAGATCCCAGCCATTCTTGGCAGCAGCCAGGTGTCCCAGTTCGCTAATTACCTTTTCGCCATAAGCTTTAAAATCATCGGTAATGATATTGATACGAAATTCTTTACTTTCGGCCGGAGCAGGCATTTTCTCGATAAGTGAGTTTAAGGATTTACCTTCTAGTTTCAACTGGGCCATTTTGATGACGCACTTGGTAACAAGGTAGGCACCATCATCTAAGAAAAAGTTCTCTTTTAAAGCGGCATGGCCTGAAGTTTCAATCGCTAACCACGATTCTTCTCCTGTTTCATTCAAGCGAATGGCTTCGTTAATAACATTTTTATAACCACGTTTGAAACGGTGATGTTTACCTTTTAACACATCGTTGATAAACCATGCTAAACCATCTGATGTAATTGAATCGGTTACTACGGTTGAGCCTGGGTGTTCTTCATTAACGATGGCAGCAGAAAGAGCCACCAACTCATTTCTGTTTATTGGTTGGCCATTTTCATCAACAATAGCGGCGCGGTCAACATCAGTATCGAAGATAATACCTAAATCGGTCTGGTGCTTTTTTACAGCATCACAAATGGATTTCATTGCAATAGCATCTTCCGGGTTGGGTACATGGTTTGGAAATTTTCCATCAGGTTCAAGAAACTGGCTACTGCTCACATCGGCACCCAATACTTCAAGCACCCTATTGGCATAAAAGCCTCCTGCACCATTACCGGCGTCGACAGTCATTTTAAAGCCGCTAAGAGGTTGCTCATAATTATCTTTGGAATTGACTTCTTTTCTGATTTTCTCAACTAAAATATTCGAATAAATGTCAATAAAATCCACTTCATTGACCGAACCATGTTTCTTTTCTGATTGATCAGGCAATGACTCTGCTATGTCAAGAATAGCAGTGATATCGTGTTTTTCCAGACCTCCCTCTGGTGTGAAAAACTTTAAACCGTTACGGTTGAAAGGCAGGTGACTGGCAGTTAGCATTACACCTCCGTGTGCATTGAATGGTTCAGTAACAGTGGTCATGAACATAGCTGGCGTCGAAGCCATGCCACAGTCCATTACTTCAGCACCGGCATTGACCAGTGACTCAATAAAAGCAGCTTTTAACTCAGGACCAGATAATCGTGAATCCATACCAACTGCAATTTTTACAGTATTACTGTTTGTATTGCGTTCAGACAACCATTGGTAAAAGGCAGTGCCCAGTTTGGCTACAATAGTGGTATCAAGGTTTACTTCCTGACCGGCAACGCCAGTTAAAGCAACACCGCGAATGTCAGAGCCATTCTGTAGTTTTTTCCAGTTAAATTCCATAGTTACTTGTTTAGTCCTGCTGCTTCGCGCGATTTATGTCCAAGGTAGCCACCATGGTGTCGTTTCGCATAATCAGTATTGGAGAAATTTATCTTTTTCATGAGAAGAACAACCAATACGTCGCCAATAACAGTCATGGTAGTGGTTGATGTAGTAGGAGTTAATCCCAGGATACAAACTTCTTTCGGATTACCAGTGCTGATGCATACATTGGCTTCCTTTGCAAGAACAGATTCAGTATTACTGGTTATAACCACAATTGGGATATTAGGACGAAGGCCACGGGCCAGATCAATTAATTCAATTATTTCCCTTGTTTTACCTGAGTTAGAGATCATCAGTAAAACATCATTTTCCTGAACAACCCCAAGATCTCCATGCTGGGCCTCGCTTGGGTGCAGGAAACAAGATGGAGTTCCTGTGGAGCTGAATGTCGTTGCCATGTTAATAGCAATTTGTCCGGCTTTACCCATACCCGAGGTGATAAGTTTGCCACCCTTTTCGTGAACATATTGATGAATTAAATCAACAGCCTTAATAAAATCATCGGTTGCAGGAATATTACTTACCGCCTGCGCCTCATGTTCTAATATGCTTTTTATGTCTTCTAAAACCATGGTTGTATTTTTTTAGGCTACAAATGTACCATTTTAATTACGAATTTATTTTGAGCTTTATCATTGAAAAGCGACGTTACAGGTAGTTTTTAATTTTTGATCATATAAAAGATCTTCTTGTAGATATTGGTTCGTGAGAATCTTAATAGATCATATTGCAGGTATTACGAGCATTCTAACTAACCAGGATTCTGAGCTGTTTTAGCCAATCCTGGTAAATGTCGGGTTTGTTGTGCTTTTTTAATTTGCGTAAATGTCGCTTTAGATCCTGATTGATGCTTAACGGATAATGCCAAAAAGTTAGCAGATAATTGAATGCCTGGTTCCAGTTTGTATAATGATCAGTTATAAGGTGAAAATAATTCTCATGGAGGTCCATTAATTGATTATTATGCTTGTGTTTAAGAATGGAAGCAGGTAAGGCCGGGTGCATCAGTAATCCACGTCCCAGCATAAGGCCTTTGACAGAAGAAAAACGATCAATAATAGTACAGGCATCAGCATGGCTGTTAATATCGCCATTTGCTATTAACCTGTGATCGCTTAAGGAGCACAAAGTTTCAAATTCGTCCCAATTAACATCTCCACTATATTTCTGAGTTACCAAACGTGGGTGAATTATTAATTCTTCTATTGGATAATCGTTTGCCAGTTTAACAATTGTTCTGCCTTCTTCAATATCATTAATGCCGAGCCTGATCTTTAAGGATAGTTGCATATTCTCTGTTTCGGAATAAAAGCTTTCCAATAGTTGTTTGACCAATTCAGGTTTAGCCAATAATCCACCGCCTTTGTCGCGCTTAACCAGCATTGGAAAGGGGCATCCCATGTTTAAGTTGATCTCATGATAGCCGAGGGAGCGTACCTCATTGGCAAAATCAATTAAAAACCGGGGGCTGTTACTTGCTAACTGAGGAACAATTCTCAGTTTTTTATTGAACGATGGTAGTAACTCCAAATGTTTATTTAGGTTGTTAAGGCTGGTGTCGGCATCGTCAAAAAACGGCGTGAAATACTTGTCCATATGACCAAAAGTCATGGCATGAGCTTTTCGGTAAAATGAAGTCGTGTAGCTTTGGAGAGGAGCCATATATAATTTCACAGGCGTGTCTGATACCATGTTCGTAGCTACTTGTTTTAATACGTTTTTAAATTCAATGCGGGATAAGTTTTTATGGCGTTGCCGAAGTATATTTTATTAATCACTTCTTTTGGGAGACCTAATCCTTTAAAAGAACCATTTACTTCCCATGTATTCTGAGTGTTGGTTTGAGTGAAGAATTGCCATTGACTGATCCATCGTCTTTCAAGTTCCCTTATCTGTTCTTCTTCGCTTTTATTGTCTGTAAATACCATGTCGGAGCCATAAATCAACCGATCCTGATACTTAATCATAAAGTCATAAACTTTCTGATGGTCGCTGATAGCCTGATGTTGAAGATGACAAACTCGTTCTGCCAGATCCATATTCATATTCGGATATTTATCGAGTCTTCGGGCTATTTCATCAATACTATATTCGCTGCTTCCCAGATGGGCACCGATAAAGTTTAGCCGGGGATGATCAGCCAGCATTTGATTACAGGCATTTATCTGATCAGCATGACCGGGCATGTCTGGCTGCAGGTTCATATGAAATTCAGGATGTGAAGAATAATATTTTTTATCCGATTCCACAGTCATTTTATCTAAAGGGAGCCAGCAATTCAGCGGTTCACCAAAATGTCCGAGTAAAGGAAATTTAAGATTTTCAAGACACTTCAGGAGTGGAGTAAAAACAGCATTGTCAATCATTACAAGGCTATCATTGAAAGAAATCTTCATTCCTACATTCTTCCAGATCTTTACACCGATGGCTTTGTTTTTTATCGCCTGTTCAAGCTGTTGACAGGCTTTTTCAATAACATCCGGTGAAATGTTTTCTTTTAAAGGAACTGCACCAATATATGAGTAAATGTCCGGGCTTTTTTCTTTATGAAAACCGGCAATCTTTTTTTGTTCGGAAAGTTGCATCCATTCATCCTCCATAAAATCTACATTGATCGAAACAAGGTGCATGTTATTCTTTTGGGCAAAACGAATATATGCTTCATTGTAGGTATAATAATGAAGGTGAGCGTCAATTTTTTTGATTGAATAAAAATCGTTCATTGAATAGGATGATTCCTTTTCCATATCTCGCATTTCTCAATAAATTGTTGACAAATTAAACAAATAAAAGTCAGGAAAATTGGGAGTCACTTGTTTTTTCAAATTACAGTTTGCGTATCCTTAGTTTATCATTTGGGTGTCTTTCGAAAAATCAGCATTTGTAATGATAAATAAGTAATATGGCTTTTTGATAAGATTGTTTTAGTAATGAATGATAACTTAGTTGCTTTCATATGCTTGCTTAATGATATTTTTACTTATTTTGTAAGAAAAAGCGCAGTGTTATACTGATCAAACACTGTTTGATAAGAAAAGAATGTTAAGATGAATGATTTTGATCCGAATACTACAGTTGGCCGTCGTGGTTTAATTCTTAAATTATTAGATGAAAAAGGCCAGGTGAATGTTCATGAGTTAAGTGAGCAATTTAATGTAAGTGAGGTTACCATCCGAAACGACCTCACTCAGCTGGAGCACAAAAACCTGTTGATAAGGGCACGGGGCGGAGCTATCAAAACCGATAAGGTGACTCTTGATATGAAGCTCTCAGATAAAAAGGTGAAAAATGCCAAAGAAAAAGAGGCTATAGGTAAGCGAGCGGCCCGCCTTATTGAAGAGGGTGATACGATTGTGTTAGATAGCGGAACGACAACTAAAGAAGTGTCGACTCACTTAAGTAAGTTTAAAAATCTTACAGTGATAACGAATGCTTTAAATATCGCAGGTCCACTGGCTGAGCTGGAGCAGATAAATGTGATTATGCCAGGGGGAGTAATGCGTAAAAAATCCTTGTCTTTGGTTGGTTCTATCGCACAAAACAACTTTAAGAATTTCTTTTGCGATAAATTGTTTATTGGTGCTGATGGAATTGATGTAAACCTTGGATTCAGTACCCCTCATCTTGAAGAAGCAGCCCTAAACAGAACCATGCTAAAAATGGCTAAAAAGGTTATTCTGGTTATGGATTCAAGCAAATTTAAAAAGCGAAGTTTGGCTGTAATAGGTCAAATAAATGAAGTAGATATATTGGTTACCGATAAAGGCATTACAGAAGAGGATAAGGAAAAGCTCCTGAATGCCGGAGTTGAGGTAATAATTACAGAATAATATTTTCTTAGAGTGAGTTATTGAAAAGGGCTGCGATTGTAGTCCTTTTTTTGATTCAGCATCTGAACCATTAAATTTCATTACTGTTTTAAACTGAGATTCGAAAGTTATATCAGATACAGATTTAGAGTTAAAAACAAATAAGAGTATGCATATCATTATATCACCTGCCAAGTCATTGGATTATGAAACCCAGGCGCCACAATTGACATTATCGGATATTCGATTTCCGAAACAGGCAAAGACCATTGCTAAAGAATTAAAGAAGAAAAAGCCTGAAGAACTGATGTCTTTGATGAAGATAAGTTCACAGTTGGCTCAGCTTAATTATCATCGATTTCAGCTATGGCAATATCCTTTTAAGGAAGATGAAGTAAAAGCAGCACTCTTTGCTTTTAAAGGCGACGTGTATAATGGCATAGATGCTTATTCATTAAATGCTGAGGAGATTGCTTTTGCCAATGAAAAGTTGCGAATGCTTTCAGGCTTTTATGGACTGCTGCGTCCTCTGGATGGTATTATGCCCTATCGATTAGAGATGGGAACCAAATTAAGGGTTGGTAATAATAAGCACCTGTACCAGCTATGGGGTGATGAGATTACCAAATTGCTGGAGAAGGATATGAAAGAACAAGGGTCTGATGTGTTGGTTAACCTGGCTTCCAATGAATACTTTAAGGTAATCAATAAAAAGGTATTTAAGCAACGAGTAATAACACCGGTATTTAAAGACTGGAAGAATGGAGAGTATAAAGTTGTAAGTTTCTTTGCCAAAAAAGCACGTGGTTTGATGACCCGCTTTATCATTCAAAATCAGATTACATTGGCTGAAGATCTGATAGCCTTCAATGAGAGTGGTTACTATTACAAAGCTGATCTGTCAAAAAAAGATGAATTGGTGTTTGTACGTGATCACGAAGGTTAAAAAGAATCAGTGTGTTTGATTGCAAACATTTTTTTTAATAACTTTTTAGATGACAAACGACCGCTTTACACTTTGACTTGTTGAATGATGAATGTAATGTGGGTTGCCCAGACATTGTTGAAAAGCCTCTAAAGCCCATCAATTAAGTCGAGAGTTTAATTTTTAAAACACACATCTATGAGTTCTAAAAAAATTATTTTGCAAAGGTATGGGAACCTTCTGAAACAGGAATCATTGGTAACCATGCAAGACAAGATCCTTCCAAATACATTTGTATTGGAAGCACCAGAGCCTTTCCCCGGCTATTTTGGTTATTATAGCGATATTCCTTCTGATTCGAAACCATTGTATATTTATTTGGTTCTAAAAAAATTATATACGCTTGAGGAGGTAACACGTGCTACTCAGAACATTAAAAAGTATTTTAGTTCTGATTTTAATGCCGCGGCAGGTAATGTGCACCTTTATAACAAGGATTATGATGTAATCCGGGTACGACATCTGGATTCGTTCAATGAGATTATTGATTTGCAAGCCGGATATAGTGATGAAGGGATAGAGTTTAAAAAGAAACCAAAGAATATTACAGGTCAGGCTATCATACGCCTGAAAAAATTCTTTACCCTGGAGGAGATTGAAGAAGGGGTATACTTTGATTTAGACGAGAAAGATCATGGTTATTTTACCATTCCTCATAAATTACCATGGAAATACTTTGAAGACTTGACCAAGAAAGTAAAGAACAATTGGGATTTCAGTAAGTTTGATGCAGCCGTCGGACATTTTCACCAGAATTTTGGTGTTGTTGATATGGTGCGTATATATAATCCTAATATTGACAGGGAGTATTTAATGGGAATAAGAAAGTTATATCTTGATCGTATCAAGTAGTAATATGTAATTATTAGTGCTATAGTAGACAGATTATGAGAATGATATACTAGTTTGCAAAGGACACTATGATATATTAGTGTCCTTTGTGTTTGATTTAAGAAGATGTGTCGTTTTCAGTATTAATTACAATAAAGCGTTCTTAGTTTTTTTGGTGTAAGTAGTATCTGCATCCTTTCTAACCGAAATTTCATGACATTTTAACAATATTATTGAAACCTTTTTGTATTCTTGTGCCTTATAATATTAGATGGTTTAACCCGTAAAATAATCGATGAAATATATTAATAGGCAGATTATCAGTGTTTACATTGTCTTTGTGGTTTTGTTGTCCGGATGCCAAAACACTGATTATAGAATAGAAAACAGTTCGAGCAAATATGTAATAATAGACAGTTTGGTCGGTGAGAGTGATGGATTGGAAAAACTAATTCAGCCTTACCGTGATAGTTTGCAGGCTGAAATGCAAAAAACTATAGGAGTGGCAGAACAAGAATTAAGCGGGGGATTTCCGGAAGGCTTACTGTCTAACTTTGTAACAGATTTGGTTCGTCGGCAATGCAATAGCCTGAATAGTTTTGAACAGGTAGATGTATGTGTTGTCAACGTAAAAGGACTACGTGTACCTTTACAAAAAGGTAATATCACAGTTGAAAATATTTACCAGCTGATGCCATTTGAGAATGAAATTGTTTATTTGACAATGACAAATGAGCAGATGAAAGAGCTGTTTAACTTCATGGCCAGTGTTGGAGGCGATGGGATATCTGGTGCGTCATTTGGAATTAAAGATAGAAAGGCGATTCATATAAAAGTTAACAATAAGCCACTTGAAGACAGAACATATATTGTGGCTACGTCCGATTATCTGGCAGATGGGGGTGATCATTTCGCAGTGTTTAGTAAAGCTTTAAAGCGGGAAGGTACAGGCTTAAAGGTGCGGGATGCCATAATTCAACATATCAAGCAACTATCGGCTGAAGGTGAAAAGGTAAATAGCGAACTGGATAAAAGGATATATTATGCAGAGTAGAAGAGATTTTATTAAGAAGACCATGCTAGGTGCATCTGCAATAGGTTTAAGTCCTTTGTTAAATAGTTGTGCCTCATCCAATGCCCGTTTGACCATTTTACATACGAATGATGTCCACAGTCAGATCGATCCATTTCCAGCGTCTCATTCACGATGGCCTGGGCAGGGAGGATTTGCCCGCAGAGCCCAATTAATAAGCAATATCAGAGAAGAGCAGGAGAATGTTATTTTACTGGATTGTGGCGATATTTTTCAGGGAACACCCTACTTTAATATCTACAAAGGGAAGCTTGAGATTGAACTGATGAATAAAATGGGCTATGATGCCGCCACATTGGGTAATCATGAATTTGATAATGGGATTGATGCACTTGCAGGCAATGTTAGAAGAGCTGATTTCCCTTTTATTTGCAGTAACTACGACTTTTCTAAATCGGTATTGAATGGTTTGACCATTCCCCATAAGGTCATTGAAAAAGGATCGTTAAAAATTGGCCTGATAGGTTTGGGCATTGAATTGGCAGGATTAGTGAATCCTAAATCATATAAAGAGGCTGTTTATCTGGAGCCTGTTGAGCTTGCAAACGAACTGGCTCATCAATTAAAAAAGGAGGAAAATTGCAATGTTGTTATTGCTCTGTCACACCTGGGATATAAGTACAGGGATGCAAAAGTGTCAGATGTTGTGGTTGCCCGGAATACAAGAAATATTGACGTAATACTTGGCGGCCATACTCATACGTTTATGGATGAGCCGGATCGGATTGTGAACCTCGACGGTGATGAGGTGATTGTTAGTCAGGCCGGCTGGGGAGGTCTTCGCCTGGGGCGTCTTGATCTTACTTTAACAGCAAATAATAATAAATCAGTAGCTTTGGTCAATTCAATTTACCATGTCTGAAACAATTATTTTAAGTAAAGAAGGAATAGGCGTTTTAAGTAAACGCTTTGAAGGTAATGAGCACTTTGAAAGCATTGCTCTGCCTCGTTTAATTTTTATTAATGCTGTTAGGCAACAACTAAGTGCTCATCATGATCTCCTTTGGAATGTTAAGTTTTCACTTGTTAATCGATCCGAAAACTGTGTAAGCATATCATTGGTAGACGATAGAAAAAAGTTTCATTTCTTTTATGTGATACCATTAAGCTTGCGATTAAATGTTCACTTGTTCCTTGGTGATAATACGTTTAATTTTTTCGAAGCTCATCCTGTTTTGTTAGATAAAGGTGTATTTAAGGATGGCGAATACCCTGTGGAAGCAACGATGAATACATTGCCGCATCTAATTCTTAATGGTCACAGTGATAAATTTGAAATGGGCGTTTTACATCAGAAGGTCTTAAGCGGGGACGATGTTAAACAATCGAGTTTGTATAGGCTGTTAAGTCAAGCATTCGAAAGATTTAATCCCGCCTTGTTTGATATTATTAATGGTACTCATCAGCTATAAAAAAAGGCTCCCGTTGTGGAGCCTTTCATCTATATCTTAGATTCTGGTATTAATCAATAGGTAATTGTCTTTTGAAACTTTCATCCAGTGAGATAATCGTTTCTGTAGCTGAGATACCTGCTATTGCCTGAAGCTTATCGTGTAAGATGCGTTTCAGATGCTCGTTACTTTTGGCGTATATTTTGATGAAGATAGCGTACTGGCCTGTTGTGTAATGACACTCAACGATCTGTGGTACCTCTTCCAACATCTTAACAACTTTATCGAACAAGCTTGCTTTCTTTAGGAAGATACCCATAAAAGCACAGGTGTGATAACCAATTTTGGCAGGATTAATAATAAATTCTGAACCTTTAATAACTCCCATGTTCATCAAGCGCTGAATGCGTTGGTGAATAGCTGCACCTGAAACTTTACATTCACGTGCTACTTCAAGAAATGGAATTCTTGCATTTTTTGTGATAAGTGATAAGATCTTCTTATCTAAACTATCGATTTGTAAACTGGTCTCCATGCTCTATATGACAAATGTTAGGATTCGTAACTAATTATACTCTTTTATTAATAGTTTGGTACGAAAATAAAACATTATAAGTAAATATCCAACGGAATTTAACAGGCATCGTTGCAATTGTTTATATAATCCTTTTAAATTCAAACCATAGCAAAGTTCTTAAAAACTACTAATTAACAATTAATTACAAAATGTACCTCTTTTTAATTCATTAATACCTGCTACAATTTATAACGATTATAAAGAGGGATTGCCATAATTCGCCAGATTGATATCAGCGCCGCTGGGCAATTGATATATTTTTAAATCAAACTCACTAACAACGGCAAGTATATGATCAAAAATATCAGCTTGTATTGATTCGTAATTGGCCCATTCCTGGTCTTTGCTGAAAGCGTAAATTTCAATGGGTTGACCTTTCTCTGTTGATTGTAATTGCCTGACCATGAAAGTCATGTTGTTGAGTGTCATTGGATGTTCGCGCAGATATTCTTCCAGGTACCTTCTAAATAAACCAAGGTTCGTCAGTCTGCGACCATTAGCCAGGCTTTCGGATGCTGATTGTCCTTCGATAAGCGCATTATGATTTACTATTTCTTCTTCTTTTTGCTGGATGTACTTTTTAAGCAGACGAATTTTCTTAAAGCGCTCGATCATTTCAGATGAACAGAACTTAACTGTTTGCATATCAATATTGACAGATCGTTTAATACGACGACCTCCCGATTGCTCCATTCCTTTCCAGTTAATAAATGAGTCTTCCACCATTTTGTAGGTAGGAATGGTTGTAATTGTTTTATCCCAGTTTTGAACTTTTACAGTGTTAAGTGAAATGTCTATCACTGTTCCATCTGTTTTATAAGTAGGCATTGTTATCCAGTCGCCGTTGCTTACCATTTTATTGGCTGATAGTTGAATACTTGCTACGAAGCCGAGTATGGTATCTTTAAATATCAACAGTAAAATGGCTGCAGTTGCGCCAAGCCCTGTCAATATTTTTGAGATGTCAATTGTAAATAATATGGATATAATGACAATGCCTGTTAAAAAGGAGGCAGCTATTTGTATAATTTGAATCATGCCTTTTATAGGGCGCTCTTTGGCATACGAAAAGGTGTTGTAAATGTCATTGATAACAGCCAGCAGTGCAATAAAGGCCCATAATATAATAAAGACAATAATACTGCTAACTATTTTTTGCAGATGCATAACAATGTCGGTGTGGCCAAAGGGCTCAAATATAATACCCAGCATGACATAAATGATGACAGCAGGTACCAGGTTCGCAATTCTGCTTAATACATTTCGGTCAACTAAGAGGTCGTCATACTTAGACTTTGTTTTTCGAATGACCTTCTCAAGAGCTTTGGTAATGAATTTCCGGGTAATAAAGTTGGCAAGCCAGCATACCAGAAGAGTAACACATAGCCATAAAGCCGTTAAAATGTACTTAATGTAAAGATCAGTAACCCCGGCAGAAGTTAGTTGCTCAGTGAGCAGTTTGCTTAATTTATTTAAGTTCACGACATCCATAAAGTATAATTTCTGATTTAGTGTTATAAAACTAGTATAATTGTAAAGAATAATATTCTGTAATAAATTGGCAGTTGTAAAAAGGATAAAAATTACCCTGATACAACACCAGTACAATATAATGTAATTTCATTTTATGAGAACAGTAATTTTTGGAATCATCAGTTACTTGCTGTTTGCTGCCTGCAGCAATGCACAGACTGACTTTGATAAATACTTTGAAAATCAATCGATGCGGGTTGATTTGATATTGGGTGGTAATAAACATATGCAGTCAGTCTATTTATTAGAGATAAAGCAAGAGCCATTTTGGGGCGGTTCAATAAATAATCTTGTTGATGAGCTGGGATATGGCGAATATCATTTTACGATCAGAAATAAGGAAAGTGATGAGCTTATCTACTCAAGAGGGTTTTGTACGCTGTTTGAAGAGTGGCGAACAACCGAAGAAGCTAAATCTATTAATAAAGCGTTTTATCAGACCGTAACTTTCCCATACCCAAAGGAGGAGGTTATATTCACATTGAATGAGCGCAGGAAAGATGGAAGTTATAATGCTTTACTCACCATGGTCATTAATCCTGATGATACGAATATCAGGAAAGAAAAAGTACCCGACTATGAGGTTGTTAAACTTGTTGATAATGGAGAGCCTGCCAATATGGTCGATTTGACTTTTATTGCTGAAGGATACCAATTGGATGAGATGGATAAATTTAAAGCCGATGTAAAAAGAATGGCTGATTATATTTTATCCATGGAGCCTTATAAATCACAACAGCATAAGATCAATTTCTGGGCTGTTTGTTCTCCTTCAATAGATTCGGAGGCAGATAATCCGAGGAGGGATAAGTGGGTAAATACGGCTGTTAATTCTTCGTTTAATACCTTTTATATTGATCGTTACCTTGAAACAGGCGATGTTATATCCATTCGTGATATAGCAGCGTGTGCCCCTTATGATCATATCTGTGTTCTGGTTAACTCTGATAAGTACGGAGGAGGAGGTATTTATAATCATTTTTCAATAGGTACTTCTGATCATCCGAGTGCCAGGGAAGTTATGCTGCATGAAATCGGGCATGGTTTCGGGGGGCTGGCCGATGAATATTATACTTCAGATGTAGCTTATCAAAATTTCTTTGATTTAAATGTGGAGCCATGGCAACCAAATATCACTACATTGGTTAACTTTGATAGTAAATGGAAGCACCTGGTAGATCCATCAACACCAATTCCAACCCCGGTGAGTAAGAAATATGAAGATGTTTCCGGGGTATTTGAAGGAGGCGGATATGTTGAAAAGGGCGTTTATCGACCGGCAGTTAACTGTCGCATGAAAACCAATGAGGCTGAAGGTTTTTGTCCTGCCTGCCAGGCAGCTTTAACGAAAATGATTGAATTTGTAACTGATTAAAATACGATAATAATGGATTATTTGGCTTCAACTAACAGGTACGACAAAATGCTATACAAGCGATGCGGACGTAGTGGTTTAAAATTGCCGGCCATATCTCTGGGTTTATGGCATAACTTTGGTTCAGAGGATGTCTTTAGTAATGCGCGTGATATTTTGTTGTATGCTTTTGATAACGGAGTGACGCATTTTGACCTTGCCAATAACTACGGACCTGTTCCAGGGTCAGCTGAAGAAACATTGGGAAGGGTTTTGAAACAGGATATGAGAGCCTACCGCGATGAGTTGGTTATTTCCACCAAAGCAGGTTACCTGATGTGGGACGGTCCATATGGGGAATGGGGTTCGAAAAAGTACCTGGTTTCAAGTCTTGACCAAAGCCTGAAACGTATGGGGCTGGATTATGTGGATATTTTCTACCACCATCGTCCCGATCCTGATACCCCACTTGAGGAAACTATGGCGGCACTGGATTTAATTGTTCGTCAGGGAAAGGCCTTGTATGTGGGACTATCAAATTACAGTGCAGAACAAACGCAGAAAGCCGAATCGATTTTGCGCGAATTGGGAACGCCCTGCCTCATTCATCAGCCACGTTATAATATGTTTGACCGGTGGGTTGAAAATGGACTAACAGAGGTGCTTGATAAGAGGGGAATTGGATGTATTCCGTTCTCACCATTGGCACAGGGGCTGCTCACTGATCGCTATCTGAAAGATATACCGTCTGATTCACGAATGGCTAAAGCACATTTTCTTAAAGAATCGGCTTTAACGGAAGAGAAGAGAAACGCTATTGTTACTCTAAATGAAATGGCACAAAAGCGCGACCAATCACTGGCTCAGATGGCTATAGCCTGGTTGTTGAGTAACAAAACAGTGACATCGGTACTGGTTGGTGCGTCATCATCACAACAATTGGCAAACAACCTTGCAGCATTGAATAACCTTGAATTTGCAGATGAGGAATTAAAAGCCATTGATGATCTTTGTAAGCCGGTTTTATAATTTTTAAAGGATCATCTGATAGCACAATATTGAGGCTGTCCAAAGTAAAATAGTTTTCTCGCCAGGAATGCAAAAAAAGAAAGTATGCAAAGTCCGTAAAGAAATGAATATAAGGTCATATACTTTGCGGATTTTGCGTGTTAATTAGCGCGCTTTGTATAAAACTTATATGACGAAGAGCCTCTTTTTTTAAGCTAAGACCGGATAAATATTCTTCCGCTTCATTACTTCTACAATTCACTACATTTTTAATACAACTCACTACTTTTCGTTTTTCTTAGGGGAAGTCTTGTTTTAATATTGTATTGTCAAATAATGTTTATGAACAACTAAAACAATATACCTATGAGAGCAATATTTACACACCGGACCCAATTAAGTGTAGCTGTTTTGTTGGCTGTATTTTTATCATCAGTGTTTCAAACGGCAATGGCGGATGACAACAAGCATAAGAACCGAAAGGCAGAGCGAGTGAATTATGACGAGATGCGTGCAGAGTATCGCAAAGTGCGTGAAGAAGTTCGCGAAGCTGTTGCTGAGTTCAGGGCAGCAGACTATCGTAAGGAGGTTAAAATAAGTACGGCATCGTCTGACTTCCCGTTTGATTTAAAATACAAAGGTGTTATTGAGTTATCGGAGGATAATAAGATGATTACCGGAATATCGGCTAATGGTTTTGTAGAGATTAATAAAACAGCTTTTGGTAATAACAGACGCTTATTTATTCATGCAGATGATAAAGGCACGATTACATATGAATACTATGTTGGTAAAACAGAAACAGCTTTTGATCCTGAAGGTAAAAAGTGGTTGGCAGAAGTGTTGCCCGACATTGTTAAAAGAAGTGATTTGGGTGTTGAGTCGCGCGTACGTCAGTTATACAGTAAAAAAGGACTTAGAGCAGTATTGGATGCGATGGAAGACCTTCCTTCAAGCTCAACGTATAGCTATTCGAGTGAATGGAATGTGTTTACCATTAAAACATCATCATACAAATCAGGAAGTTCGGCATCTAAAAATACATTCCTGAAAACACTGGTGTTTGATAATCAATTGAAAAACCAGGATATCGTTCCTGTGTTAAATGAAATTGAAGAAGTCCGATCCAACAGCACAAAAGGCACTTTGATCCGTCATATTCTTGAAAACTATAAATTGAATACCGAGCAGCTGGCAGCTGTGCTTGATGCTACTTCAACCCACGACTATAATACGGAACGCGGATCGACTTTACGTATTTTCAACAAATTCTATACTGATGAATTTGCAATAAGAAAAGGGTATTTCGACATCATTGAGGAGATGGAGATCAACTCTGAAAAAGGAAATGTATTAAAGCATCTGGTAAAGAACAAGAAATTATCTAATGACAGCTGGGTGAGTATGTTGCATGCTATTGATGACTTTTCATCAGAACGGGAAAAAGGTGCTTTAATGTTGTATCTGATTCCATACTTACCAAAGGATGAGGTGGTAATGGATGCATTCAGAGATGTTTTGGATGATATGTCTGATAGTTACTATATTTTAAAAGGTGAGATCACAACAGCCTTGTTGGATGCAGCGCTTGAATCGGGTAAGCGAAAAAGCGATAAGTCGACATTACTGAATTACCTGGAAACAGCTCGTGGAATTTCTTCAAACAGTCAGCGTGGATTGATCTTGCGTAAGGCCAACCGTTTGTTTATTAATGATGAAGAAGTGGTGGATGCTTATTTTGAAACACTTAATGGCCTTGACAGCGAGATGGAGATGTACAATGTATTGCTTGATCTATTGAATAAAAACAAACTTGAGGAAGCGGCCATGTATCGTTTGTTAAGAACGCTTGATCGTTTAGTAGGCGATTTTCAGCATGGAGCAGGAGCTGTTATGCGTCAGGTGGTAGCTCAGTTCCCATTGTCCGAGACCAACTATAACCAGTTTTTCCGTCTTGTTAACCGCATGGATCAAAACAGTACGATAGAAGAGTTGTTGCGCTACGTGATTGATAGCCCGGCAATGAATGAAACACTGGCGGCTAAGGTTATCGAGTGTACACAACAAATTGATGTTGATGTTGAAAAAGCAGCTGTATTGGTAAGGCTAAGTCCACACGTCAATAATAAGAACTCATCAACGGCCTATATATTTAAGTCGATGGCGAAAGACCTGGAGTCAGAATACGAAAAGAATCGTGTACTGCGTACTTTGAGCTAATATATATGGAGAGATAAAATAGTCTTAATTAAGACTATTTTATCTTTTTTTCATTGACATATACCTTTTTGAGATCTAAATTAATCCATTAACTTAGTATTTCAATGACAACCAACACCCAATTATACTCTTCAAAAAAACTGGTAACACAGATACTGGTCAGTACTTTATATGGTGTACTGATTTTTTTGTATTTGTATTACAGTGAAAATGGCACCCTACCGGTGCTGTCTGAACATGTTGATTCCATATCCTTTTTTACCCTGAGTTCCTGGCTGATATTTGGTATTCTTACCTTATTGACCAGGCTTTTAAATGTTATTTATCCATGGATAAAAGGGATGTCTTCGCGCTTCTTAATACAGTTTGTGTCGAATACGATTGTTGCGGCATTATTTCTGTGGGTATGCGTAAAACTATTGATAGCCATTAAATACGGGAATATTTCCTTTGCTCTTTTTATGGAGGAAAAAGGAGATGCAACCATTAAGTTTTTCATTATTTTCATGCTTTCCAACCTGGTATTCATTCTTGTAGATCTATACCAATATTCGTTCACCAGTTTTATACAAGCCAATATTGAAAGTGAAAAGATGGTGCGAGAGAGATTGAAGCTGCAGTATGAAATACTTAAAAGTCAGTTGAGTCCGCATTACCTGTTCAATACGCTCAATACAATCGCATCACTTATTCATCGCGATGCCTCGACCACCGAAGGCTTTATTCGCAAGTTTGCACAAACATTCAGTTATATTCTTAATAGTCACCAAAAGGAATTGGTTTCGGTCAGGCACGAGGTTGACTTTATTAAAGCATATTACTTCTTGCTTCGTATTCGGTTCGAAAAGGCTTTGGAGTTAAACATAGAGCTCAATAACCAGGCAAATTCAAGTTATATACCTCCCATGACCCTGCAGTTGCTTGTTGAAAATGCAGTTAAGCACAATCACTTTTCTGAGGAAAAACCCTTGAAGATATGTATACGTTCCAACAAAAACAACGGCATTGAAGTGGTCAATAATTTTGAACGAAAGCCCGGTTTTATTGAAGTTGATAATCAATTACTCAAAAAACCGGAACGACACGTATCGCACAAAATAGGTCTTGAGAATATTAAAAAACGATATGCTTATTTTACCAAACAAGAGGTTGAAATAACAAAAGATGAGTCGTTTATGGTAGTATTGCCATTGTTGTTAAAGCAAAAGCTTATCAGGTACTAAAGAGTTTGGAATGAAAACATTCACAATAAATAATCAGCAAAAGTGGCTACGTTTTCTGCTACCATTCCCATTAGGTGTGGTAGCTTATGTTTTAATATTGCTGGTGTTTGATACACTTAATCAGTTTAGTTCTAATTTTTTCAGCCAGGAAGTAGCCGTTACAACCATGCTGACGTTTATTCTGTTTGAGAGTTTACGTGCATTGCTGAAATTGATAGATAAGCGTTTTCCGCTGATGGAAAAGCTTAAAACGAATGCAGAATCAACTGTTGATTCAAAGGAAATAAGTCATTCAATGCGCATTGTCCTGATTCCTTTTATATGCCTTGTGTTGTCGGTTCTTCTTATTAGCCTGCTGGTGGGTGTGTATTTCAGGTTCGTTTTATTTATTAGTGATTTTGGCACCGAATTAATTGTATTTAACAGTGTATATGGTGTCATGGCAATACTTTATGCCATCATTCATGTGAGCACATCTTTTTTAGCTGTTCATAAACAGATACATTACAAACAGGAGAAAGATCTGAGAAAAGGCATGGAGACTGATTTGGAAAAGTTTAAAATGCAGATAAACCCCAAATTGCTTTATGACGGATTGGAGAATTTAATTTCAATAGTCCACTCGCAGCCTCGACTGGCAGAACACTTTGTCAATCACTTATCAAAAATTTACCGGTACAACCTCGATAACCGCCATGTTGAGTTGGTTGAACTTCAACAGGAATTGCAGCTCAGTCAGTCATTGTTGCATATTTTAAATGTGAAGCATACCAACACCATTACCTTTGAAGCCCGTTTATCTGACGACTGGATGTATCGACAAATAATACCATGTACTTTATCTTCTTTAATTCAGGAGTTAGTTAGTCGCTCTATTATTAACGAATATCAGCCAATGCATATCATTTTGGAGGGCAAAGGCGATAACCTGACTTTTAGCTGTCGTCATAATCCTAAAATTGGCTTAAATGGAAATAGTGACTGGAATTTAACGCTCATTAATAAGGCTTATTCATTTTTCAGCGATAGAAAACAACTGGAAATATCCTATAACAATCAACAAATTCACATCAATATACCTTTATTTGAAATAGAGGAAGAATAATCTGAACCACCATGAGAGTACTAATTATTGAAGATGAAAAACCGGCTGTAGATAACCTGAAGCACCTGCTAAATCGTTACGATAGCAATATTGAAGTTGTAGGTGAACTTGATTCCATTGTATCAAGTGTCGAATGGTTATCAAATCCGCTTAATACTGTGGATCTGATCTTTATGGATATTCATTTGTCAGATGGCTTAAGCTTTGAAATTTTTAATAAAACGCAGTTGAATTTGCCTGTTATTTTCACCACGGCATATAACGAGTATGCTATTCAGGCTTTTAAGGTCAATAGTATCGATTATCTGCTAAAGCCGCTCGATTATGATGACTTGTTCAGAAGTATGGAAAAGCTCGAAAGTTTGCGCGAAAACCTTTCATCAGCCAGTCAGCGATTGAAGCTTGAGGAGCTAAACGAGGCTTTGCTGCACTATAGAAAAACTTATAAGGAACGCTTTATGGTGAAGCTGGGTGAGCGCATTAAGTCTGTTACATCTGATAAAATTGTGCTTTTTTATGCCGAAGGGCGTAATGCTTTTATACTAACAACTAAAGGTAATCGTTACATCATCGACTTTAAGTTAGAGGAATTGGAGGAAATGCTGAATCCTGCTACATTCTATCGCATCAGTCGCTCCTTTATAGTCAATATCAATCATATTCAGGATGTGTTGGTTCACTCAAACAGCCGCCTGAAAATACAGTTTGAGCAGGCATTCGAAAAGGAGGTGGTCGTCAGTCGTGAAAAAGTATCTCACTTTAAAAACTGGTTTAGCGGGGCTGGGATATAGTATGTTTGGATGTTCGATGTTACGATGTGGGGATATTGGGATGTAAGATATACTGTTGCAATACTAAATTTTGATCATTCCACAAATACAGTTTGACAAAACAGAATATAAAGTCACTATGCTGTATAACACACGTGTGTAAGAGCAATTCTTCTTCAATGCTTTGCTTTTTTTTATATTTTCGGCGTTTCATAATAGTAAAACTTTTATTGTATGGGTACGGCCGTAAAAAAGAAAAAGTCGTTTGTTGATATATTTTTAAATGGAGTTGAAAGAGTAGGAAATATACTTCCGCATCCCGCCTTATTGTTTGGGATATTTGCTGTTGTTGTGTTGCTGTTCTCAGGTTTGTTTGCATGGATGGGTGCCACTGCTGAGCATCCAACCACCGGTGAAGCTATTAATGTTATTAACCTTTTGTCGGTTGAAGGGCTTAACCGGATATTGACTGAAATGGTTAAAAACTTCACCAACTTTGCCCCGATGGGAATTGTAGTTGTAGCTATGCTGGGTATTGGATTAGCCGAGAAATCGGATTTGATCGGGGCCCTGATTAGAAAATTGGTATTGGCTGCACCCAAGGGTCTATTAACATTTGTGATCATTTTAGCCGGAGTAGTTTCCAATGTGGCATCAAGTGTCGGGTATGTGTTATTGGTGCCCCTGGGCGGAGTTATTTTTCTGGTAGCGAAACGCCATCCTTTGGTTGGAATGGCAGCTGCATTTGCAGGTGTATCAGGAGGATTTAGTGCTAACCTGATCATTGGAACGATTGATCCGCTTCTGGCCGGTTTAACAGAAGAAGCTGCCCATATTGTTGATAAAACCTATACGGTGAATCCGGTGAGTAATTACTATTTTATGGTCGTTTCAACCTTTATGGTGGCCCTGGTTGGTACCTGGGTGACGGAAAAGATCATTGCTCCCCGATTTGGAGAATACACAGGAGAAGTATCTGAAGAAGAAACCCGTTTGGATGAATTATCATCAACCGAGAAAAAAGGCCTGATGTGGGTGGGTATAGTGTCAGTTCTATTTGTGTTAATTATGGCCTGGGGCTTAATTCCACAGAATGGCTTCTTGCGTGGTGCAGATGGTCAGCTATTAACATCGCCTTTGCTTAAAGGTGTCGTTGCTGTTCTGTTTATCTGGGCAGGTACATGCGGTATCGTGTACGGAAAAATAACCGGCACATTCAAAAACGATAAAGACATAATGGGAGCCATGGGAGAGGCTGCTAAATCATTAGGACCTTACCTTGTTTTAGTGTTTTTTGCCGCACAGTTTGTGGCCTACTTCAACTGGAGTAACCTGGGGCTTGTAATGGCTGTTAACGGAGCCAATGCCATCAATGAATTGAACCTGTCAGTTATTCCACTGATGTTGCTGTTTGCCTTATTCTGCGGGTTAATTAACCTGGTTATGGGAAGTGCTTCGGCCAAATGGGCACTCTTAGCGCCTATATTCGTGCCGATGTTTATGATGCTGGGTTATTCACCTGAATTAACGCAGGTGGTGTACCGCATTGGTGACAGCGCTACCAATATTATATCACCTATGATGAGCTTCTTCGCCCTTATTATCGTTTATTTCCAGAAGTACGATGAGAAAGCTGGTATTGGAACAATTGTATCTACCATGTTACCATATTCAATGGTGTTTTTATTCTCTTGGATGATTTTGCTGGCACTTTGGCTGTTAAGTGGTTTTCCGCTGGGGCCAACAGGTGTGCTTCATTATAATATGTAGTTGGTCTTATAAAGGATATAATCCTTTGTTATACTTATTCAGAACCACAGCTTGATATTAGTTGCTTATCAGACTGTGGTTTCTTTTTTTTATGTGCGGATGTCAGTTCAGGAGTTTTATATGCTTGAAAAACGAATGCGGGGATGTTGATCCTCAAGAGAAAAGGAGGAACGGTTAAAAAAAGATTCCAATAGCTTAAGAACCATGGAATCTTATTTTATTAGTTTATTGCCTATGCCACTTCATATGCTGCTATTGCCGGCTTATAATCAGGCTTGTGCTGTTTGTTTTTTGTCTCTCCACTAATTGTCGTACGATCAGGTTTTTTGTTATCTGGCGGCCAAGAGATTTTAAATCGATGCTGGCCTTAAGGCTTTCCTCTTGTTTGTCTGACATCTCAAACTCGGGAGATCGAATGGATCCTTGCGTGCTGCTTTTATATTTATCGGTTACCAAAAAGCCGCCGCTGTAGTTAAAGCGAACAGGAATGTTTTTGGCGGGATAAGCATTGCAGCTTACATGCAAAATTGCTTTGCCTTCAGGTAGTTTAGCTTGAGATTTGGCGCTAAGGCTTTCAATATCAAAGGTCAGCTTAAGAGAGCTGATCAAATCGCCCAAAGCATCTTTATTAACTTCAAATAAGTCAATGTTTCCAAGAGGCGATTCATACATGGTTTGCTCATTAAGATAGCCGCTGATGGCATCGATGCCGGCAGCATATTGTTCCATGGCAAGTATAAAGTCCTTTTGCTTTTGGGCATTAAGAGCCTGTTCATACTTTTGATACGACAATTCCAGTGCCTCTTGTTTGCGCTTTGCCTTTAATGAATAAAACTCACTTTTAGACAAGCGGTAAAATGAATAGAAATAGTCCAGATCTTCCCATTGGTCAACAAACTCATAACCTTCTAAAAACTCATTTGAAGTGGCTTTAACCCGGCTCTGAATGTATTCATAAACACCTTTATTGTCTTCCATTCGATACAGGCTCTGCTCGCTTTTAATTTTAGTGCTTATTTGTTTCGCTAAATCAGCCAAAGCTTTTTCCTTTGCCTGCTCAGTATAGAAAACTGTACCGCCAACTTTAGGGGTGGTTCCGATGCCATAAAAATAGCTGTTTGAAACTGGTCGTTCTTTTAGCCATTGTGGTTTGGATAGTTCCAGTAATTCAGCTTCCTTTTTTTTAGAAGAGCAGCCTGCCATAAAAACAATGAGCAAACAGAGATATGTAAACAATTTCATTTCTGTTAATTTTCTGGTTTGTAGTTAGTCAGATTTTTAGAAACATGTTGAGCACATTCTTTTAATAAGTTACTTTCAAGACTGGCAATAGATTGAATTTCCTTCTTGTTTTTGAAAAGTTCGTGCAATTGTTTGTTTGACTGCTCCGAATCGTAAACGCTATCTTCAGGAGAATCTTTATCAATGTATTTCCATGTACCTGCAACAAGTTGCTTATAGCTTCCGTCAAATTTAGCGTAGTGGATCTTATCCTTCTTTTCGCCATAGTAATTATCGGCAAATGCCTTTTCATCCTTGTCAATGCGGTCCAGGTCATAACTCAACGACATGATGATGCTGTTTTCCTGCGAATACTCATAATAGCGTACCTTGGTGTATTTTACCTTCTGCTCCTTTAGTTTTGTTTCCGTGTTGGTCACTTCAACGATTTGCTTCAGGTAACCTTTCTTTTCTTCTTTCCTGAGTTGTCCCTGCGACTTAATATACTTGTCAATACGGGCAGTCAAAATGGTTTTTGCTTCAAATTCAGAACCAAATTGTCTGGCGTATTTTAATGCCATACTCAGATCTTTTGTTTTTGTCCAGTCGGGCACAGTCTTAATGGCTTCATCGCTGATGAGCTGATAAAAAGGTGATTTAATTTGCGATAGTTCGCTTACTACACTGTTTTTCATAGTTGAAGTGTAGTTTCTGTAGTTTCGGTATTTGTAAGAAAATGGTAATACTGCTACCGTAACTTTTGCTTCTTCAAGGCACATATTCTGCAGCTCAATGCTGTTTTTGTAACCTTTGGTAGCCGAGTTGATGGTGTTAAAATCAGTGTAAGCACTTCTGAACTGGCTGGTTTGAATCAATTCATTACCATGTCGGTACACAGGCTCGTATTTGGCTGTTATCCATTGTGACTGAACATCTTTAAAGCTTTTGTCAATTGAAAGGATTTCAGCGAATTGTGTTTCGGCATTCTTAAACTCTTCAAGGTTAAGAGCCTTCATGCCATGCTGATATAATATGTCAAGGTACTTGTCTTTAACTTCAAGGTAATACTCTTTTTGCTCTTCTGACATTATCAGCTTTACACCAAGTGCGGATAGCTGATTGTAGTAACTTTCGGCTTTCCTATATGCGTAGACCGCATCTTTTGCGGTTCCGTTGTTATATTGTTTTTTAAATGCCTCAACTTTATCTTCCAGTACAAGTTGCCCGGTTCTTTGAAGCCCCAGTTTGGCATCAATGTTATTTTTATTGGCTTTGAGTGATTTATAATAAAGAGCGGCAGCATCGGAGTATAAACCAGCTTCATCGAATTTTTGAGCCTTATTGTAGTTACGTTTACTGGCACATGCCGAAAGCAGCATTAGACCAATAAGTATTGGTAATAGTTGTTTCATTTTCGATTTGAGTTATTCAATTTGAAGTATTGAACGTGAATTATCAAAAAGTGTTCCGATTTATTCAGGATTAATTTAGATTTGTTATTATAACCAACTAATTGTGTCCTATGAGAATGATTAAACGTCTGGATATAAGTCATAATATCAGGCAGCTAATGAGTAATTGGGGATTGCTGATTATATTATGCTTTACAATTTTCGTCCTTCCTTTACTAACCGGGTTTATCAGGTTTCGTTTGTTTGAAATATTTATTAGTCTTATTGTCCTTATTTCAACTGTTGCCACAAGTGAAGAGGGCAAGCCCAAGGTCCTTTTTCAGGTTCTTATAGCCTTTGTCGCCATATGGATTACGCGTATTGCCGACTTAGAGGTGATCAATTACCTGGCAACACTATGGCTGGTTGTGTTTTTTATGTTACGGGTACTGAAGTTTATCAGGCGTTTATCGACCAAAGAAGATGTTAATAGCCTGGTGATCATTGAAGCGATCAATGGATATCTTTTAATTGGTGTCGGTTTTGGTATTTTGATCGATATGGTCACATACCGTTTTGCCGGAGCTTTTAATTTTGGTGAGGCAACACAGATCAATCACATTTACGATTCGTTCTATTACACCTTTGTTTCAATGACTACATTGGGTTATGGTGACCTGTTGCCAGTAACACCTGTGGCCAAATCACTGGCGTTGATGATTACCTTGTCGGGACAGTTTTACCTGGTTATTATAATGGCACTTCTTGTGGGGCGTATGCTGACCAGTTCAGACAGAAAAGGTTAAAGGCTTATTGCATGAAGCTTGTCTATTGATTAAGCCACTAGATACAACTATGTTCTAGTTGATTAAGGGCGTAGCAGGTAAAACAGTAAAGCTTCTTCTATGATAAAATGCTTAAAGGTGTGGCTCTAAATAAGCATTTTTATCACCTGTTCATCTGTTGTTGTATATTCCTTCATCAGATTAGCTGTCAGGCATGAGTGAACGGGAAGAACAGCCAGCATGTCGCCTATTTTGACTTTGTTAAAGTTTTGCTTGTCCATTTTAATAATACCATGTTCCTGCGATAGTTTGGCTATGTACCCTAATTGCTCAGATGTATCCCAAGTGTATTCATTCAAAGTAACGACAGTGCCAAATTGAGCTTGTTCACCTATTACATACTGATCTTTTGAAAAGTGAACGGCACCGCCATGTATCACAATTTCGCCACGCTCCTGATGTTTGGCTACAACAGGGCATGCCATTGCAACAGCAATGTTGTCGATATTGCATGAACCAAGTTTGGCTTGCATGTTGTCGTAAAAAGTAAAATTGCCTGGGCGAATTTCGTCAAAGCCTTCATAGTTGTCAGATAACGAGCAAGAAGGAGTATCGCCGTAAGATATTTGTATCAAAGGGAAATCATTGGCCATGAAGGTTTTCAGCGCGAGTAATTGCTGGCGTGATGATTCCATTATCTTAATGATCTCTTCTTTGGAATTAGCATTGTAAGTGTGACCGGCATGGCATAAGAAACCGATAAAAATCAGATTTTTACACGTTTTAAGTTCTTTTAAAAGTGCCTGCATGCTAGCGTAGTCTTCAGCATTAATACCTGTTCTTCCATAACCGGTGTCAGTTTTTATATATGTACCAACCGGATTGGTCAGGTTTTGCTCAAGAGCTTTAATCGTTTCTGTTGATTCAATAACTATGTTAATATTGATTTTTGATGCAAGTTCATTTATTGATGACCATTCACGAATATTTGCCGGGAAAGCGATGGTGATATCATTCCAGCCATTTTGAGCAAAGTATGCTGCCATTTTAATTGACGATACCGTAATGCATTCCACATTAAACTCGCGAAACCAGCTGCCCACTTCGGCAGATTGATGCGTTTTGAAATGAGGGCGGAACAGTACATTGGCATTTTTTGCTTTAGAAGCCATGTGTTCTATGTTGGCCAGACATTTAGCTTTGTCAAGTAACAATGTTGGTTGTGTTAGCATCTTCAATCTGTTTTTTGCAAATATAGTTATTGAAAGATTATTGATATATTTAATTCATGGAGTATCCTGAATTAATTAATAGAGTATTAAGCCACATCTTATATCATTTTTATAGGTTTTCGGGAATTTCACGGCAGAAAGTGTTAATAAAGTCAATTAAGACCCAAGTTTCATTCAACGGAGAAGACTTGCCTCAGCGTGAGTTTTATGCATTGAATAAGAAGGGTAAAACAATGGGCTTGAGTAAAGTTCTGCTGGGGCGATTTCAGGAAAAGCCATATCATTATTGTGTTGTTAATGGTATCGCAGTACGAACCTTATACCGAAGACGGAATATTGGCTTTAAATTACTTAAAGCTAATGTGGAGTTTTGTAAGAAAGAAGGATTCGAATTTATAGTTGCTTACGTTGAATCTTCTAATTTAGCTTCATTAAATACCTTTAAGAAGTGTGGATTTTATTCTCTTTCCCAAAAGGAATGGTCAACATGGGTGACAGCAGAAATGAGCTTAATGAAAGGAACGGATTTGTTACCGTGTCTATTTAAATTAACCTAAGCATAAAAAAGAGGCCGATCTGTTGAAAGGCCTCTATATAACTTTTAGTTACTAAGTAACTTTATGCTTATCCTACATGAAAACAAACTTAAGAACAAACAATACAGCCAGAATATAAGCTACAATTGAAATGTCTTTGTGTTTTCCTGTAAGTAGTTTTAACACCACATATGATAAAATACCAAATACGATACCTTCAGCAATTGAGAAAGTTAAAGGCATCATAATTAAAGTAAAGAATGCAGGAATTGACTCTGTGAAATCATCTAAATCCAGATTCTGGATAGGTGTCATCATCATTACACCTACCAATACCAATGCCGGAGCAGTAGCTGCAGCTGGAATCATAAGGAATAAAGGTGATAAGAACAATGCCAGTATGAATAATCCTGCAGTAGTTAGAGCAGTTAAACCGGTACGGCCACCTTCAGCAACACCAGAAGCTGATTCAACGTATGTTGTAACAGTTGAGGTACCTAATGCTGCACCAACAGTTGTACCAATCGAGTCAGCCATAAGAGCCTGCTTAACATTCGGGATACGACCATCTTTATTGATCATTTTCGCCTTGGTTGATACACCAATAAGTGTTCCAACAGTGTCAAACATATCAACAAATAAGAATGTAAACAATACGGTGATCATCGTGAATATACCCTCGGCGGAGCTGGTCCATGACCAGTCAAACTTCCAGGCAATAGATGAAATTGAAGGAACAGAGAAGTCGAAGTGTGGTAATTGAGTGACGCCCATTGGTAAGCCTACTAATGTAGTAATGATCATACCAATCAATAAAGCGCCTTTAACCTTAAGTGCTAATAATGCACCTGTTATAACAATACCACCAAGCGCAAGAAGTACCGCTCCGCTTTTCATATCGCCCAAGTGCACAAAAGTTGCATCGTGTGCCACAATAATACCGGCATTTTTCATTCCAATGAACGCAATGAATAAGCCGATACCCACAGAGATCGCATTTTTGATACTTCCTGGGATGGCATTAATGATCAGCTCTCTGATGTTGAAAGCAGTCATTAAAATAAATAATATACCTTCGAGGAATACAGCAGTTAACGCAAACTGCCAGCTCATACCCATTCCAATACAAACACCAAATGCGAAGAATGCGTTTAGTCCCATACCCGGAGCTAAAGCAAAAGGAAGTTTAGCCCACAGAGCCATTACCAATGTACCTATGGCAGCCGAAATGGCAGTAGCGGTAAAAAGAGCACCTTTATCCATGCCTGTAGCCGAAAGAATATCCGGGTTAACAGCAAGGATGTATGCCATTGTCATAAACGTAGTAATACCAGCGATTACTTCCGTTTTAACAGTGGTTTTATTTTCTGATAATTTGAAGAATTTTTCTAACATGATCGTACTAAGTTAAATTAGAAAGTCCACTTGGCTGCTAAAGTTGGATTAACCTGGAAACCATTTTGTGCAAAGTTGCTGCTGATTTCTACTTCACCACCTAATGAAAGATTGCTGTTCATGTTATACCAAACCTGAGGTTCTGTTAAGAAACGAAATTCAGTATTTTCTTCACCAAAGAAACTCCAGTCCATATCTTCTTTCCAGAAGTCAGCAAAACCAGTTAAAGAAAGTTTACCTTCCATTAGATGAATTCCCCAAACAGCAGTTAGCTGAAACGAAGCATCATTTTTATCTTTAATGGTTTTGTAGTTGGCCTGAATGGTTAATATTTTTGAAAAATCAGCATTGTTAAAGGTATACTGACCACCAACTAACCACGCATTTTCAATAGGACCAAACCAAGCTCTACCGCTATTGAATTCTACGCGAGGTTCAAATTTTTGTGTTTCACTCCATTTGAAACTACGGGCAATTTCCCAGTAGGCTAATGAAAGTCCATTATCAATGCCTCTGTGGTCTTCGTTGCTGTAATCCATATCCACAAAGAAGAAAGTGCTACCATATTTGTCAGGCTTAAACATTTCTAATGTAGTAGTGATCATCTTGCGCTCGTCCCCAAAGTCATAGTGTACCTGTAAGTTCTGGGCTTTTGCAACTACCCCAATAGCCATAGCCGCAACCAATGAAAATACGATTCTTTTCATAAGTGATGTGTAATTAATAGTTTATACAAATGTTATTGATGGCGCAAAAGTAAGTATATTTTTGATTCGAATAATGATTAATTTCCGCAATTGTTTAGTGAAATGCTTATTTAAAGTGATTAAAGGGAAGTTTAAATAAAACTGATTTATCCTTTGTTTAAGTGTTCAGAATCATTTGTTTTTCACTATGCCAACATCTATATTTGTAAACTTTTTAAAATTAAGGGTAAAATATTGAATTAATGAGCGCAAAATTTCCGGAATATAAAGGATTGAATTTGTCTCAGGTTAACAAAGATGTTTTGAAAACCTGGGAGGAAAATGGAGCATTTGAGAAAAGCATCACTACCAGAGAAGGTAAACCGACGTTCGTGTTCTACGAGGGACCACCGTCTGCTAATGGTATTCCTGGTATTCACCACGTGATGGCGCGTACTATTAAGGATATTTTTTGTCGTTTTAAAACACAGCAAGGATTCCACGTAAAGCGTAAAGCTGGTTGGGATACGCACGGTTTACCGGTGGAGTTGGGTGTTGAAAAAGCTTTAGGTATCACCAAGGAAGATATTGGTAAAACCATTACTGTTGCTGAGTATAATGAGGCTTGCCGTAAGGATGTGATGAAATATACAGACCTGTGGGAAGATTTAACGCATAAAATGGGTTACTGGGTTGATATGGATGATCCGTATATTACCTACGATAACCGCTATATTGAAACCTTGTGGTGGCTGTTAAAAGAGTTGTATAAAAAAGGTATGCTGTATAAAGGTTATACCATTCAGCCTTATTCGCCGGCAGCGGGTACAGGTTTATCAACGCACGAATTGAATCAGCCTGGTTGTTACCGTGATGTAAAAGACACTACATGTACCGCCCAGTTTAAGATTGTGCGTAACGATGTGTCTGAGAGTATATTTGAAGGAGATGAAGATTTAAGCTTCCTGGCATGGACAACTACACCATGGACATTGCCTTCAAACACAGCTTTGGCAGTCGGACCCAAAATTGAATACGTAAAAGTTAAGTCATATAATCCATATACCGGTGCGCCAGTGTCGGTTATTGTGGCCAAATCACTGGTTAATAATTATTTTAATCCAAAGAATGCTGAACTGGATTTCGATGCTTATCAGCCAGGAGATAAAAAAATACCGTTTAAAGTAGTTGCCGATTATAAGGGAACTGATCTGGAAGGTGTTCGCTATGAGCAATTGATGCCATGGGTGAATCCTGATGGTGATGCATTCCGTGTTATTTTGGGTGATTACGTAACCACTGAAGATGGTACTGGTATTGTACATATCGCGCCTACTTTTGGTGCTGATGATGACCGTGTGGCTAAAGTAGCAGGTATCGCACCGCTTATTTTAATTGATAAAGAAGGTAAGCGTCAGCCAATGGTTGACAAGTCTGGTAAATTCTTCAAAATTGAGGATCTGGATGAGGCATTCGTGGCTGAGTTCGTGAATAAAGAAGCCTATGGTGAATATGCGGGTCGTTTTGTGAAGAATGACTACGATGCATCATTGTCAGCAGATGCGCCTACACTTGATGTTGATCTTTCTGTGATGTTAAAGAAAGAGAATAAGGCGTTTAAGGTCGAGAAGCATGTCCATAACTATCCGCACTGTTGGCGTACGGATAAACCAGTGTTATATTATCCGTTGGATAGTTGGTTTATTAAGACGACAGCGGTTCGCGACCGCATGATTGAGCTGAATAAAACCATCAACTGGAAGCCTGGCTCAACAGGAACAGGTCGCTTTGGTAAGTGGTTGGAGAACTTGGTGGACTGGAACCTGAGTCGTTCGCGCTACTGGGGTACGCCGCTTCCAATCTGGAAAACAGAAGATGGAACCGAAGAAAAATGCATTGGCTCTGTTGAGGAGTTAATGAACGAAATAAACAAAGCTGTTGAAGCCGGTTTGATGGAGAAAAATCCATTCGAAGGTTTTGAGGTGGGTGATAATTCAAAGGATAACTACGAGAAGATAGATCTGCACCGTCATCATGTGGATGGTATTGTATTGATATCTGATAATGGACAGCCAATGCACCGTGAGTCCGATTTGATTGATGTGTGGTTCGATTCAGGTGCAATGCCTTATGCACAAATGCATTATCCTTTTGAAAATAAAGAAGGATTCGATCAGGTATATCCTGCCGACTTTATTGCTGAAGGTGTTGATCAAACGCGTGGATGGTTCTTTACCCTTCATGCCATTGCAACTATGTTATTCGATTCTGTAGCTTTTAAAAATATCATTTCTAACGGATTGGTATTGGATAAGAAAGGTAATAAGATGTCGAAGCGCCTTGGTAACGGTGTTGATCCTTTTGAAGTAATTGAAAAGTATGGTTCAGATCCACTGCGCTGGTATATGATAACCAATGCTCAGCCATGGGATAACCTGAAGTTTGATATTGCCGGAGTAGACGAAGTAAAGCGTAAATTCTTTGGAACACTATATAATACCTATTCGTTCTTTGCTCTTTATGCCAATGTTGATGGCTTTAACGGCAAAGAGGCCTTGGTTCCCGTTGAGAAACGTCCTGAGATTGATCGATGGGTGATGTCTTTATTGAATTCGTTGGTGAAAGAAGTAACTGAGGCTTATGAAAGCTATGAGCCAACACGTGCCGGTCGAGCTATTCAGGAGTTTGTGATGGAGAACCTGAGTAACTGGTATGTTCGTTTGAACCGTAAGCGCTTCTGGGGAGGTGAGATGAATGAAGATAAGCTGGCTGCTTACCAAACATTGTACGCGTGTTTAGAGACTGTAGCTTTAATATCAGCTCCAATTGCGCCATTCTTCACCGATCAGTTATTTATCGATCTGAACAAGATGTCAGGTAATTATTCTGATGTTTCTGTTCACCTGGCTGAATTTCCATCATTTGATGAAGGAATGATCGATAAAGAGCTTGAAGAGCGTATGGAATATGCACAATCCATATCATCAATGGTACTGGGCTTACGCCGCAAAGTGAACCTGAAGGTACGTCAACCATTAAATAAGATCATGATTCCTATTCTGGATGCCGCTTTTGAACATCAGTTGGAAGCTATAAAGGATTTGGTATTAACTGAGGTGAATGTAAAGGATATGGAATACCTGAAAGAAGATGCAGGTATCCTTGTGAAGAAGATTAAACCAAACTTTAAAACTCTTGGCCCAAAGCATGGTAAGAACATGAAAGTAATTTCAGGGGCAATAAATGCCATGGGTCAGGAAGAAATTGCTATCTTCGAGAAAGAAGAACAATATACACTGGATGTCAACGGACAATCCATCGTTCTATCACTAGAGGATGTTGAAATCATGTCAGAGGATATTCCAGGCTGGTTAGTTGCCAATGAAGGTAAGATAACTGTAGCATTGGATATTAATGTGACAGATGAATTGCGAGAAGAAGGTATTGCCCGTGAGTTTGTTAATCGCATTCAGAACCTGCGTAAGGATTCAGGTTTTGATGTGACTGATAAAATCAGGTTGCAAATACAACGACACGATGCTATTAATGCAGCTGTGGAAAAGCATGCAGACTACATCGGGGCGCAGACGCTTGCAATGGAGGTGAAATTAGTGGATCAATGCAATAATGATGGTGTTACAACCGTTGAGATTGATGATGAAATAGCCACCGCTATGCACATTGAAAAAGCATAAGTGGTTTGTTTGATAACTAAAACTTAGTCGTTATGGCTGAAAAAACCCGTTATTCAGATGAAGAACTTCAGGAGTTTAAAGAAATTATCCTGAAGAAACTTGATAAGGCCAAGAAAGATTATGAATTGCTGAGAAATACCATTACTCATCAGGATGGTAATGATACGCAGGATACATCACCTACTTTTAAAGTATTGGAAGAAGGTGCGGCTGTGTTGTCAAAAGAAGAAGCTGGTAAGTTGGCCCAGCGTCAGCAAAAATTTATTCAGCATCTTTCTGCAGCCTTGGTTCGTATTGAGAACAAAACGTATGGCTTGTGTCGTGTAACAGGGAAGCTAATTCCTGCAGAGCGTTTAAAAGCTGTGCCGCATGCAACTTTGAGTGTTGAGGCTAAGCAAGGACAGAAGTAGAAAATTGTGTGATTGGCTTTAACAACAAAAAAATAAGGTGACCAATGGAGAAGCTTTATCCATTGGTCATTTGTGCGTTAAATCGGAACTGTTATTTTAGCTTAAAAATACGAAACAAGAATATGTTTCGTGCGTAAGTACAACAAGCGTTTGCTATAACAATGTAACTATGTCAGTATTAAAAAAATCATTTCTAATTATATTCATCATTCTTCTGATTGATCAGGTCAGTAAATTTTACATCAAGACCCATATGATGTTAGGAGATGAGATTCCTGTATTGGGTAATTGGTTCATCATTCATTTTGTTGAAAACAACGGAATGGCCTTTGGGATGCAGTTAGCAGGTAAGTTTGGAAAAGCGTTTCTGAGTATATTCAGAATTGTTGCAGTTGTAGGAATTGGCTGGTATATGGTTAATTTGACTAAAAAGGGTGCGCCAAATGGCCTGGTTTATTGTGTCGGTTTGGTTCTGGCCGGTGCTTTGGGTAATATTATTGACAGTGCGTTTTATGGGATTATTTTCGACCATAGCTACGGACAAATCGCAACTTTTATGCCTGAAGCGGGAGGATATTCATCTTTCCTACACGGAAAAGTAGTGGATATGTTGTATTTCCCTTTAATCGAGGGGCGCTATCCTGAGTGGTTCCCGTATGTTGGAGGTAATCCGTTTATCTTCTTTCGTCCGGTTTTTAATATTGCCGATTCATCCATTACTATAGGTATTTTTATAATATTATTTTTCCAAAAACGGTTTTTTAAAGAGTAGTTAAGGCAGATAATCAACCCTGATTAATTTCGATGATTATTATGTTGAAAAACTACTATATAAATATGCGAATGTTAGTATTTATCTATAACTTCGCGGCGTCTTTTTCGTAGGAAAAGATGTGTTATTGTCAGGCTGTTAATAGTCAGTTCTTTATATCGCCTCCCTCTAATCAGTTGGTTATAACAAAATGGGGGTAAGGAAACAGTAGTGTATCATAAAATAACAAGAGAACATCCAAGGTTCAAAAAAAGAAACACGAATGAGATTACGTTGTTTATTATTTTTTCTTTTAATTACTTTTAGCGCTGTTACTATTCAGGCGCAAAGTATTAACCCCAACTCTGTAGATGTCAAGTCGGTTAATGTCGACGATTTAAGTGATGCTCAGGTAATGCGCATGATCCAGGAAATGGAAAAACGTGGGTTGTCTGAACAACAAGCCATTGCATTGGCTCAAGCTCGAGGTATGAGTCAGGATCAAATTGCAAAATTACAACAGCGTATTAATGAAATTAAGTTAACCGGCGGAACAGCGGCTCATCAAATAGGAGTCGGTACAACCATGCCTGTAGAATCTGGTATGACAGAATCTGTTAAAAGGGAGGTTGATTCTTCATCTGTAGATCAACGTATTTTCGGATTTTCATTCTTTAATAACGAAAATTTAACTTTCGAGCCAAATATCAATTTACCTGTTCCACCATCTTATGTGCTGGGTTCTGGTGATGAAATTCTAATTGATGTATGGGGTGTATCGCAACAGAGTTACAATTTGTTGATTGATAAAAATGGGTCCATTAACATACCAAATGTTGGTCCTGTGCAGGTAGGAGGATTGTTCCAGGAGGCTGCACAAAAGCGCATTTTTAGTAAACTGACATCTATATATAGTGATCTTAAGTCAGCCAACCCAAGAACTTTTGCAAGTATCAATGTGGGTACAGTAAAATCGATCAAAGTCAATGTGATTGGTGAAGTGTTTCTGCCGGGAACATATACCTTGCCTGGAACAGCCACAGCATTTAATGCATTATACCTTTCTGGTGGACCCAATAAAGATGGGTCGTTCCGTAATATACAGGTGATTCGTAACGGAGAACTACAAGCCACTTTAGATGTATACGAATTTTTGATCAAGGGAAAAAGCGAAATAAACGTTCACTTGAGCGATGGTGATGTTATTTTGGTTCCAACCTATGAAAAACGAGTAAAAGTCGGAGGCGAGTTTAAACGCAATGGCATATTCGAGGCAAAAGGCGAAGAAAAGATTAGTGACCTGGTGGAATATGCAGGAGGCTTTACTGAAGATGCTTATACCCATCGAATTGAATTATACAGAACGACTTCCCGTCAACGTGCTTTTAAAGATGTATTGGCTGAGAATTATGAAAAGATAATAGTTCAGAGCGGTGACAGTGTATTTGCCGGTACTGTTTTGGAGCGTTATGAAAATAAAGTGAGTATTGAAGGTGCCGTTTACCGTCCCGGTAATTATGAGTTAACAGAAGGTTTAACATTAAAGCAGTTAATAGATAAGGCTGATGGCATTCGTGAAGACGTTTTTCTTAACCGTGGTTTGGTAACGCGTCTGATGGATGACTTGACACTACAGAATATCACCTTTAATGTAGGTGAAGTACTTAGAGGCGAAAAAGATATTGAACTAAAACGCGAGGATATGGTGACTATCTCATCAATTGATGATTTACGCGAAATTCGTACCGTTCAAATATATGGTGAAGTACAATACCCTGGAGAATTTGATTATAATGAAGACATGACCTTATCTGACCTGGTATTTAAGTCAGGAGGTTTTAAAGAGTCAGCATCAGAAGCGTTTATCGAGATCTCCCGACGATTATCATATGATGAGGCACAGAAAGCTGGTGATAAAATTGCACATGTCTACCAATTTACAATATCACGTGACCTGAAAATGAACGGCGAAGATGCCAAATTTATTTTGAGCCCATACGACCAGGTCTTCGTGCGTCAGTCGCCAGGCTATGAAAAAAAATCGGTTGTAAATGTATTTGGAGAAGTTAACTATGCCGGTCAATTTAGCTTAACATCAAAAAAAGAAAGGGTTTCAACAATTATTCAACGAGCAGGTGGTTTATCACCTAACGCCTATGCCAAGGGGGCGATGCTAACACGTAAAGTTGAAGTATCTCAGAAAGTAAAACGCCTGCGAGAACAATTAATCGCATCGGATACTTCTTTAGTGTTTGATGATTTGGGGTTTGATGTGGTAAGCATAGATTTAGAAAAAATATTAAAGAATCCTGGTGAAAAGGAGGATATTTTCCTTCAGGATGGAGATGAGTTGGTGATACCTCGCGAATTACAGACTGTTAAGGTGACCGGAGGGGTACTAAATCCATTATCAACATCCTATATTGATGGAAAAGGTTTAAAGCATTATGTGCAATCTGGTGGAGGATTTAGTTTAAGAGCCAAAAAAGGAAAATCATATGTCATTTATCCCAATGGGGCAGCAGCATCGACTAAAAGTTTCTTGTTTTTTAGAAGCTACCCTAAGGTGATGCCAGGCTCTGAAGTTGTAGTGCCTGAAAAACCGCATAAGGAACCTTTACCTGCAACAGCATGGATTGCTATGGCCAGTGCATTGGCTTCTTTATCATTAACGATAGTAACTATTGCCGATAAAATGGGTAACTAAAATATTTTGAGTTAAAGTATTATATATTGCTGTTAACTATATACTAGCAGCCATCAGTTCAAAAATAATGACAATAAATAAGGAACAAGATCAACTTCAAATTATCAAAGACGACGAGATAGACTTAATCGCTCTTGTCAAGACTATTTGGAATGGCCGAAAGACGATTTATTATTCAGTTGGAATCGCAGTTTTTATAGGATTATTAATAGCATTTACAAGTCCAGCTAAATATAGAGCTTATTGTACATTGATTCCGTCTGAAGAAAAGCAAGGAGGCAGTTTAGGAAACCTTGGTGCTATAGCTGGTATGGCAGGTATTAACATTGGCTCAATGATGGGCGGTACGTCCGGTATTCCTGCTGAGATATATCCACAGGTGGTTAATTCATATCCCTTTAAAAAAGAAATGGTGCATCAGAAGTTTCATTTTACAGAATATGTTGAGCCAGTTTCTTTATATGAATATGCAGTGGCTGACACTTTGGAGACGTTTGGGAGTAAAGTAATAAAGTACACTATTCTATTGCCCTGGACGATTAAAGATGCCTTATTATTCAAAGATGAAAAAGAACTCGATTTGCCTGATTATGGAGTGCTCAATTTGAGTGAAGAAGAATTATTGGCAATGGCAGCTGTAGAAGAAGTGATAGTTGTTGAAGTCGACAAAAAGACTGGTTTAATCAATGTCTCCGCTGAAGTTGGTGAACCGGTTTTAGTTGCGCAATTAGTTCAAAAAGCAGTTGAGTTATTGCAAGACTATATTATTAAATATAAAACGAAACAGGCCCGTGAGCATTTGGAATTTGTACAAGGACAATATAACGATAAAAAAAAGCAGTACGAGTTTGCTCAAAGTTCCTTTTATAATTACAAAGACAAACATCGGAACATGGTTACTGAACGAGTGGATCTGGAGTTTCAGAGGTTAAGTGATGAGTATGATATGGCATCTACTATTTATAAAGGCTTGGCCCAACAATTAGAGCAGGCAAAAATTACAGTAAACGAGCAAACGCCAGCATTTACTATTTTAGAACCAGCGAAGGTGCCTATTGAAAAAAGTGCTCCGAATAAAAAGGTAATTATTGTAGTTAGTATAATTTTAGGAAGTTTCATTGGAATAGGGGTGATTTTTGGCCGACTAATTTTGAATAACCTGAAACAAAGTTTATAATAAAAATGTACTCAGGATAACGATATGAAAAAGATATTAATTGTATTCGGGACTCGTCCGGAGGCCATTAAAATGGCTCCTGTTGTAAAAGAGTTTAAAAAGTGTGAACAAGACTTCGAAACAAAAGTTTGTGTAACCGCACAGCATAGAGAGATGTTAGATCAAGTATTATCTTTCTTTAATATATGCCCGGATTTTGATTTGAATCTAATGAAGCCAAATCAGAACTTATACTCATTAACCGGCGATATTATAAATGGTATGAAACCAGTTTTGGAGGAGTTTAAACCTGATATTGTTCTGGTGCATGGAGATACGACAACTTCTAGTGCCGCAGCCTTGGCAGCTTTTTATAGTGGAGCTAAGGTTGGTCATGTTGAAGCAGGATTAAGAACATATAATAAATTGGCACCTTTCCCTGAAGAGTTGAATAGACAGTTAACAGGGCGAATAGCCGATTATCATTTCGCTCCAACCTCGAAATCACAAAATAACCTATTACAGGAAAAAACAGATGCCAGCTCTATTATGGTGACAGGCAATACAGTTATTGATGCCCTCATTGAGAGTGTTGAAATTGTAAACAAAGTGCATGATAATGATGATATTAATAGGTTGAAAGAGCTCATCGATCCCAAAAAGAAATTAATAGTGGTCACAGGGCACAGAAGAGAAAATCATGGGCAAGGCTTTCTTAATATTTGTGATGCCCTTAACACAATTGCGAAGACGGAGCATGTTCAGGTAATCTATCCTGTACACTTAAATCCGAATGTTCAAAAACCTGTATATTCTATCTTGGGAGATAATCCAAATATTCACCTCATTGATCCATTACCTTATGAGGCCTTTATCTGGCTAATGGATAAGGCATATTTAATTGTGACAGATAGTGGAGGAGTGCAAGAAGAGGCACCAAGTTTAGGAAAGCCAGTTTTGGTAATGAGAGATACCACAGAACGACCGGAAGCTGTTGAGGCTGGAACGGTGATTCTAGTTGGAACTGATAAAAACAAAATAGCTGATGAAGCAATGAACCTGATTGAGAATACCGAGAGGTATAATAAGATGAGTCAACTCCATAATCCATATGGCGATGGTAAGGCTTCTCAAAGGATTGTGGATTTTTTACTAAAGAATTAATATTTCATAAACGATGAAAAAGAATATAACTGTTTCAACGGTGGGTCTTGGATATATTGGTCTGCCAACAAGTGCGCTGGTAGCCTCTAATGGTATTAAAGTATCTGGAATGGATGTTAATGCTAAAGTAGTGGAGACAATTAATAAGGGGGAAATACACATCGTTGAACCTGACTTGGAAAACTACGTTGAAAAAGCGGTTAGAGATGGCTTTTTAATAGCCTCAACAGATGTTCAACCCGCTGATGTATACCTTATCGTGGTACCAACACCTTTTAAAGGTAACCATGAACCCGATATTTCTTTTGTTGAAGCAGCCACAAAAAATGTACTTCCACTTTTAAAAGAAGGGGATTTGTATATAATCGAATCAACTTCGCCTGTTGGAACGACCGAAGCAATGGAGAAATTAATTTACTCGAAACGACCTGAGTTAAAAGGTAAGATTTATTTAGCTTATTGCCCTGAACGAGTGTTACCAGGTAATGTGATGTATGAATTGGTGCAGAATGACAGAGTTATTGGAGGGGTAAATAAAGAAAGTACTGATAAAGCAATGGAGTTTTATTCTTTGTTTGTCAAAGGTCAATTACATGCCACGAATGCTCGCACCGCTGAAATGTGTAAGTTGACGGAAAATTCAAGCCGTGATGTTCAAATTGCATTTGCCAATGAATTATCATTAATATGTGATAAAGCAGGGATTAATGTTTGGGAATTAATAGAGTTGGCAAATAAACATCCAAGAGTAAATATTCTTCAACCGGGATGTGGTGTTGGCGGACACTGTATTGCTGTCGATCCTTATTTTATTGTATCAGATTATCCTCGTGAAGCACAAATGATTGGTAAAGCCCGTGAAACAAATAATTACAAGTCATTTTGGGTAGCTGAAAAAATACAAAATACAAAGTTGGAATTCGAACTTAAACATGGACGAAAGCCATCGATTGCTATTATGGGATTAGCTTTTAAACCCAATATTGATGATTTACGCGAATCACCAGCTAAGTACATTGCTCAGAAAGTTTTACAAAGTGCTAATGATGAAGAAATTTACTTTGTGGAACCTAACATAAAAGTGCATCATGTCTTTAAATTAACCGATTATCGTGAAGCCGCCGAAAAAGCTGATATTATTGCATTTTTGGTTGCTCATGATGAGTTTAAGGAACTTCCGGTGACAAATAATAAAATTGTATTAGATTTTTGTGGAGTTAAAAAGAGTTAAATAGATGAAAGAATTATTGAAGCGATTACTCCCAACTAATATGCAGATACTTTTATACAGGGGTATTCTACATCGCTTAAAACTATTTATTGGCTATAGAAGGGATCGATTACGATATTTCAAATATGGAAGCTCATTTTCTTATCGTAAAGAATATGATTTACTTGGGAAGATAATTACACATTACCATGTAGTTGAAAAAGGCCTTACTATGTCAGATATGAGATATGGTTTTGGTTCAGATAAGATTAAAAAATTGATTCATTCGATTAATTGTTATGTTACTTCCTATGAAATGAATGATCAGGTTATTCATGCCGTAAGTGTTCTTAAGGAATATAAAGCAAAGCATGAAGAAAAAGGATTCCAGCTTGAGGAGGAAGTTCGACAAATGTTGAGTGAATTGAGTGATAAATTCCCTGATATTCAGCCATGTAATCAATATCGGGTTTCACGAGACGAATTCTTTGATAATAGTAATTTTTATACTACTGCACATTCACGACACAGTTTGAGGAATTATGGTGGAGAAGCTATTTCTGAAAGAAATCTTAGAAGTGCTTTGGAGCTCGCAACAACCACACCTACAGCTTGTAATCGCCAACCAATTAAAACACGAACGCTCAGTGATTCTGATTTAAAGGAACAGGTATTAAATCTTCAAGGTGGCAATAGGGGATTTGGTCATCAGACCGATAAATTGATAGTGGTTACTGCTAGTCTGAGAATGTACGCTAAGGCGCGAGAAAGAAACGCAGCTTATGTAGATGGAGGTCTATATTGTATGAATTTACTTTATTCACTGCATTACTATGGTATTGGAGCATGTATTTTAAACGCTAGCTTTGATATCGATGTCGATACGAAAATTAGAAAATTGCTTGACATTGATGAAAGCGAAGTCTTTATTGCTATGATTACTTGTGGTTTGCCACCAAGTGAATTTATGGTTCCAATTTCAAAGCGGAACAATGTAGATCATACTAATATATTTATTTCATAACTATGAAAAAGCAAGCCTATATATTAGCCTATCAGAAGGCAACCAATTACGGTGCTGTTCTTCAGATTTATGCCTTGAAAAGGGTCCTTGAAAAGCATAATCTAATGGTTAAAGTGGTTGATTATATCCCGAAATGGATGAAAGTGACTCTAAAAAACCAGCCATCTGTTATGAGCTATGTCAAGAGAAAGGTTATGAACCTGACCTTTAAAAGTTTTTTCAAAAGGTTAGGATTAACTGAGAAAACTTTTTATAGTAATAGTTCATTATGCAAGCATTTGACTGACGGAGAATTCTATTTCGTAGGAAGTGATCAGGTATGGAATAGAAATATTATGAAGAATGACCCAACTTACTTTTTAGATTTTGCTCCTAATGGTGCTAAACGAATAGGGTATGCGATAAGTATGGGAAATAAAGCGTTGGAAGAACCTTTTAAGTCCAAGGCCTATGATTTGATTAGTCAGTTCGATCATTTGTCAGCGCGAGAAAATTATGTTTCAGAATTTATTAACGAGAAATTTCCCGATGAGGAAGTGCCGGTAGTTCTTGATCCAACATTGCTTTTAGATATTCAAGACTATACAGAAGTTTGCGACACGAAAACTTTTAAAAACGATTTCATAGCAGTGTATTCGGCCATGCGTGACCAGCGACTTTACGATTTAGCCTTTCATTTAAGAGAAATTACAGGTCTTCCAATTGTCAATCTTGGTTATCATTATAAGGGACCCGATAAACATGAATATTTCAAAGGACCCGGTAATTGGCTGAATCGAATTAAACAAGCAAGATATTTTATTACAAATTCTTTTCATGGAACAGTCTTCGCCATATTAGGTAAAAGCAATTTTTTTGTTGTGCCAAATGAGAATCCCGGACAAAAGGGATTGAATGCTCGTTTTATAGAATTATTGGACTCATTAGATCTAAGTAGTCAGATAGTCTCAAATAAGGATGAATTAGAATTGCAGTTGAATGCTAATGTTGACTATAGTAAATCTTTTAAATTATTAGATCAACGACGTGAAATATCTATGAACTACATACAACAAGCCTTAAAGTAGTATATTGATGTGAAATATGATCTTAAGTTGATAAATATATGTGCACCCAGTAATGGGTGTTTTTTTATAAGAATTTTTTTTAAAAGTGATGTCGGGGAATAAACAATTTTTAAAGAATCTTGGAGTAAACGGCGGTAACTTCATTGTTAAGATGCTTTTAGGCTTAGCACTTCCTCCATTTTTAATTTCACAACTCGGACTTTCTGCTTTTGGTATCATCCAAGTGGCTATAAGCACAGCTGCATATGCAGCATTGCTGTCAACTTCACTGAATCAAGCCAATAATCGTTTTGTTTCTGTATGTATCGTACGCAAAGATTGGCAAGAAACGTCAAAAGTCTTAACTACAATTTTCATTTTATATATTCTTGCATTGGTTATTGTTTTGCCCTGCATTATATATATATCATTTAATCTGACCGATTTTTTTAATGTTGATAGCGAGAATGTTGAAACTGCATCTTATATGTTTTTATTTGTTGCTATTAGTCAGGTTCTGGTCATGTTTAATACAGCTTTATCTAGTCCGATATACGCCAATAATAGATTAGATATAATACAAGGAATAAATATATTAAGAAATGCATTGAAAGTAATTCTTGTATTTGTAACAGTTCTGTTAATTAATGCATCATTGGTCTCTGTTGGGCTTGCTTTCTTAATTGCAGCTATAATTTCAACGGTGATTGCATTTATTGCGTTTAAAAAGTTTGTACCCTTCTATGAATTTAAATTAATTGATTTTGATAGAGAAAGATTGAAGAGCGTTTTTAATCTTTCTGCATGGACCGGGATTAGTGTTGTTGGAGCAATGATTTTTTCACAGACTGATATCATTTTGATAAACGTATTGCTAGGTGCTGAAAAGGCTGGAGAATATGCCATATTAGTTCAATGGAGTGTGCTGTTAATAAGTGTTTCTACTATATTAAGTGGGGTAATTGCCCCAAATATATTGATAGAATATGCCAATAAAAATATAGAGAAACTAAAGGGAATTTTATATCAGTCAATCAGATATCAAGGCGTTTTCTCAGCTTTTGCTTCTGCAATGGTATTTGTCTATGCGGATGTAATATTGAAGCTTTGGGTTGGAGAACAGTTTGATTATTTGGCACCATACTTAAGGGTAATGGTTATACATTTTGGAGTTTCATTAGCGTTTAGGCAAATTTACACCTTAAATACCGCTTTTAACAAAATGAAATTCCAGGGAATTACAACTATACTATTTGGTGGTCTGCATATTATTATATCTGTCGTTTTATTAAAATTTACAGACATAGGAATTATGGCTGTGATAATTAGTGGTGCTGTTATATATTTTATTTTACATGTAATTGTTTTGCCTTTATACGCAGTTGGTTATTTAAAAGATTCTTTGAAGAATATGTATTTAAATGTGATTCCTTCATTAATAACCATTAGTTTAGTATGCGTTGTAGGCTATATAATAAAGATATTAATTGTTCCGGGAAGTTGGATGGCTTTAACCCTTAGCCTTGTATTGACATTTGTAATGGTATTGGTTGCGATCTTTTATTTAGTTGTTACTAAAGAAGAAAGAATGAATGTGTTAAAGATGTATCATAAACGATTTGGTAAATGAAGATTAAAAAGCTAAATATTTATGAAGTAATTTACATTTCATTTGCTTTCGATTCAGCTTTGAAATTAGGTGTTGGTGGTTTTAAAATGCATCTTGGAATCTTGGCTATTTTAATTATTTCTGTAATAGAATTTACAGAGAAGCCTGGGACAATTCGATTGGCAGGTTTTTTTAAGAGAAATTGGACTTTATTTCCATTTATTTTCTACCTCATTATCAATATTCTTTTTAATACCTCATTTCCCGGTGTTCCAATTACGCTAACATACTTTATTCTTGGACTTTGGGTTTTTTACTTTTTATACAATAAGCAGTCATTTATATCCGATAGAGCAATCTTACTTTTTCAATGGGTTTTGATTGGTACTGGTCTATTTCAAAGTGTTTTATTCCAGGTGTTTGGCTACCAGCTCGCTTTTTTTAACGCAGAACACTATGCAGTCGATGCGAGTTTTGCTACACGATTGAGAGGATTCTTTCTTGAGCCAAATTGGTTTTCAATAATCCTGACTTTTAATTCCCTGTTAATCTTTTTAAGGATTGGTAATACGATTATTAAATACAAGGGATTAATCGGTTTGTCTTTTTTAACTTTATTGCTTAACGGTTCATACGGATTTATTGGAGTGATAATTTTAGGGTATGTTGCCAGGATGTTCATTGATTTACCAAAGATCTCTAAACGGAACCTGTTGGTGTTTATTCTAATGTTTATAGTTGCCGGGGGCTTAATATTATCACGAAATATATATAAGAGTAAGTTGGGTAATGCGACAGATGGACAGGTGGTAAGTATTAACACAGGATCTAGATTATTGCCTGCTGTTCGTACTATTCTGTTTATGTCGGAAAAGACCAAAGAGGAGCAGGTTTTTGGCTTAGGTCTTGGAAGTTGGCCATACATCGGGATTGAAGAGAACCAATTAGGCTATATTGGATTTGCTAATGTTAATGGAGGCCAACTTACTGTAAAACCTGCGCAACGTGATTCTGCAGAATTTCATGTTTTTTTACTTGAATTGGGCTACCTTGGAATTCTATTATTTCTTTTTGATTATATATATAATTATTGGCACTACAGAAGACTTAATATGATTTATTCATTGGCATCTGCATGTATGTTGGCAGCCTTTTTTGTTTATCCTGTTTTTAAATTTTATATGTATCTTGTACCGTTTTATTTAATCAGAACATTCGCGGTTAAAGAAGATAAACCAGAAATATGATTAGAATTTTTAAAGATATTCAGGCAAAAGCGTCTATAAAGGCTGTTAGAACCAGGTATCGCTTTTTTGCAGTGTTAAAAACACTATTAGATGTTAATGTTTGGATTGTTATTATATATCGGCTTAGTTCTATTTTTTCAAAACTAAAGCTTTATCCTGTTTCAAAACTATTTTGGCTATTCAATCGAATTATTTTCACAGTCGATATTGATCCTAGAGCAGACCTGGCTGGAGGATTAATGCTTGTGCATGGAATGAACATTGTGATCGGTCATGAGGTAAGGTCACAAGGTAAATTACGAATTTTCCAAGGAGCAACTGTTGGGGGGAATTCAGGTAAAAGTAGGGTCATTAATGGTGAAATGATAAGGCAACCTATTTTCTACGATGATGTTACAGTTGGAATTAATTCATGTGTATTAGGACCTGTTACAATAGGTGAAAACTCCATTGTTGGAACTGGAGCAATTGTAACAAAAGATGTTCCTTCTAACTCGACAATTGTATCAGTTAATAAAGTAATTGCATAATAATGAAATTAATTCATGTATTTCCCTTGTTTAGGAGATTTGGTGGAGCTCAGAAAGTTATTATGAGTCTTTATAATTCTTTTTCTTATGAGTATGATAGTTATATTTCAAGTTTTCAATCTTATGAAGAGATTCATGAAATATTCAGAGAAAAAGTAAAAAAGGAAAATTACATAACTTTCAGTTTTTCGGGATTGAAGGAGTTAAAAGGGGGGATTATTGTTTCTCATGATCGAAAAATGACATTATTGCTAATGTTATTGAAACCTATCTTGCCTTTCCAATTAATACATATAGCTCATGGTGTATATTATAATAAGAAATTATTCTCTCTTTTCCCAAAGAATATTATTGCTGTATCTTATGCTGTAAAAAGAAATCTTACAGAGGTGTTTAATGTTAAAAGTAAAAATATAAGTGTAATCCATAATGGTTTGATGGATTGTGGGTCTGATGTACTAAATATAAACTATCCAAAAAACGAAAAGGTTAAAATACTATTTTTAGGACAAATAGAGAATAATAAGCAGCAGCTAGAGTTGGTTAAATTATTGAAAGACAATATTAATAAAGATATTCAAATTGACTTTGCAGGAGAAGGAGAAGGTGCTCAGGATCTAAAAGCTTTTATCGATGAGAACAATTTAGGCGAAAATTTCAACTACATAGGATTTCAATCACATGTTGATAAGTTAATTCTCGACTACCAGTATGTAATGCTTTTTAGCAAGAAAGAGGGTTTGGGTATTTCATTGATTGAAGCTTGCATGATGGGTAGACCTGTATTAGCTAAAACAATTGGAGGTAGTGAAGCTTGTGGTGAAATTTGTATAGATGGGTATAATGGATTTAATATTAATAGCAATGGAGAGGTTATACATGTCATTAATAACCTTAGTAATATTAATGAGAACAAATATCAAGAGCTTTGCTATAATGCACGTAAGTTATATAACGAAAAGTTTAATAAAAAGTTAATGATGAGTAGGTATTCTGCATATTTTGACGCTTTTAAATCTTTTCATAAGTAGTATTGATAAATGTTCGGATTTAGAATAATTGATTTAATCAGGGGAACGAAAACTGTACCTTTTTTTAAGCGCTTAAAAGATATTCAGTTTAATGATTCAGATTTTTTAACACAACAGTCTGAAAGATCTTTAAAAGATTTGTGGGAAGAGGTAAAAGGTGTTGACTATTACAGTGGATTTAATGATTTAAAGGATTTACCTGTATTATCAAAAGACTTAATAAAAAAAGAACCAAGTAGGTTTTTAAATAATGAGATTAATAGAAAAAACTGGATTAGAAAGAAAACAGGTGGTTCAACAGGCATCCCTTTTGTGTATTATACAAGTAAAAAATCACAAAGTTACCTGTGGGCTGGGATATTGCTGTCGTGGGATGCAGCAGGTTGGAAACCAGATGATAAAATTGTGTTTCTGGCAGGAAGTTCAATTATCGGACGCGGATGGAAGCAAAAGATCTATTATCGCCTGATGAACGTAATTCCATTGGATTCATTTGACATGTCTTCGACAAAAATGAATTGTTACCTTAATATTCTTAAAAACAAAAAGATAAGATTTGTTTATGGATATGCTAATGCTATTTATCACCTTGCTAAATATAATATTGAGCATGATGTAGGTGTTAAATTGCAATCAGTCATTTCCACCGCTGAAAATTTAAAGCCTATAATGAGAAAGACAATAGAAGATTCTTTTGATTGTGAGGTTTTTAATCAGTATGGTTGCAATGATGCTGGGTTAAGTGCTTTTGAGTGTAATAAGCATAAAGGACTGCATGTTATCAATAGCCGGGCCCATATTGAGGTTATTAATGAGGAATTAATTTCGACTGATTTAGCTAATAATGTTATGCCAATGATTCGCTATAATAGTGGTGATAGAGTGCAACTATCAACCAATTTATGTGAATGTGGACGCGGTTTTCCGCTAATAAAAGAAATTTATGGGAGGTCCAATGATATTATACGAAACGCTGAAACAGGAGCTATTATTCATTCTGAATTTTTTAATCACCTATTTCGAGAGGATTCAGAAATTTATACATACCAAATAAAGGTTAACCCAATTAACATTCATATTAATATTATTACGATAGAAAAAACAGCTAAAAAGGTTCAGTCTGAAGATTTTTATTTAAAAATAATTGCGGAAAAGACAGGTTACAAATCTGTTACTGTAAATTATAATAAGGAACTTATGACTTCAGAAAACGGCAAAGTAAAGACTATAATAAATGAAGAGCTGTAAATGATCTTTCTAAATCAAGCTAATAATAAATAGAAGACTGATATAATGAGTCAAAAAGCTAATATACTAAATTGTCATGTTGATAAGTTGACAATGGATGAGACAATTAAATTGATCGATAAGTCAATTCAAAATAAGTCAAAACTACAACATGTTGTCGTTAATGCTGCAAAGCTTGTTAACATGCAATCAGATATTGAATTGCATAATTCAGTTGTTTCGTGCGATATTATTAACGCTGATGGGCAAGCGGTTGTATGGGCAAGTAAAATATTAGGAGATCCGCTTCCAGAGCGTGTTGCCGGTATTGATATAATGGAGAACCTGGTCGTGCTCGCTTACCAAAAGAATTATAAAATATTTTTCTTGGGCGCAAAAGAAAAAATAGTAAAAGCAGTTGTTGATAAATATTCCAGGATATATTCATCAGATATTATTGCCGGTTATAGAAATGGATATTTCAAAAAAACAGAGGAGAGGGATGTAGCTAAACATATTGCCTCTAGTGGTGCTGATATCTTATTTGTTGCAATAACTTCTCCAAAAAAGGAGAATTTTCTTAGTCAAAATAGTGATTTATTGGCAAGAGTTAGCTTTACAATGGGTGTTGGCGGGAGCTTCGATGTAGTTTCCGGCTTTACCAAAAGAGCTCCTGTATGGATGCAAAAGGTAGGATTGGAGTGGTTTTATCGATTCGCTCAGGAACCAAAACGCATGTGGAAAAGGTACTTGAGAACTAATACATTGTTTATTTGGTATGTGCTTAAAGCTAAATTTGGCTCATAAGAGAAAAGTTTTTGCCTAATGTTTTTAGATATATTTAAACATTTAAGTGACAAAGCAAAAGAAAAAAGAGGAAAAGGAGTTTTTTTATTATTACTCCTTTTGTTTTTTTTAACAGATACTTTAAATGTTGTAATTCCAGGTTTGAGTGATGGTAAGTTTGGTTATACTTCACCCTATACCATGCTTTCATCAATTAGCAAGGGTGCCTTTTTAATGTGCTACTGTATTTACGCCTTGCTTTTCCACACTAAGAAATTTCTTATTGTTACAGGTACTCTCCTTATTTTTTTCATTACAGCTTACTTTACTTATCCTGAAGAGGATTTTTATTTCTATTTCACATGGATCATTAGACCTGCAAAACTTATTCTTCCGTTTATTTTGTTCGACATTATTAAGCATGTTAGGATAGAATCTGTTAATAAGGTTTTTAATGTGTTTGCAGCCCTAATTGCGTTACAGTCAGTTGTCGTCATAATTGCATTCTTGTTTGGGATAGATTTTTTTCTTACATATGGTGATAACCGATTCGGTTATATTGGACTAATTGAAGCGCGAAATGAGGCCACATTTTATTATGCAATTGCTGTTATTTTCTTGTTACGCCAATGGCAGGTTAAAAAAACGAAATTACATTTGATTTTAATGTCGCTGGCATTGATTGCTTCTGCACTTCTTGGAACAAAGGCCGTTTTTATCCTACATGCATCACTAATGATATATATGGCACTATCGCAAAATAAGTTTAATAAACTTGTGTTATTGTCGGTATTATTCGTTTTGGGAAGTATTCTGTTATATTCTTTCTACTACTTTGGAGCTTTTGATTTTTTTATCGAATATTTACATCAGTCAGACTGGTTGACAATGATAACATCGTTCAGAAACTTACTGATTCAGGAACGCTTACCTGTCGTCTTTTCTAAATGGGAATGGTATAACTATTTATTTGGAGGAATAAATCCTACTAACAGTTATGTGGAGATGGATATAATTGATTTATTCACATTTAGTGGTCTTGTGGGTTCAATTATTTTTTATTGGATGCTCTTTAAATCACTTTTTAAGTTTTCAAAAAAGAATTATTTAGGGTGGTTCCTGGTTAGTCAATATATAATAATTGGAGGTCTTGCAGGTCATGTCTTTGCCAGTGGAATCAATGCAATTTATTTAGCTTTGACGTGTTATTATTTACAACAGACAGAAATGAACCTAAAGGAGTGCAAGGAAGAGAGAGGATAAAATAGTTAGCAGAATTAAATACAGTTTTAGATAGTAAAACCCACCTCATACCAAGGTGGGTTTTCTTTTTCCATAAATATTAGTCGCCTCTATTTCTCTTTTGTTAAAAGTTAATTGCTAATGAAGTTAAGTTCAGACTAAACTCATACCAAATTCATACTAAATTCAGATTAAAGTCGACTCTGATTGAATTTAACTTGACTTTAGTCTGAATTTAATGTAACTTAAATATGAGTTTAATAAGAGTTTATTATGCTTGAAAAAGATGTGTCAATGAAGTTTAATAATTAACCGGTAAGCTATGGCCAGATTCAAAAGTATTAATGATGGAACATCAGGAAAGGTGGGAAATGTAATTACTTACCAAATGTATGGTAAAAGTTACATGCGTTCATTGCCAGGGCAGTATACGGACAAGAAGTCGGAGAGGCAATTGGCACAGCGTCAGAAAATGCAATTGGTTAACAACTTTTTAGGACCATATAAAGATGTGTTGCGCCTCACCTTCAAAAATGAAGCTGTTGGTCGTTCTGCATTTTTGGCAGCCAAGTCTTATAATATCTTACATGCTATAAGAGGAGAGTATCCAGATCAATACATTGATTATAATCAAGCCTTGGTAAGCACCGGAACCGTTTTTTTTCCCCAAGAAGCACGTGCGGAACGTATTGATGAAGGATTACATTTCTATTGGAAGAATGAAGGTCTAAATAGCCCTCACGATTCTTTATTGGTAATTGCCGGTTTACGCGGTCAACATGCTGTAATGTATAAACAAACAGAGGCTCAACGTTTAGAAGAGTCATATGTATGGAAATTGGATTTGCAACGACATGAAACGTACGATGTTTGGATGGTGTTTCGTGATTACAGAGAGAGAGGGTTTAGTAATAGCGTTTGGTTGGGACAGTATTAAAGATAAGAAATCGTGAATCATAAGGGGAATCTGTTTAGAAATGAGTTAATAGATCTGAGTCACATAAATCACCAATAGAATTAAGGATTCTGTGATTTTCAGAAATCGATGCTTTGTAAGTTATATTTTCAATTAACTATTTGTTCTATGCGAATACAGCTCTTACTATTGGAAAATACTAAAGATAAAGTGATATTTGTAATTCAATGAGGCTAAATTCAAAATAAAAATGTTAGTAATTACTCATTGATTTAAAGGGGCATGTTATGTCTCTTCCTTTTAAAACAGCAAATAACTACTACATGTCAAAAATAGCATTAATTACTGGTGTTACCGGTCAGGACGGCGCTTACCTAGCCGAATTTCTATTAAAAAAAGGATACATCGTACATGGTATCAAACGTCGTTCATCGCTTTTTAATACTGATCGTATTGATCATTTGTACCAGGATCCTCATGTGGAGAACAGAAATTTTATTTTGCATTATGGAGATTTAACGGATTCGATGAACCTGACACGGATTATACAGGAGGTGCAGCCAGATGAAATCTATAACCTGGCGGCTATGAGTCACGTGAAGGTTAGTTTTGATACCCCTGAATATACTGCCAATGCCGATGGCTTAGGTACTTTGCGTATCCTGGAGGCTATTCGTCTACTGGGTTTGACTGAAAAAACAAGAGTATACCAGGCATCGACATCAGAGCTATATGGTTTGGTGCAGGAAGTGCCTCAAAAAGAAACAACACCTTTCTATCCTCGTTCACCATATGCCGTTGCCAAAATGTATGCATACTGGATAACAGTGAACTATCGTGAGGCCTATAACATGTTTGCCTGTAATGGTATCTTGTTTAATCACGAAAGCCCCTTACGTGGTGAGACATTTGTAACGCGCAAGATTACACGTGCCGTATCAAAAATCGCTTTGGGAATGCAGGATTGCCTGTACCTGGGTAATATGGATGCCAAGCGTGACTGGGGACACGCCAAAGATTATATTAAAGCCATGTGGTTGATACTTCAGCAGGATACAGCAGAAGACTATGTGATTGCCACAGGTGTGACAACAACCGTTCGTGATTTCGTTAGAATGGCTTTTGCTGAAGTGGGTATTGAGCTTGAGTTTAAAGGCGAGAAGGAACAGGAAGTAGCTGTTATAAAGGCTTGTACTAATCCGGAGTTCCAGGTTGCCATTGGTACAGAAGTGGTGCGTGTTGACCCGGCTTATTACCGTCCAACAGAAGTGGAACTGTTGATTGGTGACCCAACAAAATCGAAAGAGAAATTGGGCTGGGAGCCTGAGTATGACTTAGCCGGTTTGGTAAAGGATATGATGGAGTCGGATGTGAAGCTGATGAAGAAAGACCGCTATTTGAAAGATGGTGGGTATGAGGTGTTGAATTACTTCGAGTAATTCTTTCTCGGAAAGAGTCTTAATAAAGTTTCACGCAAAGACGCAAAGAAAAAAAGCAACGCAAAGGCCGCTAAGTTAATATACATTTATTACAATGATGACTGAAATGAAATAGCTCAAATAGTTGTAGATACTGCGTTTCATTTACACAAAACAATTGGTCCTGGTATTTTAGAATCAGCGTATGAGCATGCTCTCAGATATGATCTTGAGGAAAGAGGACTAAATGTACAAAGTCAGGTGGCCATGCCTTTTGAATATAAGAGTGTAAGGCTTGAAGTAGGTTATCGAATTGACTTACTAGTGGAGGATAAAGTAATTGTTGAGATTAAATCTGTCGAGCAATTGGCTCCTTTACATTTTGCACAAACATTAACGTATTTGCGTCTATCCGATATAAAACTTGGATTACTTATTAATTTCAATTCAAAATTGCTGAAAGACGGGATTCATCGTCTGGTTAATGGATTATAATCTTCGCGTTCTTAGCGTAAACTTTGCGCTCTTCGCGAGAAACTAATGGTTATGAATAAAGACGCTAAAGTGTATATTGCTGGGCATAAGGGATTAGTCGGCTCTGCCCTATGGAAGACACTACAAAATAAAGGTTACACGAACCTTGTTGGTCGTTCAATTGATGAACTGAACCTGATGGATGCAGTGGCGGTTGATCAATTTTTTGCTGAGGAAAAGCCGGAGTATGTGATTTTGGCTGCTGCAAAAGTTGGTGGTATTGTGGCCAATAACACTTATAGGGGGCAGTTTATATACGAGAACCTGATGATTCAGAATAATGTGATTCACTCGGCTTATGTGCATGGCGTGAAGAAGCTGTTATTCCTTGGGTCTACCTGTATTTATCCAAAGCAGGCACCTCAGCCAATGCCTGAAGATTGCTTGCTGACTTCACCATTGGAGTACACCAATGAGCCATACGCTATTGCAAAAATTGCAGGTATTAAGATGTGCGAGTCCTACAATCTGCAATATGGTACCAATTTTATTTCAGTAATGCCAACCAACCTGTATGGGCCCAATGATAACTTCGATCTGGAGAAGTCGCATGTATTGCCTGCCCTGGTTCGTAAAAACCACTTGGGTAAATGCCTGCAAAATAACGACTGGTCAGCCCTACGTGCCGATTTGGATAAAAATCCGATTGAAGGTATCGACGGCAGTAATTCAGAAGAAGAAATACTCGAGAAGTTAGATAAATACGGCATTCGCATTAATTCGCTCAATTCGGACAGTAATTCGGCTACCTCGCGTGTTTCAATAGAAATATGGGGAACAGGCAAACCAATGCGTGAATTCCTTTGGTCTGAAGAAATGGCCGCTGCCTGCGTGTATGTGATGGAGAATGTGGATTTTAAGGATACCTTTAATGCAGATGATAAAGAAGTGCGAAACACCCACATCAATATTGGTACAGGTAAAGAGATATCCATTAAGCATCTGGCTGAGACCATCAAAGAGAAAATTGGTTTTGAAGGAGAGCTGGTTTTCAATACCGATAAACCTGATGGTACAATGCGAAAGCTGACTGATCCATCTAAGATTCATGATCTGGGATGGCATCATCAGATTGATATTGAAGAGGGTATTGAGAAGATGTATAAGTGGTATAGGAAATAAGTTGATTTCGCGCAAAGTGCGCAAAGATTTTATGAATCGCCAATTTTGTCATTCGGATTTTTGGAATTTATAAGAATATCTTGTTTACTTGATAAAAACCTAAAAGAGGGTTAATTACTCTGTTTTAACCTTTGCGCCCTTTGAGAAAATATTTATTTTGCTTCCTTGCGAGATGTGAAACCTGGCGTTATTTGCAATATTAACTTAGCGCCCTTTGCGAGAACTATGAACAACAACTACCTAATCATAATGGCCGGCGGCATCGGATCGCGTTTTTGGCCGATGAGCACACCTGAAATACCCAAGCAATTTCTTGATATATTGGGGACAGGACAAACAATGATTCAGCAGACCATAAAGCGCCTGAATGGGATTGTGCCCATTGAAAATGTATACATTGTAACCGGCAAGCGATACAAAGCATTAATCAATGAGCAGTTGCCTGAAGTGAAGGATGAGCAAATATTGATGGAGCCATGTATGCGCAATACAGCGCCATGTATTGCCTATGCAGCTTATAAGATCAATAAAAAGAATCCGGATGCTAATATTGTTGTGGCTCCGTCTGACCACCTAATCACCAATGAAACGGAATTCAGGAGAGTTATTGCTGATGGATTGGGTTTTGTGGCATCCAATAATGTGTTATTGACACTTGGTATTCACCCTCATCGTCCGGAGACGGGTTATGGGTATATACAGGCTGGAGAGAAGGTTAATGACGGAACGAACAAAGTGTTGGCCTTTAAAGAGAAACCAAATCTTGAAACGGCACAGGAATACATTAACGCAGGTAATTACTTTTGGAATGCGGGCATTTTCCTGTGGTCGGTTAAAAGTATTTTGAGTGCCTTTGAATCGTACTTGCCTAAGCTAAGCGATATCTTTAAATTCGGAGAAAGTGTATATTATTCTGATGGAGAGCAGGCTTTTATAGACGAGCATTTTCCGCAATGTGAAAACATCTCCATTGATTATGGCATTATGGAACATGCCGATAACATTTATGTGATGCCGGCCGATTTTGGCTGGTCCGATTTGGGAACATGGGGAAGCCTTTGGGAAAAACGGGAACGTGATGATCAGGGGAACTCTGTGGTTGGAAATACCGTTAAGATCTATGACTGTGAAAATAATATTATCACTGTCCCGGATGGACGAAAGGTGGTGCTCCAAGGCTTAAAAGATTATATTGTAACTGAAGCCAATGGTGTGTTTATGGTTTGTCAAAAAAGTGAAGAGCAGCGCATCAAGGAGTTTCAGAAAGATAGTTAAAGTAAATGCTCAGAGTTCACGCCAAGTTCGCTAAGGAAAGCGCAAAGAACGCAAAGGATTTTATTTAAAACTTTGCGTTCTTTGCGCTTTTTATCGTTGCGGCCTTTACGAGAAACGTTCTAAACAGGGGCTAAGGAATCACCAGTTTTTTAGTTCCAACTATCCCATTCGTATACGTAACTTTGACAATATAAATGCCCTTTCTCAGGTCATTTACAGGAATAAAACGTGAATTTGTTACGCCTCTTATTTGTTTCACCTTTGTGCCTGCTGTATTATAAAGCTCTATATTCTTTATTAATAAACTACTATATACTGTAATGGCTCTTTGGGCTGGATTTGGATGTATATGGAAGTTAGCGACAACAGAGTGAGAAATATTTGTGGAACCTGGGTTTAGACAGATGCTAATGTTATCAATTGCAATTTCGTCGCGGGAACCACTTCCTCCATTATCATCAAATGTGAATTTCAGGTAATATTCAGAATTATTTGATAGTGTAATGTCCTGATTGAAAGATTGATTTTGCTTAATCCATTGTGGATTATCACTCCTTAGTTTTGTAGTAAAATAGTCAAGTGATGAATGATGGGAAAAGTTTGTTTGGTCAAATGAAGTGGATAGAATAATTGAGCTAGAGCGATCTTCATTGTTCAGTTCGTAAATATCATAGGATATTTCTATGGTTTTGGTATCAAAACCTGTGTTGTTAGTCAATTTAATAATAATATCACCAGGTGACATATCTTCACGTGTTGGCTGAACACCAATTGCCACATCAGTATCGGCTATTTCAAAGGCATAGATTCCTCCTGTTGTTTTGTTACCGGTCGATAATCCCCTGGCAAAATCCTTTTTGTTATTGGAGTCTCCAAAGTCAAGATCACCCTCAGAAGTACCCCTTACGATAATGCCTTTGGAATTAAGCTGGCCGGGTTCCGGGCTTGGAGAAAAACCTGAGCCGGAAAAGGCTCCGTTATTGATGCCATCAGTTGTTTGGTCAAAGGTGATGACTGTCGTTTTATTGAGCTGTTGAACAGATAGCTGTGCACAAATGCAACTGCTTATTAAGAAAGCTCCAAATGCAGTAAGAAGTTTATTCATAACAATGAGTTGAATTAATAATTACTACAACGAATTATAAATTCAAGATCAGGAAAACAATAGGTTTTGCAAGAGTAAGTCCGAAATTTAAGTTTCACGTAAAGGCGTCTACCAATTTCACAAAGATCGCAAAGAGTATGGTGTTGCCATTCTGAACTTTGCGGTCTTTGCGTTTTATCCTTTGCGTTCTTTTCGAGAGCTATTTTTATCTTGAACACCCTCTTGCAACTATTACTTAAAATTGGAAAGCCAATTGTTTGAGTAATGCAATAAACGAAAGGTCGTATTGATCACCTGTTTTTTAATATGGTATTGAACAGGGAGCAAATATTTTTTTCAAAGATATCGAATGCAAAGTTTTGTTGAAGACGCTTAAAGGCATTTAAGCCAACATGTTTGTTGGTGTCGATCGTTTTGATTATATCAGTTAATTTCTGAGCAACTGCCATTGCATTTCGTTCAACCAAGAAGCCGGTTTTGCCATCTTCTAATAATTCTTTAATTCCTCCTGTGTCAGTTGACAAAACGGGAATGCCCAAGGTCATTGCCTCCAGTATGCTGTTTGAAATTCCTTCACGCTCTGACAGTAAAACGAATAAGTCTGCATCTTGCATTAATTTTGTGGGCTGATTAACAAAGCCTGTAAACAGAAATGTATCTTCCAGCTTCAGGTTTGCTACCTGCGTTTCAAATTCCTTTTTATTCCGACCTTCGCCTATGATTCTTACTTCCAGTTTATTTAGTATTGATTTATCAAGCCTGGAAATAGCATCGATTAATAACCCATAGCCCTTTTGTTTGGTAATGCGTCCGCTACTGACGATAACGAATTTAGCACCATTCTTTCCGTGCATGAATTGGTCTTCAGAATTAAAACCCGGAATTCCATTATACAGTACATGGATAGGATGCTTGTCAAACAACGAATATTGCTTTAGCTCTTCCTTTAAATAGTGGGCATTGACAATCAACCCATCGTTTAGTGATCGATAATTAAGACGGTGCCAAAATGGAATGTTCATCTTACGACTTACGCCAAGGCGCATCAGGTGTTTAATGCCCAGCTGTCGAGAAAGGATGCCACACATGAAATATTCTTTCTTCTTGGTGCTGACTATTAAATCAATCCTGTTTTTAAGGATAAATCGTTTGAGAGCGTAAAAGGTTTTTAGATCCAGGTAGGACCGGAATGGCAGGCAGGTAGCGTTATTATATCTGCCAAATTTATTTAAAAGAGCATCAGATTTCCCGATAAAGAATAGCTGGTGTTCTGTTGAAAGCGCCTTCATGGCCATGGATGTCCATTTCTCATTACCTCCCCAGGCTTTAGCAGAGCATACAAAGAGAATATTCATTAGTTGATGCCTTTTATTGCTTTAATGCGTTTTGTATTAATGGTATCACTATATAGTTCCTGATTACTGCCATAGTTATTTCTCAAACCTTCATCACCGTGGGAAAGGTGGTTGGCAATGGCATAAAACTTCAGGTTGTAGGCTTTAACACCTGCGTGTATCAGTCGAATCGCGAACTCTTTATCATCGGGGCCTTTGCCTGTCATTGTTTCTTCATAACCGTTCACTTTAATGGCATCATCGAGCCAGTAGGCCATATTACATCCTCTGACTCCTTTTACCTTCTTACTATCGTAAAGTAAGTGTTGATGTGCCATTGCAAGGTATTTACTTCTATAGTTTGAAAGGTCTCCAAATTTGAGTGTCTGGCAATATGTTGTGGTGTCTGTGTCCGAAATATTAGTTCTTCGTCCAATAACCAGGCGGTTTTTCTTTGCGAAGTTCAAATGGTCTTTGACAAAATCTTTGTCGCATAAAATATCACCATCAATCTGGATGATATAGGGGAAAGCGGCTAGTTTAATCGCTTTGTTACGGATGGCATTGATCCGGTAGCCCTTGTCCTCTTGCCAAACATGAAGTAGTGGGCAGGGAAAGTCCTTTCGAAATTTCTCAACAACTGCTTTTGTCGAATCTCCGGAACCATCATCAGCCACAATAACTTCATTAGGTAATATTGATTGTTGGGCTATGCTTTGTAGGCATAAACTAAGGGCTTCAGGCCAGTTATACGTCGTTAAAAAAAGGCTTACTTGTGGCTTCTTCATAAGTTAAGTATGTTAGTCGATCTTAATTAGTTTGCCGCAGCATTTCAAATAGGGTACTTTGATGGATTCATGCTGGATAATAGGATCTCCTTTGTAAAAAGTATCGCCGGAGGAATAGGTTTTAACGTTTAAATTTTTAGATGCGAATACTTTGCAGTCCCCAATCGATTTATGTTTTACCTGAACAGTTTCACATTCAAGGTTAAGAGCATTTAGATTGACACTTCCTTCGATAGTGAAATTGGATGAGGTGGTATTGCCGGCAATAAAGAAATTTCCAATGTTGTTATTGCCATAAACACTCAATGATAATTTTTGACAATTAACGTTTAGTTCAATCTCCGAAAATTTAGCACCTCCATTGACAACCATCGCAAAATTATCTGATTCGATGGTTTCAGGAGCAACCAATTCAAAAGCCATGTTAGCGGTTACACGTTGTAAGTATTTAGCCGAGATACCTACTTCAATTAATTTACTTTTTTGGATGTAATATTTCTTGTTGTGACTGATAGAGAGCGTTTCGCTGTTGGCACTTAACTCCAGGTTTTCAACGAGCCTTTTTATTCCCTTTATAGAAATTTCATCGCTTTCGTTGTTGTGAAGTACAATTTGAACCGGGGCGTCAATTACAATGTTTTTAATGGTTCCGACTGTTTGAGAAGCCTCAATGATCTCACCTTCATCTGTTAAGTTTTGAATATATTCACATGAAGTGGCAGTCAGAATTAATAATAAAGGTGATATGAGTTTGAAGAGTCGATACATTAAGCTTTGTCTTTGGTTTTATATTTAATGCGATACCCTAATCCAAATTCAAGAAATTCGGAACGGAAAAAGCTTGCTTTGACACTAAAATTAGCAATTAAATTTTTTGTAAGATAGTGTCTGATTCCCATTCGGGGATAAAGTGGTTGTGGAGGCTTTATATTCGTATGTAAATATGCTCCGAGATTGACGAACAGTGTTGTTTTCCCCAGGAAAACATTATAGGAGGCAAACAATCCATTAAACAGATAATGACGGCTTGAAAAATTTACTTCTTCATCATACTCTTCAAAGGCCTCCCAGCTGTGGGGTGCAGTTTCTGAATAGAACTGATCAAAGCCGATACCAATTGCTTTCTTTTTATTCAGATACCAAAGATGGTTAATGCTCAGACTCCCATTCCAATACAGTGATTCATTATAAGGGGTGCTTTGGCTTCGTCCTATGCTGCCCACAATAATGATGTCACGCTCTTTACTTTTGGGAGCTTCAATTTTTTCAAGACCAGGTGTGTAATTTTCGTTAAAATGATATTTTGCGCCAATACTGGCTGTTAAGGTATTGACTCCATGGTTTGGCTTTCGGGCCGCACCGTTTGATAAATGGGTTAACGATAAGCTTGTTGACAAGGAGAGGTTTTTGCTGAGACGATAATCCATAAGTAAAGCTAATCCGATGTATGCATTTAGGTGGGAGCTAAATACCGTGTTGTAAGTGTTGGATTCAATATCGAATGGTTTGGTTGCATATCCAAGTCCCATTGACACTTTATTTTGTATGGATAACTTTGAGCTGCGATGAATATTGTAGTTAATATAGGGAAACAGCGCTAAACCAGAACCATAAATGTCCCGATTGCCAAAAGTACCGTAGTAAAAACCTATCCCTATTTCGGGGTAGTTGAAATAAGCTTCCCAACTGCTTTTCGAAAACAGAGAACGTCCATAGGTAATTTCAATGCCTCCGGAAAAATCTTCAATGAAATACATCATATTGGCATGATGGGGAACCACTAATCCACCATGAAACCGTGCTGTAAGATACGTGTGCCGCGGGTTTACATTGTCCCATTCATTAGAGACCTGTGCATAAATTGCCCATGTTTGGATTAATGACAGAAGGAGTGAGCTTAGTAGGTTTCTCAATGTTGTTACCAATTATGATTATGTGGCGAATATAATAAAAAAGAAAGGCTTATAATTATAAATATGTTTTGGTAAATGCTAATCTTAAATAATGATTAAACAGTTTCAATGGTTAAAGTATATCTTTGTCGTTTAAAATAGCAGTACTACCTGAAAAATAGAACAAACAAAACCCTATGGATTATAAATTGGTTAGAATTGGACTTCTTGCTGCATTGATGGTAATTAGCAGTATCACCATGGTTGCTCAGGAAAAGCTTAAATACGATGTTTCGTTTCATTCATTAGCTTCATCAGATGAAATACGTCCCATGTGGTTGGTCGCAAATGATTGGGGACGGTTTAAGCAGTTTGATTCTTCCGAATCACTTCTGGAATTGGGTGGAAGCTATAAGGTTTTTAATACCAAAAATTTCGCCTTAGATGCAGGCATTCGAGGCTTGGTTAACTTTGATTTTTCTGAAAGTGCACTACAGGAAGCTTATTTAAGAGGAAGCTTATGGTTTGTTGATTTTTCTGTTGGTAAAGAACAATATTCACCGGTCATTATAAATGACGAATTAACTTCCGGCTTGTTTTTATGGAATTCGAATACCCGACCAATTCCAAGGGTAACTGTTGGTATTTTTGATTATTTGCCCATAGGTTTTGCAAAAAACTGGATAGAAATAAAAGGCGGTATGTCTCAAGGGTGGTTGAATGATGAACGTATAGAGAAAAGCAACAGTGCCAGCGATGTGCTATTACATGAGAAGTTTGCATATATGCGTTTGGGTAATACGAAAGTAAAGCCTTATGTCGGATTAATTCATTCGGCTTTGTATGGTGGTACACGCCCTGATGGAACAGAGATACCAATAGATTTTTGGGCGACTTTTACGGCCAGTGGTTCTGCCACACTAGGAGGTGGGGAGGAAACCAATGCTGCCGGTGCACATATGGGCATGTGGGATTTTGGATTTAACTGGCAAGCAGATTTTGGAGATTTACATTTTTACTGGCAAAAGCCGTTTGCTGATGCTTCAGGCTTGAAGATTTACAATGGAGATAATAAGGATTATACCATTGGTGCACTTGTTCAGCTAAAGAACAAAAGTTGGTTGTCGGGTTTTTCGCTTGAATTCTTTAGGTCAGATTTTCAATCTGGTTACGGTATTCCAGACCCTTTATACCCTCAGTCCTATACCGATGAGTCGGGTAATACCTTTAAAGAGGGATCTATCATTTGGATGCATGAGATAGAGGATTTTGATCATTTTATGCATACAGTATTTCCTGATACAGAGGGCACATCCGGCTGGACAGAAGAGGAGGTAATGTACGAATTGGAAGTTCGATTAAATGAAGGGAATAAATACGGTGGGCGTGATGACTATATGAATAATGGCTCCTATTACAATGGATGGGTGTACAATGGAATGAATATGGGAACCGCTCTTTATCATACATCGGAGAAAGTAAGAAAATACGCAACTCCCTGGGATGAATATGGTCAGGTTAATTTCTATAATAACAGGGTTAAGGGTATTCATTTAGGGGCTGAAGGATTCATTACACCAGCCTTAAAATATCGATTTAAATCAACTTTCACGATTAATAAGGGTAGTTATGGCGAAGAATTTCGTGGGCGATACAGTTGGACAAGAACAGAAAATTATTTTTTTTCGGACAGTAAAAAACAGGTTTATTCTTTGTTAGAGCTGAATTGGCATACGCCATGGTTAGAAGGTTTGCAGTTAAATGCAAGATTAGCTGTTGATTCAGGGGAACTATATGATTCAACAGGAGGTCAATTAAGTATTATTTATTCTCCTGTAATAAAGAAATAGTTCAGACCACGAATTTTGTTAAGCTATTTACTTATTTTTGTTGGTTGAAAATTAAAAAGTATACAGTTTGTTTGGAGCAGAAAACCCGGCCCTCACGCTACTGTATTAAGATATAAATAAAACACACACAGAATGCTAAAAGAAAAAGAAAGAGTTGTTTATAATTTCTTAGCGGTTCTTGACGCAATTATAGCATGGATAGCCCTAGATATTGCTTTCTATATTTACTTTGGACAATACACTTTCTTAAGCAATAAAGATTCTATCATCCTGCACCTTGTAGTGTTAGGACTCTGGTTTTTCTTGTCGAAAGCTTTTCGGGCCAATGAAATTTACCGTTCAAGGCCTTATTCTATTTTGTTGTTTAATGTCATTGGCCTGACATTAATGGGGGTTGGAGTACTGGCTTTGGCAGTTTTTACCTTTAACCTTCACTACATTGGTATTGCACCTTTAATGTATTTCGGAGGTGTATCTGCCTTATTACTGTTTGGTCTTAAGGTAATATTTTTCTCATACCTGAAAAGGGCCAGGCGTAAAGGTTTGAATTATCGTAATATATTGATAATTGGTGATGTGTCTGCCTTAACTTTTATCAACCAGGTGATGAAATATAAAGAATGGGGCTATCGTATTACTGGAGTTGTTGGTAGCGAGGAGTTGAAAGAGCGCTTAGGAGATTCGGTCACTGTCTTACCTGAAGATACGGATGTTGACAAGATTATTGAAGATAAAACGATTGATGAAGTAATTTACTGCCAGGAAAAGGCACGTATGGAAGATATTATGTCATTATTGACAAGTTGTAATGAACTGGGGGTTGTTTTCCGAATGTCATCACCATTCTTTAATATGTTGACCAATAAGACACATCTACACTACTTTGATACAACACCGGTTTTGACCATATCCAATACACCAATGGATTATTTGATGTTAAAGGTAAAGAGTGTGATTGATTTCCTTGTTTCATTTATTGCGATTACTGTCTTTTCACCGGTTTTCATTGGCATATCCCTCGCAATAAAACTAAGCTCTAAAGGTCCTATCTTCTTTAAACAGAAACGTGTCGGTATTCGTGGGCGAAAGTTCTGGGTATATAAATTCAGAACAATGGTAACCAATGCAGAAGAATTGAAGGCCAGCTTAATGGAACAGAACGAAATGGACGGACCTGCCTTTAAAATGGCCAGGGACCCAAGGATAACCGGGATTGGTCATTTCTTAAGGAAAACTAGCTTGGATGAATTGCCACAGTTTTTCAATGTTCTAATGGGTGATATGTCTATTGTTGGTCCACGTCCTCCTGTTCCTGCAGAAGTGCGTGAGTATGAACGCTGGCAATTACGCCGCTTATCGATGAAGCCTGGAATAACATGTATATGGCAAATCTCACCGAGTCGTAATGATGTTTCCTTTGAAGACTGGATGCGCATGGATCTGGAATATATTGACAATTGGTCACTACGATTGGATTTTGTTATTATCCTAAAAACCATTCGCACCATGTTAAGGGCTGATGGTAAATAATCTGATAGCTATGTTAAGATATATAAGCATTTTAGCAGTTCTTCTTGTTTTAGCCAGTTGTTCAACACGCCCAAGGGTGCCGCGCAACCTTCCTGATGAAGGGGAAATGGCCCAGGTACTCGCCGATATCTACCAGGTTGAGAGTGTGTTGGGTCAAACGCGCATGTCTTATAATTCGAGCAAGGATGATAAGGTCTCGGGCTACTATAAATATGTGTTGGATCAGCATGAGATGACTAAGGTCGAGTTTGATACAGCCATGTCATGGTATTCAGCTAATCCGACAGTATTGTCAGATGTGTATGAGGAAGTGATAGAGATTTTAAGTCGCCGTGATGCTGAGTTGAAAAATAAAATCAATAAGGAAAAAGACGAGCGCAAGGTAATATCTAAAATACCCGGTAAAACAGAGCTGTGGAATGATACAACAGCATTTGAATTACCTTTCGATACGAAAGATTCGTTGGATAACAGGATTCCTTATGATGTGAAAGTTGATTCCTTAAGTAACGGAATTCTTAGATTGAATGCCAGTTATAAGTTTACAGAAGGTGGTTTCCTGGATAGTGCCAAAATGATGATGGTTGCCTGTTATGCCGATAGTACCAAGGATACCTTATCTCATCAGATTCATAAGTCTTTTAATAAGGTCAATGGTAATATTTCACACAAAGTTATCAAGAGTAAGCAGTTGATAAATGTTAGTGGATACTTATTCGATCACGACACCAGCAACATATCAAAGGTTAACATTGAAGGTGTGAAGATGACCTTTATTCCTACAATGGGGGCTGAAGAAATGGAGCTGCACTAATGCGAAAGGTTAGTGCGCATTATTACTTAAGGCCTGACGGAACGTTGGGAAAACGTCCGGTTATTGAATTCGATGATGCAGGAGTTATAGTTAGAATTCGTGAATTGGGTGATAGCTTTAGAGAAGAACCGGGGCTGGAATACTATCCGGGAATCATGATTCCTGCTTTTGTGGCTACAATAGATGGCGCTGATGCTTCGATATCGAAAAAACAAGCGCGGAAAAACGGTGTTCTTCGGATAAAAGAAGGCGATTCTACTCTAAATGAGACAGATTATTTGCAGGCCTGGACTGCTGTGAAATCAAATTCTAAGGCTGATTCATTATTAACTCGGTTGACAAAGCACACTCGAGATGCAGCCCGACTTATTAGTGCTGAAAAGTGGGGGATTCTAAAAGAGGGTACTCAGCCTGGGATACTTGTTCTGCAGAATGTCGATTTACGAGACTTGACCTTAACGGAGAAAACCAGTTTTAAAATAATTCAGAAATAATGGAACGTTTGACTGCATTGGCTATTGAAGCTGCGCTAAAAGCCGGTAAAGAGATAATGACTGTATTTAATTCAGATGATTTTGGTGTACGCTTGAAAAGTGATGATTCGCCTTTGACGGAAGCTGATTTAAAAAGTCATCAGATTATTGAGTCATTTTTAAAACCAACAAACATTCCTGTTTTAAGTGAAGAAGGTGAAGAGTTATCTTACGAAGTTCGGAAGGATTGGACAAGGCTATGGATTGTTGATCCTTTGGACGGGACTAAGGAATTTGTAAAAAGAAGTGGTGAATTTACAGTCAACATTGCCCTTATCGAAAATCAAAAGCCTGTAATGGGCGTTGTATTTGCTCCTTATTTGGGAAGCCTGTATTGGGGAGATGAGAATGGAGCCTTTAAATCCGATTTGCAAAGTGACTGGGTGCAACTTTCATCATCATTAATTGAGGAGCTTGAGGTGCAAAGTTTGCCATTGTCATCTCCTGATGTTATGACAGTGGTAGCCAGTGTAAGTCACTTCTCAAAGGAAACAGAAAGCTTTGTCAATGCACTTAAAGAAATAGAAGGTGAAGTCAATCTGGTATCGCGGGGTAGTTCTTTAAAGATGTGCCTTGTGGCCGAAGGCTCTGCTCATATCTATCCGCGCCTTGGTCCAACCATGGAGTGGGATACCGCCGCAGGACAAGCGGTTATTGAGGCTGCAGGTGGGCAACTATTTGATTGGAGAACCAAAGAATCCATGTTGTATAATCGTGAAGACTTATTGAATGGCTGGTTTTTAGCGACAGGGAAGGGTGTAAAAACAGACGATTTTTGGCTGCTTTAATTGCTTAATTAGCATCAGATTAAACAATCATCTTTTTAATTGAAGCAATTCTTCGTTAAAGAACTTTAAATTGCAATTCAAATACTGATTTTTATCACAATACCACTTATAATTTTTTATCTTTGCGGTTCATTGTTGAATTATAAAAATCACTACACAAATGGCTGCAATTGACAGTTTTAATTTCGCAGGAAAAAAGGCGATCATCCGAGTGGATTTTAACGTGCCTTTGAATGATAAATTCGAGATTACAGACGATACGCGTATTCGTGCTGCTGTACCAACTATTAAAAAGGTATTGGCCGATGGCGGAGCTGTAATTTTAATGTCTCACTTAGGTCGTCCAAAGGGCGAGGCTAAGCCGGAGTTCTCATTAAAGCACATCGTAGCTCACCTTTCTGCTACTTTAGGTGTTGATGTAAAATTTGCACCAGATTGTATTGGTGATGAAGTAAAAGCAATGGCTGCTGACCTTAAAGGTGGAGAAGTTCTGTTGTTGGAAAACCTACGTTTCCACAATGAAGAGACCAAAGGTGATGAAGGGTTTGCCAAGCAGTTATCAGAATTAGCTGACGTTTATGTAAACGATGCTTTTGGTACAGCTCACCGCGCTCACGCATCAACGACTATCATCGCTCAGTTTATGGATGAGAAGATGGCTGGTTATTTATTAGATAAAGAAATCAAATTCTTAGGTGATACGGTAGAAAATGCTGAAAAGCCATTCGTTGCTATCGTAGGTGGTGCTAAAGTGTCAGGTAAATTAGAAGTATTAAAGACATTGATTACAAAGGTTGACACTATCTTGATTGGTGGTGGTATGGCATACACTTTCCTTAAGGCTCAGGGACACAATGTAGGTAACTCATTGGTTGAAGAGGATTTGGTTGAGACAGCTAAGCAAATCTTAGTTGACGCTGAAAAGAATGGTGTTAACTTCATGTTACCTGTTGATAACCTGGCAGCAGATAAGTTTGCTGATGATGCAGACATAATGGAAGTTGGTAATGATATTCCAGAAGGTCGCATGGCATTAGATGTTGGTCCTAAAACGACAGCGGCCTACTCTGCAGAGATTGCAGGTGCTAAAACTGTGGTGTGGAATGGTCCTATGGGGTGTTTCGAAATGCCTAACTTCTCAAAAGGTACTTTCGGCGTTTGTCAGGCTGTAGCTGATTCTTCAGCTGTTTCTATTATTGGCGGTGGTGATTCTGTTGCTGCTGTTAACAAGAGTGGATTGGCTGACAAGATGAGTCACATCTCTACCGGAGGTGGTGCATCTTTGGAGTTCCTTGAAGGAAAAGAACTTCCTGGTGTAAAAGCTATTCGCGGATAATTACTATCTGAAAATATATGGAAAAGCCTGTTGACGTAAGTTGACAGGCTTTTTTTTTACTGACAATCGTTTATTGTATGATGTGAAGAGTTATTCATTAATTGATTAACTGTCGAATTGTTGAACTGTTGAAAGTATAGTAGTCTAGTGTATAACACCCAACATCTCACATCCCCGCATCTCACATCCATACATCCCCACATCCAAAAATCATCATACATAAATCGTAAATCCAAGACCAACTCTTATCTTTGCCAAAAAAACAGATTAATGACATTGTTATATAATATCGGTATAGCTGCATATTCAGGACTTATAAGGCTGGCTTCATCTTTTAATAAAAAGGCCCGGCAATTGTGTTTCGGTCGAAAAATTACGGCGCAGATACTGCCTAAAATTAAGCTGGAAGGAAAAGTGATCTGGATTCATGCGGCTAGTCTTGGTGAGTTTGAGCAAGGACGACCAATCATTGAGAAACTAAAAGAGCGGCATCCTCAATATAAAATTGTGTTGACCTTCTTTTCCCCCTCTGGGTATGAGGTGCGAAAGAATTTTGAACTGGCTGATTTTGTATTGTATTTGCCCGCTGATACTAAACGTAATGCCCGTCAGTTTATAGATGCGATTCATCCTGACAAGGTGTTTTTTATTAAATATGAATTCTGGTATCACTTTTTGACAGAGTTAGCCAGTCGACAAATACCGGTATATGGTGTTTCAGTGATATTCAGGAAAGAACAATCGTTTTTTAAGTTCTATGGTTCGTGGTTCAGAAAAATGTTGTCAGCTTTTAATAAGTTTTATGTGCAGGACGATGTGTCAGGTGAATTATTAAAGAATATCGGTTTCACCAATTATTCGGTTGCCGGAGATACCCGTTTTGATCGTGTTCGTGATATTGCCATGGAGTCAAAGGATTTTGAGATTGTCCGGCAGTTTGTGGGAGACTCCCAAAAAGTCATTGTAGCGGGAAGTAGCTGGGCTCCTGATGAAGATATATTGATCGATTATATTCAGAATGTGAATAAAGAGGTGAAATTGATCATTGCACCTCATGAGATTCACAAAGAACATATTAGGCAAATAGAGTCCAAGTTGCAAGTTCCTTATTTCAAATATACGGAGGCGGAAAGTGCTTCAACTGAAGCCCGGGTTTTAATAATCAATACCATTGGTATGTTATCTGCCATCTATAAATATGGACAGGTGGCATATATCGGTGGTGGTTTTGGTGTTGGTATTCATAATACGCTCGAAGCGGCTACTTATGGTATGCCGGTTTTATTCGGGCCCAATTTCCGAAAGTTCAAGGAGGCAAGAGATTTGATTGACCTTGGAGGAGGATTTACCATTCAAAGCGGAACTGAGTTTAAAGAACGTATGGAAGAGTTTTGGAGTGATCCGTTAGCACTAGCTGAATCATCAGAAAAAGCAGGTGAGTATGTTAATAAAATGTGTGGCGCAACTTCATTGATCATGAAGGAAGTTTTTGGCTAATATATAGACTTTATAATAGCAAAAGCCGGTAGATTTTTATTTACCGGCTTTTTGTTTTGTATAATCCTGATTGCAGGAAAGTGTCAGTTTGGTTCTGGTATCTTTTGGGGTAATATGTCCTTTTTCATTTTGCTTTTTAACAAGCTGTTGATAACATTCCAAAAAATGGACAGGGCATTCAGTTTTGAGAGTTGTAATTCATGCGCTTCATCAATTTTATTTAAAAAACATGAGTAAATACAGGGCTTCTAATATTTGCAATAGCAAACCTGATTTTTTAAGCTTGTGTTGATAAAAATTTCGTTTTGGACAACTTTGGGGGTGGTGTAAAAATGCTAAAAGACAGATAAAGAGGCTTTAAGAAAAAAGTTTTGGACAACTTTTGTTGTTTGTTGATAACTATTGTTTGCGCAAAAGTAACAGCGTTGCTACCTTTGAAAAACAGAAAAACAGGGAATAAAAAATACTAAATACCATTTTATCAACGTCTTAAATATTTGTGAGCAAATGGCTGTTAAAGAAATCGACCTAAAAACTAAAAATGTGAGTAAAACGTATACCTATGATGAAGCTTTTGATGCATCGCTTGAGTATTTTCAAGGGGATGAGTTAGCCGCGCGCGTGTGGGTTAATAAATATGCGTTAAAAGATTCTGATGGTAATATTTACGAGTCTAACCCGGATGAAATGCACTGGCGATTAGCTCGTGAAATAGCTCGTATTGAGGAGAAGTATCCTAATCCTATGATCGTTACCAAGCTGTACGATTTAATGAAGAATTTCACTTATATCGTGCCTCAGGGTGGACCTATGTCGGGTATTGGGAACAATAACCAGATAGCATCTTTATCTAACTGTTTTGTGATTGGTGATGACGGGCCATCTGATTCATATGGTGGAATCATGAAGGTTGACCAGGAGCAGGTTCAGTTAATGAAGCGAAGAGGAGGTGTTGGTCATGATCTGTCTCACATTCGACCAAAAGGTTCACCGGTAAAAAATTCAGCATTAACATCAACGGGAATTGTTCCGTTCATGGAGCGTTTCAGTAACTCTACACGTGAGGTTGCACAAGACGGACGTCGTGGTGCTTTAATGTTAAGTGTGTCTATTCAACACCCGGATTCAGAGTCGTTCATCGATGCTAAAATGGAGCAGGGTAAAGTAACCGGTGCTAATGTATCTGTGAAGATCGATGATGCGTTTATGCAGGCGGTTGTTGATGGAGAGAAATATACACAGAGTTATCCTGTGGGTGCCAAAAAGCCAACTTACACCAATGATATTGATGCAGGTGCTTTGTGGTCAAAAATTGTTCACAACGCATGGAAATCAGCTGAACCCGGTATTTTATTCTGGGATACCATCATTAAGGAATCAGTGCCTGATTGTTATGCCGACCTAGGCTACCGAACAGTTTCCACGAACCCTTGTGGAGAGATTCCTTTGTGTCCTTATGACAGTTGTCGATTGATAGCCCTTAATTTATATTCATACGTAGAGAACCCATTTACTGAAAAGGCAAAATTTAACTTTGACCTGTTCCGTGAGCATGTGGGGTATGCACAACGTATGATGGATGATATAATTGATCTTGAATTGGAAAAGATCGATGGCATACTAAACAAGATTAAGTCTGACCCTGAGAGTGCAACTGTTAAGCGTGTTGAACGTGAGTTGTGGGAAAATATTCGCAAGAAAGCAGAGGAAGGACGTCGTACTGGTGTTGGTATCACTGCAGAAGGTGATATGTTAGCAGCATTAAACTTACAATACGGTAGTGATGTTGCTGTTGATTTCTCTATTGAAGTGCACAAGAATCTGGCCTTGGCTGCCTATGGTTCATCGGTTGAGTTGGCTAAGGACCGTGGATCTTTCCCGATTTTCGATGCTGCCAAAGAAGCGAATAACCCGTTTGTAAACCGTTTGTTCGACGCTGATCCTAAGTTAAAGGAAAAGATGCTTAAATATGGTCGCCGTAATATAGCAGCCTTAACAATTGCTCCAACAGGAACGACCAGTTTGATGACGCAGACGACTTCAGGTATTGAGCCGGTATTCCTGCCAGTTTATAAACGTCGTCGTAAGGTAAATCCTAATGATCCTGAAACACGCGTTGATTTTGTGGATGAGGTAGGTGACAGCTGGGAAGAGTACACAGTATTTCACCATAAGTTTGTTACCTGGATGGAAGCCAATGGTCATGAAACGGCCAAAAACTATTCACAGGAAGAACTGGATGAGTTGGTTGCCAAGTCGCCTTATTACGGTGCTACATCCAATGATGTGGACTGGGTTAACAAAGTGCGTATGCAGGGTGGTGTGCAAAAATGGGTCGATCACTCAATCAGTGTGACCATTAACCTGCCAAATGATGTGAACGAAGAGCTGGTAGGTAAATTATACGTTGAAGCCTGGAGAAGTGGTTGTAAAGGGGTAACTGTATACCGCGACGGTAGTCGAGCAGGCGTATTGGTTTCCAACGATAAAAAGGAAGAAGAAAAAGAAACGGGATTTCCTAAGAAACGTCCTGCTGAACTGGAAGCTGATGTGGTTCGTTTCCAGAATAACAAAGAAAAGTGGATCGCATTTGTTGGTTTGATAGATGGTAAGCCTTACGAGATCTTTACAGGTCTTTCTGATGATGAGGATGGTATTTTATTACCTAAGTCAGTTCAGACAGGTAAGATCATTAAGAGTCGCGATGAAGACGGAACATCACGTTACGATTTCCAATTCACTAACAAGCGGGGATATAAAACTACTATCGAAGGACTTTCTCATAAGTTTGATAAGGAGTACTGGAACTATGCCAAGTTAATTTCAGGTGTATTGCGTCATCAAATGCCGATTGAAGGTATTATTGACCTTGTAGCGGGACTTCAGTTGGATAGTGAGTCGATCAATACCTGGAAGAATGGTGTTGAACGTGCCTTGAAGAAGTATATTCCGGACGGAACAAAGGCTAAGAAGGGAAAATGTGAAAACTGTGGTTCTGATGAGTTGATCTATCAGGAAGGTTGTCTTATCTGTAAGAGCTGTGGTTCATCAAAATGTGGTTAATATCTGCCCTATATGTAACCGAAAAGAAAAGAGACGTTTATTGAGCGTCTCTTTTTTTATTTTATAAGTTTAATGGTTGAGGAGTTGAGGGACTGTTGAATTGTTTAATAGTTGAGGAACTGTCGAATTGTTTAATCGTCGAATTGATAAGCAAGCTGCAATATGAATATCCCAAGGAAACAAAGTACAACCTCGGATTCATTAGAATAGTTGTGTATGCTTTATAATTTTAGCAGAACTAGGCTTTGAACCAGGAACTCTTAGCCGGGAATACTTATTTTGCTGGTAAAGGCGCAGTAGTTGAATAGTTGAGGGACTGTCAAATTGTTTAATCGTTGAACTGGTGAGTTGTTTTAATCGTGTTATCTGATAACCTGCGTATTTTCTGGTAAGATGTAAATCAATGCTCCACAGAGGGGGCAATGTCATAAAGTTAGGGTTATTAGATCTATATAAAAGACAGAAGGTCTTTAACATCAAAACAAGGGGCATCGCCTTTTAGTTTTCGAAAAGAAGTTTTATAAACGTATAGATCTATGCATCATGTCAATCAGCTCTCCTCCTTACAAAAAGGCTGTATGTTTGTAATAAGAAACACATAAGCCTCTATTGTGTCGTAAATTAGATAAAGTAACAAGTGTCTAATTAATAAACAAGAGGCTTATGCAACGGAAA
>NZ_JBNGPA010000009.1:0-226534 GCF_050589845.1 Carboxylicivirga agarovorans | reverse complement strand
AAAAAGACTTAAAACCACCTCCCCTCTCCTTCGTCGAGGTACTCCTCCTTGCCAGGAGGAGAGCTGATTTACAGCTTGCAAAACACTATATATGTGAATGTTTGAATCTTTTCGAACACTCGTGGGCATCGCCCCTTGAAATTGGTAATAATGTAAATCTCAGGCTGAAAGTCTGAAACAAAGTCACTGTTTCAGACTTTCAGCCTTAAATTAATGACATTGTCCCTGAAGGAGCACAATGTGATTATCCATCGGTGAAGCCTGTGGGATAACCAAGACGTGTGTTTCATCCTTATGAGGGCTGAAATAAAATTATATATTAAGAAGAAATGTGTATGCACTTAAGTTTTCAAGCTAACTTCTATGGTATTTAATGCTGCCACCTTCGGGGCAGGTTCGTTCCACCTTCGGTAACTGTTCGGCACTTGTTCGGTAATCCTTCGGTAATTGTTCGGCTACGCGCGTAGCCGAACAATTACCGAACAAATACCGAAGCAGACTCGAAAAAGGGTGGTAGGAGAGTCAAAAAAGGGCCGAAAATGCTCAAAATGGCATGAAATTGACCTTTTTTCGCTTGTTTTTTTGAGTTTTCCGACAAAAACACCCTTTTTACTAACGTCTATTGGTTAGTGTTCTACACTTTTTCCTTGTTAAAAAGTAGTTATGATACACTGGGTGAGGTGTTTATGTTTTATTTCAAATTACAATGCAATTACAGTAATTGATTTCACCTGTTTCAGATTGTATGTTTGTTGAAAATCAAATCAATGAAAAAACAGCAAAACACCAAATCAGTAATATCGATACAAGCAACCGTAATTTATATACAAATTATTGAGTCTCAGGCTGCAATTTTGTATTCGTAATTAAAAACCAGTAATTATGGCTACAACACAATGGAACGAAAACAATATTCCTGACCAATCGGGAAAAGTGGTAATTATCACCGGGGCAACCAGTGGACTGGGCAAGCAGGCTGCTAAAGTGCTAAGTGCTAAAAATGCAACGGTTATTATGGCTGTTCGAAATATGGAAAAGGGGCATAATGTCTTGCAAGAGATAACGAAAGCTTATCCCACTAACAAGACTGTAGTGATGAAGATGGATTTGAGCAGTCTTCAATCGGTTGAGAGGTTTGCCCAAACGTTTAAGGAAAGGTACGATCGCCTGGATGTGTTGATTAACAACGCCGGTATTATGGCTTGCCCTTTTGCTACAACTGAAGATGGATTTGAAATACAAATGGGAACCAATCACCTGGGGCATTTTGCATTGGTCGGTCATCTGATGGATGTCCTTAAAAGTACAGCTCAATCACGCATTGTTGTTACTTCGAGTATTGCCCATAAAATGACCAATGGTATTGAGCTGAACGATATCAATTGGGAAAAGCGAAAATATAAGACGAATCGTGCCTATAGTGATAGTAAGCTGGCCAACGTGTATTTTGCTTACGAGATGGTTAACAGATATAAGAACGATCATAGAGCGCCGCGTGTTACGCTTGCTCACCCGGGGTGGACCAGTACGGATCTGCAACGTCATTCGAGCTTTGCCAGCCTGTTGAATCCAATCTTCTCTCAACAAGCTGATATGGGCGTATTACCAACTTTACGTGCTGCTTTCGATGATGCGGCATTGAACAAGGATTTTTTCGGGCCCAAAGGTACCCTTGAATTCAAAGGTTATCCGGTTAAGGTTAAAACAAGTAAAGTGGCTCAACTGGAAGAGCCGGCTAAGAAACTGTGGGATCTGTCAGAACAACTGACGGGCGTAAGGTATTAAGCTCAGTTTGGCATTATACTGCTCACCTCAGGTCAGAAATACAGCAATAACTACTTATCCACATCTTTATTTAACAGTGTCATATTTGCTTCTTGCTTAATCTGATTAAACAAGAATGGAATGTGGCACTGTTAGTATATAATACTGATTCGTCGATAAAATTAAGCCGTCTGTTGATTGATTTTTATATGTAGATGCATCATACATACATTTGAGGTATCATTCGATCATTTATCAGGATCAGAAAATAGAAACAGTATTAAAACATGTAGTTATGAAAGCAGTGAAATCATTATTAGTGATCGCCTTATTTTTAATTGGAGGTGTTATTGTTGCCCAGCCGCAGGGTGGACAAGGAGGAAGGCAGCAGGGACCACCACCAATCCCCAATGCTAAACAAATACAGAAGATGGTGTCCGATTTAAGCGAACAGGCATCATTATCAGACGATCAGGAGGAAGCTATTTATGAATTGTATACAAAACACTTTGAAGAAGTGGAGGAGAAGCTAAAGGGTAATAGCCGTCCGCCGCGTGACGAAATGGAAAAGCTAAAATCGGAATTAGAAACGGCTGTAAAAGCAGAGCTGGATAAGGAGCAGATAGAGCAGTATGAAGCCTGGAAGAAAACTCAGAAAAAGAAACGAGCACAGCGACAAAAGAGATAAGTCACAGAAGCACTATCATAAGAATCAAACGTATAAACGAGCACGTCGGTCAGAGATGGGTTAGGGTATATCTCGCCGATGTTGTTCGTTTCTATGCTGAAGTGCGGGCAGGCTGAACAAACAGAATTTTTACAAACAACAGTTTTATTACATTGATTGTAAATAAAAACCTGTATTTTAGAGCTCCTTCAAGATAAACGTTACACATTTTAATTAGTCATTATGAGGATTATTTTTGTTGTTAGCGCTTTATTGGCTGTGCTCGTTTCTATCGTTTTATTTCAAACTGACCATGCAGACCTGGCGCCTGTTTTATTAATTGGAGGAGTAGGTACGCTGGCTTTTTTAGTTCGAAACATAAAGGTTTTGAGCGGTTTTTCATTCTCGCTGTGGATTCTGGCAGCTGTGATAGCTTCTTTGTCTTATCCCCACTATTTTTTAAATATTGGCAATTTTAATACCAAGGGTTTAATCGTCCCGCTCTTACAGATTATCATGTTTGGCATGGGCTCGCAAATGAGTTTAAACGACTTTGCCGGAGTGGTTAAGATGCCCAAAGGAGTTATTATTGGTGTTATTTGCCAGTTTACCATTATGCCTGTTATTGGTTTCTCAATAGCCTATTTCTTTGGCTTTCCACCGGAGATTGCTGCAGGTATCATTCTTGTTGGTTCATCACCTAGCGGACTGGCATCTAACGTTATGTCGTTTATAGCAAAGGCCAACCTGGCACTATCGGTTACACTTACTGCCTTTGCCACACTATTATCACCTCTTATGACACCATTGTTAATGAAGCTATTGGCCTCGGAAATGGTAAGTATTAATGTGCTGGATATGATGACCGGTATTTTTAATATGGTGATACTGCCCATTTGCGCAGGATTGATCTTTAACTTGTTTGCCTTTGATACTAAAAAAGCAGGAAGCAGGCTGATTCAGGTTGGAGCCTACTTGCTGATTGTGGGTATTAAAAGTGTATTAAATGCATGGGGAGGCCCTGGTTCTTTGTACGAGATATTTATAGCAGACAGCATTATGTTCGTCGCCTTACCCATAATACTGGCAGTTGTGTTTAAATACCTGGTTAGAAAAGATAAAGACTTTATTAACCGTATATTGTCCTTTATATCCATGTTTGGGATTGCTGTTATTATTGTGGTTATAACAGCTGCCGGTCGTGATAGCCTGCTAGATGTTGGTTTTCTTTTGGTATTGGCCTGTTTACTGCACAATGTGATGGGTTACACACTTGGTTATACCGTAAGTAAGTTGCTGGGTTTAAAAGAGCAGGATTGCCGCACTATTGCCCTGGAAGTGGGCATGCAAAACGGCGGATTGGCATCGGGCCTGGCATTGCAGATGGGGAAGGTGGCCACTGTAGGATTGGCTCCGGCTGTTTTTGGTCCATTAATGAATATAAGCGGTTCTTCATTGGCATCGTGGTGGAAAGGGAAAGCAGTAAAGGAATAGACATATGTGTTTTGCTTAATTTTTGAGGCAGATCTTTTGTGTTAGTAACACGAATATTCACTAGATTAGCATTATCGAAGTCGAATTCTTAATAAATCTGCCCTTTTATGGATTTTAATGTTCTTAACGATGGCCTAATAAATTTTGATGGCCTGATGCTTTTGATTATTCGTTTTTCTTTTAATTTGCTGGTGACCCTGATATTAGTCCGTGTTTTATACTATCAGAAGGCACGACGAAAAGATTACCTGTTTACATTTTTACTGATAAGTACAATTGTATTCCTGCTGTGTATACTGCTGGAAAATGTCACACTGGAATTGGGATTTGCCTTAGGCTTGTTCGCCATATTTGGAATTATCAGGTACCGGACCACGCAGATTCCGATTAAAGAAATGACATACTTGTTTATCACAATCGGGGTATCAGTTATTAATGCCTTAAGTGGTAGTGATGTGAGTGTGGCTGAACTGGTTGTAACCAATGCTCTGGTTGTAGGGGTTACCTTTGGTTTGGAAAGAGTATGGTTGCTTAAGCATGAGTCGAGTAAGCTTGTTGTATATGAAAAGATTGAGCTGATAACCCCTGAGAATTATAATGAAATGCTTGAAGACCTTAAGCAGCGTACCGGCCTGCAAATCCACAGGGCAGAGGTAGGGAAAATCAATTTTTTAAGGGACACGGCTGATGTCATTATTTACTACTACAACAGCGAAGTAAGTAATGTAACGCATTTCGAACATGATGACGATGATGATTAAAGATAAGCGCAAAAAAAAGACCGTTAAAAACGGTCTTTTTTTTTATCTGGTAATAAGGTTGATATCATCCATTAGTTTGTCTTTATAAGACTTTCCGATCGGAATTATTTTTGAGCCACCTTCGTAATTGATAATAACAGAATTGTCTTCAATTACCTTAATTTTATTGATATTAACAATAAATGATCGGTGTACTCTGACATAGCGTTCCGGTGGCATTTTTTCAGATATAGCTTTCATTGTGAAGTGAATGGTAAACTTATCTTTAAAGGTATTTAGAACGACGTAGTTTTCCAGGGCTTCAATCCAAAGTATATCGTCATATTTTACTCTAACAAGTGAACTGTTATTTTTAACAAATATTTCGTTGGTTTCACGAGTTATTGATTCTTTCTCCTCAAAGCGTTCACGTGCTCTTTTCACAGCCTTAATAAAGCGGCCATACTGAACAGGCTTCAGCAAATAGTCTGTTACGTTATATTCGTAAGAATCTATTGCATATTTTTCTTGAGAAGAGTATACGATAACCTGTGGTAATTCATCAAGTGACTTTAAAAAATCGATACCACTCATTTCGGGCATTTCGATATCCAGAAAGATGAGGTCGATCGTTTCAATGTCTTGTTTAGACAGGTAATTAATGGCACTCACCGCACTATCAAAATTCCCCGCCAGATTCAAGTCATCCGTTTTCTCAACAAATTCCTGAATAATCTTTGTTGAGAGTTTGTCATCATCAATAATAATGCAATTCATAGAATCTGATTTTCTTCAAAAATAAAAAAATATCGCCATTATTAGCTGTATACTATCGAAAAAATAACACTTAAAAACTCGTATTGTTTCTTTTATTGAATTCATCAATTAGCAGATCGCTTTTTTTGATTGACTTTTTAAGCCATTCAAGGTATAGCTCTTTAAGTTGATCTTCAGGTAGCTTTGCCTCAATGTCAGAGTGTTTTAACTGGCTTGAGAAGTGTTGCAGGGTTATGGCGGCACAAACCGAAATATTTAAGCTTTCAGAAAAACCATACATAGGTATTTTCATAAATTCATCAGCTTCTTCCATCACAATATCGGAGATACCCTCTCTTTCGTTGCCAAATACAACTGCTGTTTTCCCCTTGCTTAAGTCAAAGTCGTCAAGGTCCACATCATCGCTATGGGGTGTAGTGGCAACAATGCGGTAACCGTCGGCTTTTAATTGGCGAAGGCATGAACGTGTGTTATTGGCCTCTTCATTATACTGGTACAGGTTAAGCCATTTAGTAGCACCAATAACCACTTGTGGATTGATGTTAAATGTATTTTCGTTCTCAATAATATGCACATCCTGTATGCCAAAACAATCGCATGAACGCAGTACGGCGCTTGCATTTTGCGTTTGGTAGATGTCTTCTAAAACAACTGTAACATATTTAGTTCGGTCATTGGCAACCTGCCAGAACTGTTCACGTCGTTCTTCTGTTGAAAATTGTTCAAGAAAGCTGATAAGTTTATCGATCATACTGCTTATACCTTACATTATACACACTGGTATTAATCAAACCGTTGCCGAAAATAGCAAAAAAAAAGAGAGTGCGGTTGCACTCTCTTTGTATTTTACTGTTGTAAGTTCTTAGTTGATAGCGTCACTTAATTCGCTACCTGCTTTGAATTTCACAACTTTCTTAGCAGGAATTTCAATCTCTTTACCAGTTTGTGGATTTCTACCAGTACGAGCGCTTCTTTCAGAAACACCAAAAGAACCAAAACCTACTAATGCAACACGACCACCGTCTTTTAATGCACTACCTGTTACTTTAATAAATGCGTCTAAAGCTTTTTTTGCATCAGCTTTTGTTAATTCTGCTTCGCCAGCAATTGCATCAATTAATTGAGCCTTGTTCATAATACTCTTTAATTTCAGGGTTAAACTAAATTAATTCTTAAACTTTCCTCTACAAATATATAGTATTTCCGCTGTTTACCAAATGTTCAGGGTAAAAAGTCTAATAAATGTCAGGCTTTAAAAGACATATTATCTTCACTTGAAATGAAATTGTAAAAAAGATTGATTTTTTAAGTAAAAACTATTGTTTCGTTATTTTAATTATCTATATTTGCACCCGCATTTAAGGAAATGCACAACACAATTACTGGAGAGATGGCAGAGTGGTCGAATGCGGCGGTCTTGAAAACCGTTGTACCGCGAGGTACCGGGGGTTCGAATCCCTCTCTCTCCGCAAAAGGGAAAACCCCGAACGATTTATCGTTCGGGGTTTTGTTCTTTACATGAGCAAAGCCAAAATGAATTTTGAGCTTTGCTCATGTAAAGAACAAAACAGCACGCTGATAAGCGGGCGTTTTCCTATGCTTGTCCAGGAGCTCCATACGGGGATCTGCAATCCCTTTTTCATAGATCAGTCGGTATTTGTATACTTTATACATTAATAATACCAACCATCGAACTCCAGCTTAACCTTATATTCACCTATTACCAAAACTTATTTTGAGCTTTGCTCATGTAAAGAACAAAACAGCACGCTGATAAGCGGGCGTTTTCCTATGCTTGTCCAGGAGCTCCATACAGGGATCTGTAATCCCTTTTTCATAGATCAGTCAGTATTTGTATACTTTATACATTAATAATACCAATCATCGAACTCCAGCTTAACCTTATATTCACCTATTACCAAAACTTATTTTGAGCTTTGCTCCTGAAAAGAACAAAACAGCACGCTGATAAGCGGGCGTTTTCCTATGCTTGTCCAGGAACTCCATACAGGGATCTGCAATCCCTTTTTCATAGATCAGTCAGTATTTGTATGCTTTATACATTAATAATACCAATCATCGATCTCCTGCTTAGCCTTATAATACAATTGACATTTATACATACACACCAAAAAGGGATATTTGTAAATTGAAAAGTACGCTTGAGAACTTGGAAGTATAATAATTAATAGCTTTTTTTATGATGAGTAAAGGATTCATGTCAAGAATTATTACAATTGGTGAAGTAATAAGTATAGACCGATTGAAAAGATACTAATTCATACCATATATGACATGATTTGTGGAGCATCGATACATATGAATGAAATTCAAAAGGATGCTTACACAATTACCTTTGTGACTGAGGAGGCGAAGCTATAAAGTCACAAAAAAATATACTATATATCAAAAAAGGTAAGACTAAAAAATAAGGTTGACCATATGAGGATGGAGAGAGTACTCCGTCTATCTGCTAGTTAGGCAAAATTAAAATGAAACATTCTACACTAAATATCCTGTTAATTATTCTCTTAATATTAATTAAGCAGAGTATTTATGGACAATCATTATATGAGCCATTTCTGATTATAAAAGACAATTTCTTAAGCCTGAACTATAACGCAAAAAATGAATATTGTTTTTATTTAGCTAAACCCAAAGACTTAATAAATAATCCAGAATTTAGAGCTTCAATTTTATCTAAGTATGAAATAAAATCAATAAAGCATATAAAGTCAACTTCAAATACAAATGAATTCTTTGACAAAAACGGTCATTTATCGAATAAAGACTTTTATATAAATAATGCTTTTGAACGTTCGTATGAACCAAATTATAAATTCAATAGATTTTTATTTATTTCAAAATCTCCAACAGACTTAAATACATTAAACTATCAGGAACTATTCAAATACAATTCTAGGAGAAATTTGATAAAGTTCAGTCGATTAGAGAAATATGGTTTTTTGAAAAAGCGATTCAAGCGAGAAATTAATTACAAGTACAATTCCAGTGGCGATTTGTTAAGAATAAATGGGATTAAGGAGTTAGCATACAATGAAATGGGTAAACTTCGGTTGGAGAAGGAAATAAATATTTATGGGGAGAAATATTCCAAAATAAATAGAAAACAAATAGATAAGGCACGATATGCCAATAGACAATTCAAAGTGTATGTTTATAATGCTCATAATGAATTAGACCATATTGAAATCAAACATTACGATAGTATAAGTTTCAAAAATTATAGGATAGATTTTGAATATGATGATTTAAACCGTTTGACAAAAACGACAAAATATCATCCAAGTGGCAAAGAATGGAAAGTCAAAGAATTAATATACTCAGATGGTAATTTGACTCAAATTATTGAAACTATGTATTCTGGAACATCAGATAGTTTCACGGAAATTGTGACAATATTTGAATACAAAAATGGATTAATTTCAAAAAGTGAGGAATTCTTCAGTAATAAAACAGTGAAAAATAGACTTAGAGAAGAAATATATTATGAATATACATTTTTTGATTGAGTATAAATTGAAAAGATAAGAATAACTTTGCCTAACAAGCCATCATAAAGCAGCCCTGGCTTTGGCGTGATTTGGGAGTTCAGCTCCCGCGCGAGCAGCAGTAAAATTGAGAAAGCGAATATACCACCCGCACTTCGGGCCACTTCATATGGCCAAACCGTTTCTGCAGCATGCAACCCGAAACAAACTAACTATTAATTAAGAATGAAGTATAGAATTAAAAACACAAAGACAACAATACGAATTATTGCGATTTATCAAATAATAGGTGGAATACATGGAATAGGATTAATTTGTTGGTTACTGTTACGAACAGGGCAAATAAATGGGCCATTGTTCTTTATATTCTCGCTTGCATTCTTTCTTTTTGGACTATCAATACGTTCAGGCAACCTATTATTAAAAAAAGACAGTCTAAAAAGCGGACTTATATTTTCGTCAATATTACAAGGGTTACAAATCATAGCAATTGGAATTGGCGGCTATACTTATGAATTCTTTTCAGGCGCAAAAGCTACAATTGGAATTGAATTTACAAATGGAATTGGTTTTGACTTGAATGGGGCGCTTTCAACATTTAATTTTCACATTCAAGCATCAGACCCTGATTACTTCATCAAGGTTAACGTATTAGCAATTATCATTTTATCAATTTTAATTGATATTTACGAAAAGCAATACAACAGGAAAGAACCTGTTAAAGAAAAAGTATTATCAGATTCCACTTTAACCGAAAACGAATCTAAGATTAAGAAATAACCACAGCTGACCAACACGCCGGACATAGTGCATAGCAGTGTCTGTGAGGCTTTGGTAGTGCAGATTCCCGCCTCGATAGTCTCGTCCCCTCGGACGGACAATCTCAACGCAGAATCTGCTACAGCGTCATGCGGCCAACCATTGTAGCCCGTTTCAAACCGCATTCAGTTTAGTTCAATAAAATCAAATAAAATGAGAAATGTATTTATACTATTAATGTTATCGCTTCTGAATTTTACCAATGTCATCGGACAGAACGAAAAGCAATATTACTTTGAATTGAATGGAACAATAAACGCAGATACAGGAAAAATCATACTTATCTTCTTTTCGGAATTTGTATCCAATGATTTAAATGAATTGGAAGCTCAAATAGAAAATAATAAATTCTCATTCTCTGGATATATAACTGAACCACAGGGAGTATTTGTAATACTCGACAATCGATTTAGGTCTTCAAATTTCATCCTTGATAAAGGCACACAATCGATTACGCTGGTTACTGATTCTTCAAGAAAAGTACCCAATGTTGATAATCGGATAATGACTAATGACTATCCCAAATACAAAGAATACTTTGGAGAATTAAGAAAGAAGTGGGACGAATTTTATGGGAAGGACGATAGCTTGCAAGCTCATTATAACTATAACATACCAAATACAATCAGCCTGAATCTAAAAAAAGAGTATGACTCTCTATGTATTGAAGATAACGAAATGTTACTGAAGTATTGCGAAAGTCATCCTAATTCCTTTTTTGCATTTTGGCGACTTGTACACCTCTTAAAATGGGGGTATGAACCAATATATGACTCAATTTATAACGCTTTATCTGAAGAAATAAAAGGAGGATATGCAGGAACTGTTGTTTGCAAAAAGCTAAACGATGGTAAACAACTTAAAGTTGGAGAGGAATTTCCGTTGCTGAAATGTAAAGGTTTATATAATGAACCATTTAATCTAGATGTTTTTAATAAGAACTCGCTGACATTAGTTGATTTTTGGTTTAGCAGCTGTTATCCCTGTAGAGCACAGTTTAACAAATTAAGGACTTTGTATCACCAATATAGTACACGCGGGTTTGAGATAGTTGGTATATCAATAGACAAAGATTCTAAAAGAGAGGACTTGATAGATGTAATTAAAAAAGATAAACTTGTTTGGAAACAATATTGGGATATTAATGGAAGAGAAACCAAGCAACTTTCTATAAATGCGTTTCCAACAAACTTTTTAATTGATAGTAAAGGGATAATAATTGCAAAAAATATTTCTATGGAAGAATTAGAGTTAACTTTAAACAAAATTTTGCAACAGGATAATTAAACAACGGGCTGCAACAATATGCATAATGCATATCTTGCCGCAGGCACAACTCAAGCCTCGCATCATGCACTAAACGTTGGCCACAATTAGGTACGTTATACAAATATCCTTTACAAAGTTATATAAACATCCTTTACACTTTTTAGCTTGCAATTTGCATCAATATAGAGGTATTGTAGAGTTCAGCTTCCGCACTAACTGAACTAAAACCAAGAAAGCGAATATACAACATGCAACCGACCACATTATCAGGTGAGATTGTCTGTTGCGTAATACTGGATGGCGCCTAAAGTAAAATTTGAATTAATAAATACCATATTTAACCCTATGGACAATCATTCGACAGAAGATGTTAGTGTTAGAACGGACCAAGAGTTAATCGAAATACTTGAAAACAGATTTGACTATAGTGAAAAAGAATTCAAGGCGGCTCTGGGTGAAGTGGAAAGACGGAGAAAAGTCAAAGTTTCAAATGCCCGGGAATTAGTGACAGAAGAAAAGAAAACCTCTGAGACTAAGGAAAGAAAACAAGCAAACTACAAGACCAGGGTAATTGGAGAGAATAATATATCACAATCTAATCCAGCTAATAGTTTTTATTTATTTTCCTTGATTGGAGGATTTGTAAGATGGATTCTATTTGAAGAAGGAAAGGGCAAAGAGCTTTATGAAATAGTTAATGAAGAAAATAAGTATAAAAATTCTCTCGTATTTCTAATATTACTTCTTCTAATAATTGCTGTTTTAAGTTTATTTGGACTTTTTTTTGATTGGGCTCAGGAAACCACGGTATAAGTATTACGCCCAATACGCCACACAACACATTGCATGGGTTTAGCTCATTTGGATTGAGCAGACTCCAGTAGGTTGTCTTTTCGTCCTGCGAATAATCACCGCGATTCAGCGAAAGTCAGATGCTGCCATTCAGTTTTACGGGTATAAAAAATACAAACCGCACAAAATATGAACAAGAACATTCACATTGCATTATTAAGCTTGATAATTATCACCGGCTGTAATCAGCGACAAACAAATGAATTGACTAACCAAACTGAAACAGTGAATGAGACTCCAGTAGCATTACAGGAAACAAAAATCATAGATGAAATTGGCAAATATTCCAGTAGATACAATACCAATGTTGTTACAAAGCTATATTCCGAAGCTTTAGATAATAATGTAGAACTTAATGAACTGGACAGTCAGATGAAAGCTATTAGAAGCATGGAAACTGATAGCTTATTTGCATACGAAGATTATGCGAGAATTAATAATCAATATTGGTCAGCAGTAGACAACCTGCTTCGACAGATGAAAGACTCAGTATTACATGACGCAACAAAAGAACTTGTTGATGATTTAAAGTCAAGTTACAGTCAGTCTGTATCAGATTTTGAGAAGCAAAAGAATATAATCCGTGAAAAACGAATTTCTTTGAACGACCAACATCTTCTAATGCAGCTTTTTGTCACTGTTCCAATGATTGAGAACTTTCGAAGAAACGAAAAACCAAGTATTAAAAGCCTTGAAAATGTTGCTAAAGAGTACGAAAGATTAATTCTGGAATCAAAACAATATACAACAATCAATAAATAGCCAGGCACAACGCGCTGTAAAACGCATCACGTGGTTTTTATAATCTTGCAAAGGTCCATACTGAGGCAACAAACGGTAAATCATTGATTTATAAACAAAGTGTTTGTTAATTTGTGGTGTTCATGTTTTTCAATTACTTCGAAAGTGTTGACATAAAATGGGACTAATGAACTAATGTTTGAGTTTTATAATGAAAAAGATAAAAATAAATACAAGGTTTGGTCCATGAAGTTTGGAGGAGTGTTGGGCTAATCTTATTTATGATTCATAACCTTTAAGCTGCAACTGAAAATACTACAACTTTTGAAGTACTTATATTAACAAAGTCAGGAGGTATTTATGAAACACAAAAGCGTTTTATCCGGAATCAGTATTTTATTGATATTGACCTTTGTATTATCTTGTGGTGATCAGGCTGTAAATGAGGGAATTGGGGTATTCAGGGAAGCCCCTTGTCCGTTTGATCTACCAGAAGGATTGGTATTAGGTGAAAACTTCAAATTCGGTTATGTTACCGTACCAGAATTTCATAAGCAGCCTAATGGAAAAACCATTGAAGTAGCAGTTGCCATATTCCCAAGTACGAGCGATAACCCTGGCCCCCCGCTGGTACTAAACACGGGTGGTCCCGGTGAGTCAAACATGGACAATTTTATTCCACCTCTTGCTATAAAGCATAGCGGCCGATTGGGAGAACTGGTCCTGCCGCATAGGGATGCTGTAATAATTGAGTTGCGAGGATTACGGTATGCAAGGCCAAACTTAATTTCGGAGGAGTTGATTAAGGCCAGGTATGATATGCTGGATCAAAACCTTAACTATGATGAAATGCTTGCCATCCAGGCAAAAGCGCTGGAGGAAACCCGCGATCGGTTTGAAAAGGAAGGAATTAATCTGTCTGCATTCAATAATGTTGAAACAGCTGCAGATATTGCGATGATTATGACCAATCTTGGTTATGAAAAATTTAGCATGTTTGGGTCTTCTGCCGGAACTGTTCTTGCACAACATGTTATCCGTGATTATCCTGAGATGGTAAGTTGTGCTGTTTTAAATGCCGGGGTGCCAATCGGTACACATATTTCTCAAATGGTTCCTGATGCTGTTAGCTCCTTAAAAAGAATATTTGATAAGTGTGAGGAAGATCTGGATTGTTCAGAAGCCTTTCCTGATTTGGAACATCGGTTTTTACATTTCCTGGATTCAATTAATACACATCCTATAACCATCCCTGTTGATGTTCCGGGAAAGGATGAACAACTTAATTATGTGCTAAATGGACATCGATTTGCGGGCATGATCATGTTGTACTCGTACTTTAGTCCTCAGGTACCCCTTTTAATAGAACAAATAATGTCAGGGGATTATAGTTTTGTAAACCAATATGTCGGTTTCCAGTCCTTCATGAGTACCTTTGCCGACATTTTAGGCTATTCAGTTTTTTTAAGTGAGTATCCTGTTTTTAACCAATCTGATATAATCATTGATCCGGCTTATACAACATTTGCAAATGGAGTAACTGCCATAGGATTAGGAGGTCATTACCTTTTGAGTGTTGATACTATTTTTAACATTCCAAAATTAGATCCTAAGATTATTGAACCTCAAGGATCAAGTGATGTTCCGTTGCTTGTTTTAAATGGTGTGTATGATCCCGTTGTTCCAGAATATTTAGATGAAATATTTAAAAACAGATTTAAGAACTGTTACCTCTATCGCTTCGATGGAGTAGCTCACTCTCCGGTTGATTTTGCAGAAGAATGTGCTATCGCTATGTTTTTTGAATTCATCGATGATCCATCAAAAGCACCGGAAAGCGCATGCCTTGATGAATATCATCTCAACCTGGAAATAAAGGGTAATTGAAATTTTTAAAGTCAAAGGAAATATAGAAGCTTGAAGATAATAGGTGAGCTTAACACACCGAACATAGTGCACAGCAGTGTTTGGCTCCACCGGGTCATGCAGCCAAAGTTTAGGTTAATTATGAAGAAACACACTGCATATGTTGTAGTAATGATTTTTAATATCACAATTGTTTACGGACAAGGTGATTCAGCATGGATTAATAATTGGCAGAAGATTCTGATATCTGATTCTTATTCAGGATGTTCTAATTTTAATAATGACTTTCAAATACTAAGTGAAAACTTGTCATTGACTACTCATAATAGACCTGATTCGATTATTAAACAAGTTAATCCTGATCTAATTGATTCTTTGTTCAATTCATTAAAAAATAGCAGACAATTAAGGTATGATCCTTTAGTTATGTTCGACCTTGATTCAATTTGGTTGATGAATAACGCAGAGAAACTATGGACTGATTATTCAAACGAGCTTTATGAATCACCTGAGATTAATTCAATCGCAATAAACACGATAAAAGACTATTCAAAAATAAAGAGGTCAATTTGGAGTTTGCAAGGCTCACAATGGTCAGGTGATTATCCTTTAGTTTCAGTATTAATTATTAAGGGCGTTGATACATTATCAATTTCATCATCTGGACAGTATCCATTTATGCTCCCCTGGAATGTAAACGGAAAAGCAATTTATAACTCACAAATTTCGAAATTGATTTCACAGCTAATTCCTGTCAATATAGAAAGTAATAAGTCCCGACTGCAAGGTGAAAGATTCAACTATGCTCTTATTGATCGGATTTATGATAGTTGTCTGTCAGATACTATAAAATTTACAGAAGCGAAGAAAAGGTACAAAAAGCACTTTAAATACATAGAGAAAGATTTTCAAATTATACATGCTGAAATGTCAAACATGGCATCTATTGAGTGGGGGCATACTTTTGGTCGACCTGCTTTTGAAATATTACTTTCAGATTCTACTATTTCAAACCAAATTCAATTCTCGACAGTTTTTAGCAGGTATAATTTGATGCATTCACCAAAATCAATTGTTAGAAACAAAGACAAGTTGATTAAGCGTTTATCGGATAATCCAGTCTATATTTATGCTCTTGAATGTGAAAAATGCATAGGGAAAATTCATTGGGTTAAATCCAAATCTTTAAGCCGACAAGCAAAACGAAACTTTTTAAGAGATATAAAAGACAACGGCAGAAATAAAGGCGAATTTAGAATGAAATTTAGAAATGCAATCTTCTTTGAACTTACGGAGCAAAGAAGTTCTTCAAGAAGTTTCTCCCGATGGATTTTTCTCAATGATGGAACTATGGTTTTGTGGCAACTACGGGGAGATTTTTTAATGAACCTGCCTGATGATTTTACAAAAAATCAGGGGTGTATTTGTAGAACTTTGAAACCAAAGGAATTAATAGGTATGCCCAACTATAATAATAAACAAAGGGCTGCTAGTGCAAAAAACAAACGACACAATCATTAAAAAAAAGGAGGGTAACAAAGCTTTGCCAGCTATGATCCCACCCCTTTATTATGTGATGTTTGTAGACTTATCTTATTCTATTTCTGTGAACACGCCAGTTGTGGGATTAATGTTGAATTTTCGTTCGCCTGTAATACCATCATAATGTGTGTATTCGAATTTGCAAATAACAGAATTGGTACTATTTATATGATACGTGATCTTATCTATTCTTGTGTTTTCGGGTAAGTCAGAAACTGGATTATCGGTATTCCAAAGTGTTTCGTATGTTTTAATGTTTCTTCTTTCAAACCCGTTGTCAAAACATATGCATTCTTGAAAATTAATTGGAATGTAGTCATTGCCCCAAAAGCTTTTTGTTAGCTCATATGGCTTATCACTATTCATTGAATAGTAATAATTTTTACTTGCCTTATCATTGTAATTGTATGTTTCAGCAATGAAACTGTTTTCAAACCAGGGAGTGATCGTGTTGAAATAGTAATTTGTAGTTGGTATTGTAGCACTCTCTTTTCTTATAATATTTTGTCCTGAAATCATATATAAATCAGCAGAAACGGCTTGTTTCCCGGTTTGGGTATATTGACTGCCATAAGCCCATCCCCATAAAATAAAGGTACATTCATCGCTATACTTATAAATATGTTGAATGGTAAAATCAGAAATGTAATGCTTAGTTATTACACCGTAACCTTCATCAATATTTATTATAGTATCAAGTTTAATTCCTTCATTTGAATAAACCAGCTCCTTATTTAATTTATTGAACCCCTTGATAACGAGTTTATCTTTTATTCGGCCATTGAAATATATAAGGTTTGTATCTGTTCCTAATGTTGAATATTCGTATTTTACGTCATTGGTTAGTAAATCGTAGTCATCCAACAAGGTTTCAAAGGCGGTTAATTCCAATTTAGGAACTGTTTCTTCATCATTATTCTTTTCACAAGAAAAAACGGAGATAGTTAATAATGCTGCAATTACGAATTTGATTGTCCTCATGTTTTAATATTGTCTTATTTAATTGGTGTTGATAACTGTCTGTCTGGAAATAAACAGTTAGGCATGTTAATTTTCGTTATGAATCTATGGTTTATTATAGTGTGCATTCAATTGTGTGACCTGCTTTTACCTGGAATATCTTTGACTTTCTTTCTATTGGAAATATGATATAATAATTGCCAGCATTTAAGTCAGTTATTTCTGTTTCTGTATCTTTTATGGTGCCGGTTACCAACGCGTAATCGTCTGAGCGAAACCAATAAGGGTCATCTGATAATAGATAATGAATCTCTGAAACGATATAATACTCTTGATTTTCAAATTCAAGTTGCTCGTCTATAAGCATAACATTGCCTGTTTCCGGTAGTATTGTTTCTTCAGTACAAGAGGCTAAAGCAATTATTAAAATTAGTATGGTACATACATTTTTTTTCATCATACGGGGAGTTTGGTATATTATTACATAAATATACTGACTTTAAGTTTAACATAGTGTATGCTCATGGTATATTTCAAGCAAAGTTGAGTTTTTGAATATTTGGCAGGAGATTAACTGAAATAAAATATTGCAAGGTGTTTGTAATGTTATGAATTTTATTGGTTGACTATACATATTATTCCAGGAGTCAACAACGTTTTGCATCATCATAAGAAATTGCAGTTAGTCCGGTGATGGCTTATCAATCATTATTATTTAATCGTTGCCTTTGTCTTTTGTCAATTCTTTTTAACCAATAATGAGGAAAAGGCACTCTCAGCAGAATTTCATCATTTCCAATTCTGAATCCGTCTGGTATTCTAAGCCATTTTATCTTATTAATACTTGGATTGATCTCTCTGATATCCTTTTCAAATAGCTTTTCTTCGTCTTTATTTCCAATAAAAATCAACTGCTCATTGGTCAAAACTAATGTTCCTTTAATGCTTTCTCCATTTAGTTTTGACAACTGAGCAAAATCCTTTACTAACAGCCTTTCAAGTGTAAATAGTCCTTTTCGCCTTTTTAGCCTGGGGGACCTATTAAAAACTCCTCCTACCAGTGCACCGATTAGCAGATATTTAAGCAGGTTTGGGATTATAAGCGTGTTTTCTCCGATCGTGTCCATGCCGAAAAGCAGAATGCCAATGAAAGCCCCGTAAAAGATCCCAATTACAGAAAAACGAATCTGATACAACCAGGATGGAGGATTAATAAGGCCAAATGCCAAAATTTTTGCAAATCCTCCTGTGGCACTCATTGCAGCTAAGAATAGAATATAGGCATTGGGTGTTTTAAAGTAGAACTTTAGTATTGCAGATAATGCTATAAAAAGAAAAAAGCCAATTATTGTATTTCTTAGTCTATGGTTCATGCCTTCCGGATTTATTGGTTTTCGATAAAAGGAATCAAAATACTGGCAATGAGAAAAAGTGTTAATCCTATTGTTGCAATCCAGGTTTTTATGTCATCAACAGCTTTATTCTTTATGCACAAGATTACCATTACCATACCTGCCAGCAGGCAAAGGGTGGATAAGGTTCCTAATATTAACATGTTCAAGGCATACTGAGCTCCATTATGAAAGGGTTCAACATAAGCTATTGTAAGAAGAAAACATACAATATTCAGAGTTAAAACATAAATAAAGAGTCTGAAAACCCATACTTTATAATACTTCATTTGAGGGTGTTAAAGTTTATTGAGTTAATTATTTTGTGAGTAATTTTTGTTGTTAAATACACCTGAATCACATTATGTCAGTTTGTATTTCTGATTTACTTCTATCAGCACATACTCTATCAACGTTTTGAAATATCATGGCAGCATAAACAAGGCCTTTAATAAAAGCCAGATGCCCTCCCTTTACTCATCATAAAAAAAGCTATTATTTTTTAGACATCCAAGTTGCGGTAACAGCATTTAGTAAGCTTAAATTGATTTGAGGAATTAGTATAACTAACGGTAAAGGAGTATTGCAGCATATTAGGCATTACCCGTTTGTCGATGCAAATAAAAAGGAGCTTAATTTCTTAAGCTCCTTATAATATTTTAATTGCCCGATAAAAAAACGCCGGTGGGTAACATATTATCAGGCGGAGGTGTGCCGTTTGCCATTTTATAGGCTTTTCGCTTACACTGTTCTTTCAATTCTCCTTTGCAGTACCTGTTAACAAAGCCACGGCAGGCCAGTTCGTTAGTTGGGCTGTAGCGTACCAAAAAGCCACATTTTTCAATCATGTCACATGCTTCCATTTCAGTAGTCTTGAGTTATAATTAGATGTTGTGAATTTACAGGACTTTGAATAGTTTTGTTGCAGATAATGAAGATTATTGGACTTTTTTTGATTAACGGTCGAATACCAAACTTTAATAGCGATTATTTGTCCTCTAATTTTTAGTAGTTAGCTTTGAGTATTGTAATGAATACACTTCATAATGGTAAAAACAGATCTATCCAAATATAACAACGATTGGTTTGATGAGGGAGCAGGTGTTGTTAAGCGCACTTTATGGTTTATCACCAATGCCCTGGTATTAATAAATCCTTTAAATCCTCTTTCAGGAATTAAGATTTTCTTTCTTCGGCTGTTTGGTGCCAAGATAGGTAAGGGGGTTGTGATTAAGCCCGGTGTTAATATAAAATATCCCTGGAAACTGGTTGTAGGTGATTATACCTGGATAGGTGAGCGTGTATGGATTGATAACCTGGATCAGGTTACCGTTGGCAAAAACTGTTGCTTATCGCAGGAGTCCTTTGTTTTAATAGGTAACCATAATTTTACGAAAGAAACTTTTGACCTGATGGTCGCGCCGGTAATTATAGAAGACGGAGTGTGGTTAGGTGCCCGAAGTATTGTTACAGGCGGTATCACCTGTAAGAGTCATTCGGTTTTAGCTGTTAATAGTGTAGCATCTCAATCAATTGATGCGAACTGTATTTACAGGGGTAACCCTGCCGTAAAGGTCAAAGAGCGCGTTATTGAGGACGTTTAGTTATTCTGCATCCAGTCGGGTAATTTGGATGGTATTGATTTTCTGCCATAGAAGAAATCATCCATTTTAACAGCCCAATATCTGAAATTAGGGAAGTTGCGAATGCTCCAACGCACCACATTGTGCATAAGGTTAGATGGGTGTGAGTAGGGGCATGTACTCATGCATCGACCGCAGTCGGTACCGGCACTTCGCCAATAGCTAAAGCAACTATCCGAATTAATCTGCCAGCGATTAACACCGTTAATCAAGCTTTTATCTTCTTTTGAAATAGCCGAGGCAGGACAGTTTACTGCACATTTGAGGCATTTAGAGCAAAAGTCTTCCACACTGTCGTCATATCGTCTTTCTGCTGCTGGTAAAGGCATATTAGTAGTAATGACGCCTATTCTGTTTCTTGGTCCAAGTTCAGGCGTCATCAGCAATCCCATGCGGCCAATTTCACCAAGATTGGCGTCTCTTGCTACCAATGGCGCTACAACCTGGTAGTTACCATCGATATGTGCTCTTGCTTCATAACCACAATTGATAATAAACTGAGCAATTTGGGTTGCAATAATCCCAGAGTTTAAATACTGACTGGCCGATTCCATGATAATGGAGCTTTTGGGAGCAGGCATTACCATTTCATGATCCATTTCAACAGTAAAAACAATGGCGTATTTATGACATGGTTGAATGGTTTTTCCGTAACGATCACCGCGTCCTCCAATGGAATACCAATGGTAATCTTTTGTTTCTGTTATGCCTACGGATGTAGCGCCTGCTTTTTTTACCCATTTTTTCACAAAGCGACTAAATTGCCCGGGTGATGCTTCTAAAGGTGGATTTTCAACCTTACCTTCCACGTTTTGGTGCAGACTGTCGACTATTTTAAAAATAGCATCGGATGCATTATAGGGCAAGGGTTTGTAAAAAGTTGATTTCTTATGAAGTAAGCCGGGGAGCTTTCTGAATTGTTCATCACTGTCTTTGTGTTGGGGGAATTCTTTATAATACTTTTCAAATCGTTCTGAACCGGGCTTTAATTCACATCTGGAAAACATAATAGTGCGCTCGTCAATGTTTCCTTTGGCTTTTTCCTCTTTAAGTTTTCGGAAAAATATACGTGGTATAAATAAATAGCTTCCGGCCAGCAGAAAAACAATATCGATTGATGCGATGAGCCAATAAAAGTTAGGAGGTAAGTACAAAAGCAGCAGGAATGATGAAATGACCGGGATGAGCAGGAGTGCTTTTGTTGCCGCGTTTCTTCTTCTTTCAAGCAAGGAAGTTATAGACATAATAGCTAAGATTAGCACTGTAGCTACAATAAAACCAATAAACAGAAGCTGAAAGTAAATCATACCTAACTCATTTTGGGCATGAAAATAAGAAAGTGAAAGGATTTAGCAAGTGACCGAAGTCAGTTTTATTTTTTTATTTATTTGGAAGTCTTGTGTTTAGTTGATCCGATACCCTTGAGGAATATAGGCTATCAGCCATTGAACTTAGGTAAGTTGAAATAAAATTCTGCTCCTCCGTTGGCACCGTTTTTTACAGATACCTCACCTTTATGTGTATTAACGGCGTGTTTAACGATGGCTAAGCCCAGGCCGGTGCCACCCATTTTTCTTGAACGACCTGAATCAGCGCGGTAAAAGCGTTCAAAAATTCTTGCCAGGTGTTTCTTTGAAATTCCTACGCCATCATCAATCACAGAGAAGTAATAGTATTCATCATCTTCGTGATACATGTCTACTATTATCGTTACCTTTTCTCCTGCATAAGCTAAGGCATTATCGATCAGGTTTTGAAAGATGGATCCAACCAGTGATTTGTTTCCTTTAACCTTAACCGTATTATCGATTTTCAGAATAATGGTGGCTTGTTGTTGCGTAATGAGTTTTTCGCGATCTTCAATGACTTCCTGAACCATCTGTGCAACGGCTAACTCACTGCGCTCGTAATGATCGCCTTCCTCTTCAATACGGTTTAGTAAAACGATGTCTTCAATCAGGGAACTTAAACGGTAGCACTGTTTAGTAGCTTTTTTTATAAAGTAGTCTTTTTTATCCTCTTCGATATCTTTGTTGTTAAGTATTGTTTCCAGATAACCACTGACCGATGTTACAGGTGTTTTTAGTTCGTGGGCGATGTTGGAGGTCATTTGTTGCTTTAGTAACTTTCTTTTTTCCAGTTTGGTTGTATCGTTTATGAAAATTTCAAAGCTCTTATCCTGGAATACAATGCATTTAATCTCAAAGTAATAACCACTCTTTTTAAGGGTAAACTCTATTTGAGGTAAGTCGGAATTATTATCGTTAACAGTGCTTTCATTCAGGTGTATATCAAGAAACTCCTGTAGTTGCTGAAACTCCTTTATTTCAAAGATTTGCTCGGGATTAATTGAAGATTGTTCTCCTATCAGGTTCAGGTACTGAACAAAGTGAGTGTTGGTTAGTATCGTGGCTTTTTCATTAGAAAAAAAGCCAATGCCTTCATTGAGTACATACAAATGCTTAATTAGCTTTTCTTTTTCTGCACTTAAAGCATCTTTTGCTTCTGCCAGCTTCTTGTACATTGATACTATTTGCTTGCCTATCACCCCCAGTTCATTCTGCGGGAACTGATAATCTTCAATAAATGGTTTGTTCTGGCGCGCCTGAATGGCAAAGTCTTTTAGCTTCGTAATACTCTCACTCATTTTTCCTGTGATGTATGAAAGAATAAGCCAGGTCACCAGAAAGAGGGTGGCAATGAAAAAGAGAAACAGTTTTTCCGCTTTTAAGAAGTTTTGAACTTCAAGGTTATAAACTGCAGCTACACGTACATAGTATTCGTCGTAATAATGGGCGTAATAATAAAAGTCTTGTCCTGTTGTTTCTGATTTACGAATATTGGATCCGGTTTTGGATTTAGAGGTTTTGGCTTTTTCTATTTCGGGCCGGTTCAAATGGTTTTCCATGTTCTTGTAATCTTCAACAAAGCTGTCAAACAGAACATTGCCCTTATTGTCAATTATCGTTAGTCTTGTATCATGTGCCGGAATTATTTGCAGTAATGAATCCATCAGTTGGATCTCATCATCAGTTATCAGCTTGTTTTTACTTATAAAGTTATTGCTTAGTTCAGTGATGGAATTTAATGAGGTCTCAAGTTGAACTATCTTAAAATGTTTTTCCCTGTTGTATTGAAAGGCAACAAACGTTAGAGTAACAATAAAAAAGATTGAGAAGTAGTAAAAAAACAGCTTTCTTTTAAAATTGATATCAAACCCCATAAAATTATCTGTTAAAGTCAGGTTGCAAAGTAGTAGCCTAATCCCGGACGATTTTTAATATACTCGCCATACTGTTTTAGTTTTTTTCTCAGCCTTGTAATATTGACATCGACAGTACGGTTTGTAACAACAACGTTATCACCCCAGATTGTCTCCAGCATCTCATCACGTGAATAAATCTTATTTTTATTCTCAAAAAGCAGTCTTAGTATTTGAAATTCTTTTAGTGTGAGTTCCACCTTTTCATCATCAATTACAAGCGTTTTTGCTTCGAGATCAAGGATCATTTCATTAAATTGGAGTATGTTTTTTTTCGCTTTAGAAACAGAAGATGAGCGTCTGAGTGCGACTTTTACCCGGGCAATGAGTTCTTTAAGAGAATAGGGTTTCGTGATATAATCATCTGCTCCCAGGTTAAAACCGGTAAGCATGTCGTTCTCTCCACTTTTAGCTGTCAGAAAAATAACGGGTACATCTAATTTTTTTTCTTTACGAATAATGTCTATCAGTTTAAAACCCGACATTTTGCCCATCATTACATCTAACAACAGCAAATTAAATTTGCTCAAGTCCTTTTGTAAAGCTTCTTCGGCCGAATAGGCTATTTCCGTGTTATAGCCTTCGCTTTCAAGGTTAAACTGTAATATTTCACAAAGATCCTCCTCGTCGTCAACAATTAAAATCCGTTTAATATCCTCACTCATGCAAATTATAGTTTGCACTAAAGTAAGATATTTTTAAGCATAAATTAATTGTTTTTTGTGCTTAGGTCCTGATTATTGACATATCTCATAAATAGATCCACATGATAAACGAATTGGATACGGGTAATGAAAATACGGTAATGAATGATGAATCATACCGGAGTATTGTTGTATCTCAGTGTTTTATATGGAGGGTTTGCTTAGTCAGCGTATACACGATCTTGTTTAAACGAAGTGCTCGCAACAGATTCATAAAAAAAACCTAAGCCTCATAACAAGACTTAGGTTATTTATTATCTCTTTATCCCTGGTTTTAGAATTGGAATTCCATTTGGAACCTGGTTATAATCTGATCCTGACCCATAACATTATCACGGAAAGTGACATCACCCTGGAACTTAAAGTTGTGGCCAATGATGTATTTACTTACACCCAATGTATAATCTGTTATTTCATCGTGAAATTCTGTTTCATTAGGTTTTGTAAATGAGTAACGTCCGGATAACTCCCAGTTATTTTTGAATAAATAACCGGTTTGAACGTTGGCACCGTAACCAGTGTAATAAGCATCGGCTATTTCACCGTCCTGATCATACACAAACTCGTTATCATCAGTTACCGAACGGTTGGCAGCTTCAATCATTAATGAATACCCACGGTATTTAAGCAGGAAGTCACCACCAATGTTTAACAGATCTGCCTCTCCATTAATTACAGTACCAAGCTGGCCTCTGTCTTTGTAGGCATCAACATTGTAGTTGGTAAATGCTGCAAAAGCAATTTTAGGTTTTTCTTCACGGGCCAAATCTGCTGATTTGTATAGTCCTTTCTTTGAGAATTCACCCAAAGGAAGAACCTCTAATTTTCCTGTTAAGCTGATGCCAGGTGAATAATTATTGTCTCTGATACCACTACCTGAAGTTACAGCCCAGCGATCGTAAACAAGGGCATTGCCAATCTTAAATTTGTGGTGTAACTGAATACCGGCGTCACGGTCAAGCGTGTAATATTTGTTGAAAACCGAACGATCAACCAACTGCATATTTCCTGAAGAAACAACCCGCTCACGGTTACTAGGTAATTTACCTTGTCCAAACCAAAGTTCAATGTTATTCTTTTTGTATTTAAACAATGCATCTCTTACATATCCGCCGGCAAGATCATACTCAATCTTATACACAAGGTGTTTGTTAAGAAAGTATCCGTCAAATTTCAAACGTGCACGTTTAACCCATGCTTTATTCTCAAATTCAGAGTCGGTAGTTGAGTTGCTCATGGTGTGAATGAAGTCCCATCTGGTTTGAATACGAGTAGTGAACTTCAGATAAAAAAGGTCATCATCAGTCTTGAATCGAATGCCTTTTCCGACTTGTGCAGACAAGTCATTAATTGTTTGTGCTTCAGCGCTGCCGTAGCATACCGATACCATTAAGGCGATTAATAGTAAAAAACGTCTCATTTTATTCCTGTGTAGTATTCCTATTTTACCAGAAAAATCATTCCCTCTTTTTTCTGGATGTGTTATCATATTTTCCGGGTGCAAACCTAAAGTTGTATTATTACGGAATGGTTAAGATCATGTTACAATGCTGTTACAATATTAATAAAGTTTTAAAGATAAGTGGATAGTCTTGACAAAAACAATTTTTGTTAAAGACTTTACAGTGAGTAAATAATGTAGTGATGGTATGGGGGTGTAGATGGAAGAAAAATTATAACATGAAGGCGTAACAGTGGTGAAATATGAATTTTCTTTGCCACAATGGCTAAAGAAATTGTGTACATCATGTATTGAATGATTACATTCCTTTGTGATGTTTTAATCAGTTGCTTTTTTGAAAGGATTAATATCTGCTGTAAGCCCTAGCAATCAGAATAGCTTGTTAAAGCTGTCTGCAAAGTCTTGCCTGGAGTTATAAGGTACTTTTCCTCCTGCAGTGGTTGTGGATAGCGCACCGGCTTTACTTCCCAGGTCAATGGCGTCATCAAGTGTTTTCCCTTCTACTGTAGCTGTTAGAAAGCCTGCTGTAAATGCATCGCCAGCACCAATGCAATCTACAGGTTGTTCATTCAGGTAGCTGGTGTATTGCTTTGTTTTATCAGACTGAAGCATTTCTATTCCAGCACTGCCACATGTTTTAATAATGGTTGTGGTGCTGATAGTGCTTAAGGCTTCAGGGGTGACACTGTTACCGGCTAATAACAATTCAAATTCCTTTTCATTGGGTAGAAAGTAATCCAGAAAGGGGAAAAGAGCCTTTAGGTTAGTATTCCATGTTTCCTCCACATCCCATTGCGGATCGAGTGAAGTGACTGTATTAGCCTCCTTTAATTTTTTATACAGGTCAGGAAGGTTGTTTCTGAAGTGAGGCAGTACATATGGATTTGACAGGTGAAAGAATGGTGTTTTCTCAATGAGCTGCCAGGGCAAATCGGACGGACTTAGCTCAGCCATGGCGCCTGCATGAGTTAAATTGGCCCGGTCTTCATCTTTAGACATAACAACCGTGCAACCTGTTTTGAAGCCGGTTTTTTCAACCATGTAATCGGTACATACTCCGTAAGATTGAATAAAGGCTTTGAATTGATTTCCGAAATGATCATTACCAATAGCGCCAACATATGCCACTTTAGCTCCCAGTGATGCCATGTGAGCTGCAACAATACCCGCTGAGCTGCCCAAGGCCAGTTCAAACTGATTGGCAATTATTTCTTCTCCAAACCCTGGTAGTCGGTTAAACTGGTTAAAAATTAAGTCAAGGTTACAATCACCGGTAATAACAATATCAAATTTCTTCATGTTAAGATCTATCAAATCGTTCTCAGGTATTCTATGTCTACAGATTCAACCTTTTCAAGCCTTTTAATTATTTTATCAACATCAGATTGGCGACAATTCCAGTCAATAGAACAGCGCAGGTTAAAATCTTGTTTACTAATTTCCGGAGCCTCTTCTTTCATTATTTTCATAATGTCGTTCATCACGCCGTAATCAAAGTTGACCCTGTAAAAGTCATTGATTGTTTTCTCAATGATGCTTCCGTTTTCAAAAGCGTCGATCGTTGCTTCCTTATAGGCATGTATAAGACCGCTGGTACCCAGTTTGGTACCTCCAAAATACCTGATCACGACCACCAGTATATTGGTTAATTCATAAGAGCGAATCTGACCTAATATGGGTTTTCCGGCAGTGCCCGAGGGTTCTCCGTCATCATTGGCCCTATATCTCTTTCCATCGGTGCCCAGCTGCCATGCGTAACAGTGGTGACGCGCATCATAATACTGTTTTTTCAGGTCACTGACATGCTCTTTGATCTCCTCTTCACTGTATACCGGGTAGGCATAGGTAATAAACTTGCTGCCTTTTTCTTTGTATATGCCTTCAGAGGCGCTTTGTAAGGTATTGTAATTATCGGGTGCAGTCATTATTCATACGAGTATTTGCCAACGAAATTAAAAAAAAAACCGTGCACAGTGGCTAATAATGCTTTTTGAACGCCTCCTGACAAGACTATTATTACAAGAGTATCGGATTTTTATCCATATGAATGGAGTATTGATGGTGGTAAGCCCCTGTTAATTCCGGGCAACAGGATTGCTCATGTCAGCTATAACTAAGGTGACATAATTTGCTTACTTTTATTGCGACAATAATTGAAACCAGTTAACTATGAAAGTAATTTATCTGTTGGTGGTCAGTATTCTACTGAGTGCCTGCCTTCATCAAACAAATGAAAACAGTGTAATCACAAGTGTTCATGAGGATGTAAAACAAACCATTCTGGAACAAATGGAAGCATCAAGGCAATGTTGGAATAAAGGAGATTTTGAAGGGTATATGCAAGTGTACTGGCAATCAGATTCGCTACGGTTTATGGGCTTAAACAGTTTGACCAAAGGCTGGCAATCAACCCTTGATAACTACAAAAGAGGGTATCCTACCGCCGATCACCGTGGTGTTTTAGAGTACCGGTTTAAACACTTTAATCAATTATCAGACGATTGTGTGCTGGTGATAGGGAGTTTTCACCTGGAACGTAGTATTGGTAACGCAGAAGGTAACTTTTCATTGATCTGGAAACGTATTGACGGTCATTGGAAGATCATTGTGGATCATACCTGATGGCATGATGTGGAAGCACATATTAATACAAAGAAAGGCTCTTCATTATTACCGAAAAGAGCCTTTTTGTTATCTTCGCATTAAAACCAATATCTTGAGATGAGCAATTTCAAAGAAGATTTAATGAAGGTGAAGGCTTTTGTCTTCGATGTGGATGGTGTTTTATCATCACAAATGATTCCCTTGCATCCGTCTGGTGAGCCCATGCGAACAGCCAATATTAAAGACGGATTTGCACTGCAATTGGCGGTTAAATTAGGTTATCCGGTAGCTATTATCTCGGGTGGCAATACGCAGGCTGTTAAAAAACGCTATGAAGGCCTGGGACTAAAGCATGTGTATTTGGGAATTTCGGACAAATGGCCATGTTTTGAGAAGTGGATGGAAGAGACTGGTATAAAGGCCGAAGAGGTGATGTACATGGGGGATGACATACCCGACTATCCGGTTATGAAACGTGTTGGTATCCCGGTTTGTCCTGCCGACGCTGTTGAGGAAATTAAGTCGCTCTGTAAATACATATCAGATCGAAAAGGAGGAGAAGGAGCTGTGCGCGATGTGATGGAGCAGGTATTACGCGCTCATGGTAAATGGGCTTTAGATTATATTTGGTAAGATATATACAAGCTAAAGCAAATCGCAAATGAAATATTTAAAACTCATCCGGTATAAAAATATACTAATGATAGGGGGCATGCAATATGCCTTGCGTTATGGTTTAATATTACCCATTCTCAGTCATTATGAGGTGAGTCCGGTATTATCGCATTTGCGCTTTGCTTTAGTAGTTATGTCTACGGTATTGCTGGCTGCTGCCGGCTATATTATTAATGATTACTTCGATATTCGCATTGACCGGATTAATAAACCGGGAAAAGTATTGATCGGGCGTCATATTGCCCGAAGAACAGCTTTGTTTTTGCACGTATTACTAACGATGACAGGCATTTTAACAGGCTTGTTTATAGCCTATGTGGCCCGCAAGGAAATATATGCACTGATGTATATTGCTGTTCCCGTACTGCTGTGGTATTACAGCACTACCTTTAAAAGGCACATTGTCATTGGTAACCTGGTTATCTCATTTTTAACCGGCATTGTTGTACTGTTGGTAGTGTCTGTTGAATTTGCCATGCTAACCAAGGTATATGGTGAGCAAATTATCAGAACAGAGGCCTGTTCAACAGCCTGGTTCTATACCACAGGATTTGCCATTTTTGCCTTTCTGTCTAATTTTATTCGAGAGATCATTAAAGACGCTGAAGATATAAAAGGCGATAAAGCAGTGGGATGTAAAACATTGCCCATTGCCCTTGGCATCAAGCTGACAAAGGTATTTGTACTGGTTCTTGAGGGTATTTCATTACTGGCCATGTGGGCCATCTATTTTTATGTCGATGAGTTTAGCTCTGTTCCACTGGCGCTCCCTTATTATATTATTGGTTTAACAGTGCCGCATGTGCTGTTGATCTACAAATGGATAAAAGCTGATAATAGCTCAGATTATCATCAGGTTAGTAATTACAGTAAGCTTGTTATCCTGATGGGCATCATCTTCATCCTCCTGGTTGGGCAGATGTTTTAAAACACATCGTTTATCTTACCGGCTTAAATGGGCAGGGAGAGCGGCTAAATATTATATATTTGCGTTGCTTTGCTGGATTGTCGATCTGTAAACTGTCCAATGGACATCGTATTTATCAGGGGTTGCACTGTTCACAAAGCAGATGATATGAAATACCGGATTAGAAAGATAAACGAACAGAGTGGAGCAACAAAAAATCATATTAGCATCGCAATCGCCTCGCCGTAAGGATTTACTGTCGCAATTGCAGATTCCTTTTGAGGTACTTGTTAAGGACAGCGGAGATGAAATTTTTCCGGATGATATGCCTGCAGAAGAAGTGCCTGTTTACCTGGCTATTCAAAAAGCACAGCCATACAAGAACGATTTAGAAGCTGATAACGTAATTGTTATTACTGCTGATACCATTGTTTGTTGCGATCATCATATTCTTGGAAAACCCGCGGACAAAAACGAGGCCGTTAAAATGCTGCAAATGCTTTCAGGGCGGGAGCATGAAGTAATAACGGGTGTGGCCTTAAGCTCTGCTACGAAACAAGAAACTTTTACTGTATCCACCAAAGTGTTTTTTAAACAATTGACCCTGGATGAAATTGATTTCTACATTGATCATTACAAGCCTTTTGATAAAGCAGGGGCCTACGGCATACAGGAGTGGATTGGAATGATTGGCATCGAGCGAATTGAAGGCTCCTATTTTAATGTGGTCGGGCTTCCGGTACAACGCCTGTATACTGAATTGAATAAGTTTTAAACATTACATAAATCAACAAAAATGATAAAGAGACTATTATTGACATTGGTTGCTGCATTGTTGTTGCAAACATATGCAAAGGCTGATGAAGGTATGTGGATACCGATGTTGTTGAAAAAATACAACATTGAGCAAATGCAGGAAATGGGCTTTAAGCTTACTGCCGAAGATGTTTACAGTGTTAATGAAGCTTGCCTTAAAGATGCAGTGGTTATTTTTGGCCGTGGATGTACGGGTGAGTTAATTTCCGATAAAGGCCTTATAGTTACTAACCACCATTGTGGTTACGGTCAGATCCAGTACCATAGCTCGGTTGAGCACGATTACCTGACCAATGGTTTCTGGGCTATGTCGCCCGAAGAGGAGTTGGTGAATCCTGGTTTGACAGTTACCTTCCTTAAGCGCATGGAAGATGTAACGGCGCGTGTGTTAGAAGGTGTTAATGATGATATGAGCACCGATGAGCGTAATAAAATTATTGGTACTAACATCAAGGCCATTAAAGACGAGGCAGTTAAGGATACACATTACAAAGCAGTATTAAAACCGTTTTTCCATGGTAACCAGTACTTTTTATTCGTCAACGAGATTTTTAAAGATGTGCGTTTAGTAGGTGCACCTCCTTCAGCCATCGGAAAATTTGGTGGTGACACAGATAACTGGATGTGGCCACGTCATACGGGTGACTTCAGCATGTTCCGTATTTATGCCGATAAGGATAATAAACCAGCAGAATACTCAAAGGACAACGTACCTTACAAACCGGCCAAGCACTTCCCTGTATCATTAAAGGGAGTGAATGAGGGTGATTTTACCATGGTATTTGGATATCCGGGAAGCACTTATCAGTATGTGCCATCGTATCACTTAGAGATGTTGACTGAAACAGTGAATCCTAAACTGATTGATGTGCGTACTGCAAAATTGGATATCATGAATCGTTTTCAGGAGGCTGATCCTGCAGTTCGTATTAAGTATGCGGCTAAAAATGCACGTATCTCAAATAGCTGGAAGCGTTGGATCGGTGAAAACCGTGGATTGGAAATTTTGGATGCTATTACTAAAAAGCAGCAATACGAGGCCGGTTTTAATAAGTGGGCTAAGGCAGAAGCACCTGAATATGCAGAGTTGTTGAGCAAGTATGAAGCAGTTTATAAGGATTACACCAACTATAACCTGACCTATGGTTACTATCGTGAGATGATTCCTTCAAACGGTATTGAAATAGCTAACCTGGCAGGGCAAATGTCGGCCTTAAAAGCCATGTATGAAGCTGAGGAAGTTAATGAAGAGGCTGTTAATGGAGTAAAAGAGAAACTGCTTGAGAGGGTTGAACTGTTCTTTAAAGATTACTACCAGCCATTGGATAAAGAGATATCGGCCAAACTATTGGGCATGTATGCCGAAAATATTGATGCTGCTTTCCAGCCTGATGTATACGCTGTTATCAAAGGGAAGTACAAAGGAGATGTCAGCAAGTATGTTGATTATTTGTATGGTAAATCCATATTTGATGAAAAGGAAGCAGTGCTGGCATTTATTAACAATTTCTCGGCTAAATCAATCAAGAAACTGGAGAAGGATCCTGCATATATATTGAACAACAGCTTTAAGGCGGTTTACAACGATAAGGTATATCCTAAAATGAAGAAATACCGCAATGAGCTGGCCGACTTAAACAAGGCTTACATGGCGGCACAAATGAAATTTGAGTCAGACAAAGTATTCTATCCGGATGCCAATTTCACATTGCGTGTTTCATACGGACAGGTGAAAGGCTACACAGCCAGAGATGCGGTTTATTACAAGCACTTCACTACTCTTGAAGGTATTATGGAAAAAGATAATCCTGATATTTATGATTACCGCGTGCCTGCAAAGCTGAAAGAATTGTATGAAAACAAAGACTACGGACGTTATGAAGTAGATGGTACAGTACCAGTGTGTTTTGTAGCTACCAACCATACAACAGGTGGTAACTCGGGCAGCCCGGTTCTTAACGCTGAAGGTCATTTGATCGGTATTAACTTTGACCGTGCCTGGGAAGGTGTAATGAGTGACCTGATGTTCAACCCAGAGCAGTGCCGAAACATTTCTTTAGATATGCGCTACGTGTTGTTTATCGTCGATAAGATGGCGGGTGCAAGCTATTTGTTAGATGAAATGACGATTATTGAGTAGAATAAGAGGAAGTTCTTCTATATAGGAAGGGTCATCGCTTGAGCGATGACCCTTTTTGTTTTCGTTGATAACTAAGTTGTCAACCAAGGGCTGTAGGCCTGATGTCATCGTAGCGCAGGGGAAAGCTTAGTGACGCCCTGGGTTACATGATCCTCACCATCCCGCTGCAATTGAATATTAACTTGTACAGGAATTTACCTGGAACGGAATGTGTATTTTAGTTGCCTTACCAGGCGGGTTTTCTTTTTCCATTGCCGAAAAAGAAACAAAAAGTCTAGTCCAATTAATGCTTCATCCCACATCCTTGATGAATTTTTCCATCGCACAAGCCATTTTCCCCCGCATTCATCTGCGTCACACCAACGCAGGCTCGCGCCAATTGGACCGGCCAACACACTGTCAAAACTATCGTTTTGAGTGGGGAAGGGCTACTGTATACTTGGAATTACTAGCTAAGTTACCAATAGCGGGCTGAATACCCAGCTTATTCCAGCCAAGGGTAAAGCTTCGCGACACCCCGGGTTACATGATCCTCATCAACCCGCTGCAATTGTATATTTCCTTGTACAGGAATTTACCTGGAACGGAATGTGTATTTTAGTTGCCTTACCAGGCGGGTTTTCTTTTTCCATTGCCGAAAAAGAAACAAAAAGTCTAGTCCAATTAATGCTTCATCCCACATCCTTGATGAATTTTTCCATCGCACAAGCCATTTTCCCCCGCATTCATCTGCGTCACACCAACGCAGGCTCGCGCCAATTGGACCGGCCAACACGCTGTCAAAACTATCGTTTTGAGTGGGGAAGGGTTACTGTATACTTGGAATTACTAGCTATTGACAGCTAGCCTATCAATTCGACAGTACGACAGTTAAACGATTCATCAACTTTTAAACTGATAAACAAATCAACAAATAGCCAATAACAATCCTTCTCCAACCGCAACTTATATAGCCGTATTCAGGCTATGCCTTGTACTTTCCTGTAAAGACATATTACTTAAGCGATACATCTGGTTGACTTCAACAGAGACAAATCCATACTCTTCAACCACCTTGCCACGTATTAAATAACAGCCGGGCCCCCTGAAGGGGAAGCGCTTAAATGAATGGGCAAAGTGAACGGTGTCGAGCCAAAAGCCATCAAGGTCGAGAAAGGTGCCAAATGACATGCTTTCACCCTTGCTGGTGCGTGTGGGCTTACGGGTTATTAAATAGCCCACAATAGCCACTGTTTTATTGATGAGGTTGGGCAGATCGGCAGCCTTTAACATGCTGGGCAACTGCTTAGCCAATAGCTGAAAGGGTGAGCTGAGCGGGAAACCCAGTAACTCCAGTTCGTCAAAAGCATTTTCGAGCTCGTGCTCCCACAGATCGGGGAGCTCAAACTCACGTACTTCGGGCTGAAAAAGTGTTGGTTCAGGTTTGGTTACTTTGCTGTGCCCAAGCAGATGATGAGCATCCCACAATAGTTCCTTTTTTGTTTTGCCTGTAAAGCGGAAGGCATCAATGCGAATTAATATTAATAGTTGTTCAAGTGAGATGGGTACACGATTCACGAAGTCGGACAGGCTGGTAAATTCACCAAATAGACCACGTTCATTGAGAAGCATCTCTACTGATTTTTTTTCTAAACCATACAGCATAAACAGACCTAAAAACAGGTGCTTGCCATATATCACACATGGCCAGTCGCTGCGATTGACACAGGGGGCTTCAACAATAGCACCGTTCATGCGTGCCTCGTGCAGGTATAGTTCGGCCCGGTAAAACCCACCGCCGTTATTTAATGTTGCCACCATGTATTCACGGGGGTAGTAGGCTTTAAGGTAGAGTGCCTGGAAGCTTTCTACTGCATAACTGGCCGAGTGTCCTTTGGCAAAAGCATAGTTGGCAAAACTTTCGATCTGTCGCCATATATCGGCAATGGTTTGTTCGCGGTAGCCTTTATTACGGCAGTTGCTAAAGAATTTTTCGCGCACTTTCCAAAACTCATTACGCTGCCTGAACTTCCACGACATACCGCGGCGCAGTATATCGGCTTCATCAAGCGATAAACCGGCAAAGTAATGAGCCACTTTAATTACATCTTCCTGGTACACCATTACGCCGTAGGTCTCTTTCAGTATGTTATACAGTTCGGGTAAATCCTCACGGGCCTGTTCCCGTCTTTGGAGGTTTTGAAAGCGAACGATGTATTCACGCATCATGCCACTTTTAGCCACGCCGGGACGAATAATGGAGCTGGCAGCCACCAGACGCAGGTAATCGTCGGCTTTAAGCTTGGTAAGAAGCATGCGCATGGCTGGCGATTCCACATAAAAGCAGCCAATGGCTTTTCCTACCTTTAACAGATCCTTTATGCGCTCGTCTTTTTTTAACATGTCAATGTTGTCAATATCAATTTCTTCGCCGGTGTTTTTACTGATGATATCCAGTGTGTCTTTGATCTTGCTGAGTCCGCGCTGGCTCAGTATATCAAACTTGTGCAAACCCACATCTTCGGCTATGTACATATCAAACTGTGTTGAAGGAAAGCCTTTGGGGAGTAACTCTGTTGACGAGTAGCAGGCAATGGGTTCTTCTGAAATAAGAATACCGCTTGAATGAATGCTGCTATGGCTGGGAAAGCCATCGATAAACCGACTGTATTTGATTACCCATTCTCCATACTTATTACCACTGGCCGATGAAGGATTTTTTTGCAAAGCTACAATCTCATCATCGGGAACACCAAATACCTTGGCAATTTCGCGAATGGCCGATTTGTATTTGAACGTAATGTAATTACCCAGCAGGGCCACACGATCGTATCCATAGGTTTCAAAGATGTAGCGTGTCACGTCATCGCGGTCGGTCCACGAGAAGTCAATGTCAAAGTCGGGTGGCGACTGGCGGAAAGGATTAATAAAGCGTTCGAAATACAGATCCAGGTCAATGGGATCAACATTGGTAATGCGCAACAGGTATGCAACAAGGCTATTGGCGCCGCTACCACGGCCAATGTAATAATAGTTTTGACTACGTGCGTAATCAACAATGTCAAGGGTAACCAGGAAGTAGGCGCAGAAACCAAGTTCACGAATAACCTTCAGCTCTTTGTTCATGCGTTTAACCACTGCCTCGTCTTTACCCGGGAACCGGTAGGTCAGCCCTTCTTCGCAGCGTTTTTTCAAGCGTTGAAAATCGGCTTCTTCAGAGCCTTTAAAAACCTGTTTGTTTTTATTGGTACCAAAGTCAAAATCAATGCTGCACGATGTCAGCATGCGTTCTGTGTTTTCAATTATTTGCGGGTATAGTTTGTAAAGCCCGAGCAGATCAGCCTTCGGCATGATCATATCGGCCAGTGTGGCCTGTTCTTCCTGTGGCAGTTTGCTTAATAGCGTGTTTTTATCAATGGCACGTAGCAGACGATGGGCATTGTAGTCATGTTTATTTCTGAAGGTGCAGGTATGTTTGATCACCAACTTGTTTTGTTGGTTTTTCCATTTTGAAAAGGGCAACTGTTTCAGATCTTCAGGAGAAATACCAATGAACTCATTGTCGCGTAGCTCATCATCGGCATGAGAAAAGGGGTAAACCACATAAACATTATTGAACTTAGGAGCCTGTGCATCAAAATCAAGCTTTTCGTGCAGGTGCGGAGTCAGGTATTCGTTGATTTCCCTGAATCCTTTATTGTTTTTAGCAATGGCCACGTATTGTTGCTGTACCCCATTACGAAAATCAACTCCAACAACAGGTTTGATATTGTGTTGAGCAGCCAACCTGGCAAAATCAATGCTGGCTGCGGTATTGTTGATGTCGGTTAAGGCAAAAGTATTATAGTCGTGGTAAACCAGTACTTTGATCAAATCTTCAGTAGATATGGTGCCGTATTTAAAGCTATAATATGAATGACAGTTTGTTAGCATTTCTTTTGTTTATCAGTTTAAAAGTTTAAAAGTTGAGGAGTTGATGATCCCGATAATAATCGGGAGTCGGATTGCTGGCTGCTTAGTTTCCCCTCACAACTCCTTTCTCCCCCGATAGCCATCAGGGCCTCATCTCTCTTTAACGCTACTAAGGGCTAAGCAGCTGTTTGGGCGTCGGACTGATTATTTCACCCTCCATTTGCCCGTTAAAAGGATTCATCTGTCTAACGTGCCGTGCTCTCATTCCCTGGGCACGCTTAACCGCATCTTCACCATATCGTCCCCGCAGGTTATCCATGGCCTGGTATAGTTTTATCATTTTAAAGGAATCTTCGAATAGGCGAATTTGATAGCTGCCGCCCACCAGGTTACTGAAGCGCACGCCAATTAGTCGCACCAATACACGGCGGTCGTAGACTTTTTCAAATAAGTCTTTCACCGTTTCAATCAATGTATGATCCAGCGAGGTATATGGGATGCGCTTTTGTTTTGTGTGAGTCTGAAAGTCGGAGTAACGTACTTTAACCGACACGCACGAAGTTAGCTTATTGCTGTTTCGCAGTTGGTAAGCCAGGCTTTCGGCCATACTCAGCAATATGCTTTTGAGCTTATATACATCAGTGGTGTCTTGCTCAAAAGTACGTTCGGTCGAAATGGATTTACGTTCGCTCCAACCTACCACCGGTGTGTTATCAATGCCCTGTGCCTTTTTCCAGATAACAATGCCATTCTTACCCAGCAGGCGTTCCATCAGTTCAACAGGCATCTCCTGAACGGTATGCACACGTTCGATACCCATGCGTCGGAGCAGGTGGTAGGTTTTATTGCCCACCATTGGTATTTTTTTAATTGACAAGGGAGCCAGAAAAGGCTTTTCGTAGCCGGTTTCTATTTGAATGTGGTTGTTGGGCTTGGCCTCGCCCGTACCTACTTTAGCCACTGTTTTGCTGGTAGATAGACCAAAAGATATGGGTAGTTTGGTGTCGTGTATGATTTTTTCGCGTAGTTCCTTAGCCCATAAATAGGTAGACTGAATATAGCGATCCATACCGGTTACATCAATATAAAATTCATCAATGGATGATTTTTCGAACAAAGGAGAACGTTCACGAATGATGTCTGTTATTTGATTTGAAAATTCACTGTATGCCTGACTGTTTCCTCTTATAACCTTGGCATGGGGGCACAGTTGCCGGGCCATGCGCATGGGCATAGCCGAGTGTATGCCGTAAGTACGGGCTTCGTAACTGCAGGCAGCTACGACTCCTCTGTCTGAAGTGCCACCAATGAGCACCGGTACACCTATCAACTCTTTATTTATCAGTCGCTCGCACGATACAAAAAATGTATCTAAATCCAGATGTAATATTGATTTGTCCATTATTGTCGATTATATCGTCATTTATCTGTTAATAATATAGTCATTGTTTGTATATTTGTACAGTCTAATGACGGACTATTTTTAAGTGGAAAACAGAAGTTGCTGGAAGAGAGCGTGAAAAAAATAGGTTTAAAAAATATAGATTTCCTTATTAAAAGAGGGGAGTGTTCAACCCTTTTCAGGGTTGTATTTTTATTTAATCACTAACCATGCATTTCATACATGGTTATTCATGTATTATCCCTTTGGGATAAAATCTATGAAGTCAAATGATGATGTGTTTTAAGTGATTGACATGTGATGTTGAACCCTATTAAGGGTTCAATGTGAATAGCTTCGGATGGAATCCGGAGTGCCTTGTACGGTTATACAGCAACCCTAAAAGGGTTGAACAGAAAAACAGAGCTAATGATAAAAAAACATACAGAATAAGGTTATGAGCACTTATACTCAAATATTGTATCAAATTATTTTCTCAACAAATGGAAGAGAGAGGAGCTTATCTGGAGACAGAGCGCGCTTGTATCGGTTTATATGGGGTGTTTTGAATAATAAAAAGTGTCATTTGTATCGGATTGGAGGAGTAGATGACCATATCCATATTATTGCAGGTATCCATCCTATGCAAAGTTTAGCTCAATTGGTAAAGGATATAAAGCTCTCTTCTTCAAAATTTGTAAAAGAGGAGAAGGTATTTACTCAATTTAATGGGTGGCAAAATGGTTATGGAGCTTTCACTTATCATATAGATATGAAAGGTACTCTAATTGAATATGTAAAAAGTCAAGAAGAGCACCATACAAAAGTCAGTTTTAGAGATGAGTATATTAAATTGTTGAGTGAGCATGGAGTCCAATTTGATGAAAAGTACTTGTTTTGATAGAGCTTAAATCATCGACGAGTTATTATTAACCTGAGTTTGACATTAAATTTCGACCTCAGACCGCTTATAGATAGTAATTTACGAAAATTAAGGATGAAGTAATAATGGATTATTTCGAATCGTTTATTTGAAGTAAATTACTGTTTATAAGTGGTATTGCTCTTCGCTTTGTCTAAAAAGCCGATTAACTTCATTAAATTTTGTCGCAATAGTACACTATTACTTCAAAATTATAACTTGTTAATCAATTTTTTAGCTCAATCTGAGGTGTGAAATTTAAATCGAACTCAGGTTATTATCATTAAGATAGTGTAATACTGAAATTTTAGAACCATGTATTTTGCAGAGAATATTAAGTTTTTAAGAAAAAGAAAAGGCTTGTCGCAGAATGATCTGGCTGTGGTATTGGAGTTGACCCGGACAACCCTGGCAGGCTATGAAAAGAGTGTTCAGCCACCGTTTAAAACGCTTATCAGGTTTGCTGAGTATTTTAATGTGTCCATTGATGCCCTGGTGCGTTATAAGCTGGATGCTTTATCGGAGTTTCAGCTTTCACAAATTGAGGGAGGCTTTGATATTGATGTAACCGGCCAAAAGCTCAGGTTACTGACTGTTTCGGTTGATAAAGAAGGGAAGGAAAATATTGAGATGGTTCCGGTAAAAGCCCAGGCAGGTTACACCACTGACTATGGTGATACGGGCTTTATCGCATCCTTGCCAAAGTTTTCATTACCATTTTTACCACAAGACAAAACCTATCGTACTTTTCAAATACAGGGGGATTCAATGCTGCCTGTACCCGAAGGAGCCTGGGTTACCGGTTCGTATATTCAAAACTGGGAAAATATTAAAGATGGTAGTCCTTGCGTGATTGTGACCCGCGACGAAGGTATTGTTTTTAAAGTGGTGTATAACCAGATTGTTAAGAATGAGACTTTATTGCTTGTTTCCACCAATCGTATTTATAAGCCCTATGAGCTGGCAGTGAAGAATATTGCCGAGATATGGAAGTTTGAGACCTTTAACGGGTTTGAAATCTCTACCTAAGTGGTAGAGAATGAATTGTGTGGAAGAGTGTTAAATACAGGTGTCTGGTTGATGACTGATAAACTGTCGAACTGATAAGAGAGTTGATGAGTTGACAAGTTTAATAGTTTACAAGATGGTTTTGTTAAACTATTCAACTACTAAACTGACTTCTAAAACTATCTAATGGTCTGGTTGCCTGACTACTTCCGTCAACCGTCCCCGGACTTCTGTTACTCATCTCATTTCACTTATCGCATAGAGTTGGTTTATCTGGTGGGTTACCTGTTGTTTCTATTCTATGCCTGTATAGATGATCTGTTCATACAGGCATAGACAGTCTATCTACACCACGATAGATTGTTTGTCTATGCAAGCACAGATAGTTGAGCTAAGCTGTTAATTGTATTTAAAGGAATTTTGAAAGAGGTAGTTATGAAAGGGTATAATATTAATAGTCCATTCAGACATTGGGTGGGATTGAAGGGAGGCTTCGATTATAATTCAATTGCCTTCTATGAAACTGCTTAACGTTGAATATTGACAAAAGATTGATACTTAAGGATATTTGCATTTCAGAATAATAGAAACGAAAAGCCATGAATACTACTACGAATAAAATTTGGTCAGTCGCAATTATCACAGTGTTGTTCCTGTTAAATGCCAGGTCTCAAACAAATTGGAATGTTACAGTCAGTAACTTCTCTTTTGCCCCTGCAAGTCTTACAATTAACCAAGGTGATGTCGTTATCTGGAATAATACCCTTGGTACTCATAATGTTAATGGAACGACGGCTACTTTTCCTAATAATCCTGCTTCGTTTGGAAATGATGTTCAGAGTTCACCTTGGGAATTTAGTTTTACTTTTAATATAGCAGGTGAATACAGATATCAATGTGACCCACATTCAGGAAGTATGCAGGGTACGATAACGGTGAATGCAGCCACTTCAATTATTGGTCAAGATAAAGATGAGATTAAAATATATCCAACACCAGTCACAGAGTATCTGTTTATTGAATTTGGTGATAATAAGGCTGGAGCCTACTCCAGTATTCAACTTGTTAATATCAATGGACAAATTGTACATTCACAACAGATTGAGGGTAATGATGATCTTAAGATCAATATAGGGCATCTGCACCCTTCTATCTACTTTTATAGATTGCTGAATACTAACGGATCAATTGCCACAGGTAAGATATTGAAAAAATGATAAGTTGATCATATTCAAAAAGTAGTTCTCTATAATCCTGAAAATACTTCCTTACCAATTAATTCTCTGATGTTAATTCTTTAGGCTCTATTATAAATATTATCCCATTGCGTTAAGAGTCAATCATGTCATCAGCATTTCGCAGATGCGCGTGTATCATAGCTCACGCGTTTCTTTTTTAATTTCCCCGGGCGATGCCTTGGGGCAGGTGAATTGTGCCTTTGCGCCTCGTGTTTACAGAATATATATGGTTAAGGTAATGTCGCCGGTATTGAGAAGGCAATCGTTATCCGGGGTATATTTAAATACCAAAAACGAGCTGCCACCTATGGCATCAAGTGCTGCCAGCTGGCTTATTTCAAGTGAGTAATTGCCAGAGTTAAAAACATCAGTTGTTAAGGTAAGAGGATCTCCATCGGCATTGTTGCCATTTACATATTCCCAGGTGCCTGAGCCGTAAAAACCCATTAGATGATACAGGTTAATAATGGCATGGTTGGCACCGCATATGTTTATATTCCTGTTCTTTAAGTGCAACTCATCTGTAATGCTTAGATACAGCGCAGCAGTCCCGCGAATCGTTTCTCCGCAATGCTCTTCCTCTATGTTATAGCTTATTACAATTAAGTCGTTATTCTTGTAATTACTCAATTTATAAGCGGTCGGATCACTTATGGGAGAGGTCTCGCCATTTACCTGCCAGCCACCTGTAATTTTCGCCTGCCAGCTGGCTGTTAAGTTTTCTTCATCAATTATGTGGGTTAAATTAAGCTCAGTATTACGGCAAGCCGTTATGCGGCTATCATTAATGTATAAATGGTCGGGACGATTTTTGCCACCATCTGTAATATCTTTATAATCACCACTTTGGTCACCTGCTTTTCCATTTCCCCAGCCTGCATCAATTAATTGTTTGCGGGCATTGTCTCCCACACAATATGTGATTTCTTCTGCACCAAAAACGATTTCCACAATTTCATCAGCACCGCCAAGACTTGCTTGTACCTGGTTGTTCCAGGCTATTAGCAGCTTATCGTAGTTGGAACTGCTCATACCACAGTAATCGAGCATTTTAGTAGCATCTTTTAAAGATCTGATGGACCATTCACTAATATCCTGGTTAAAAATACTGGCTTTATAAAACATGTTTCGCATTGTTTCAACTTTTGCTGTTTTGTCTCCCCAGTTTAAGGGCTGATTGTTATTATTAAAACCATCAGACAGCATAAACATATAGCTCATATTTTTAACCGAACGAACATCCCAGTTACTAATGTCTTGATTAAATGCATCATTTGATCTAAACATTTGTTCCATAGTTCGTACATTGGCGGTTTTGGCATCCCAGTTAAGGGGCTGACCTCCATTGTTAAAGGAGTTTGCCGAAAAAAACATATTACTCATACTTTGCACATTGCTTACATTCCAGTTACTAATATCCTGATTGAAAGTATAGGCATCATGAAACATGTGACTCATATTTTGTACGCTGTCTACACCCCAGTTACCAATTTGCCCGTCGGGGTGTGACGATCCGTTGTATTTTCTGGCTCCCTGAAACATACCATGCATAACAGTTACATTGCTTAGAATAGGCACATCAGTAGCATTACTTGTTAGGTTATAACAGCCATAAAATGCCTGTGACATGTTAGCCCACTCTATATCACCCCATTGTTCAATGCTTAGTATTTTCTCTTTGTCGGGACTATCGTAAAAGAAAATGCGTGGGAAATCACCAGTAATTTTTATGGTGTAAATACCTGCATTACTGTAGGTGTGCTCAAAGTCATCACCGTCGCTAAAGGCCTGAATGGAACCATCGCCCCAATCAATGCCAAAATTGTAACCTGTACCTAAGGTTGGTATGGTTATGGTTTCGTTGGATTTGGTAGTTTTCCATGTGGTAATAAATGCTCTTTGAGCAAAAGCGCTTATGCTTAAAAATAATGTGAGTGTTATACTAAAGAAAAGTCGTGGCATATTAATTATGAACTAAATGGTCATGTAAGAAAATAGTTAATGACAGGGTAGATTTTTACTCAGCAGATAAGCATGAGCCCCCCGGTAAGTATATTACCACGACTTGGTATGCCTGTATACCATGTCGTGGTAAGCCTGCATACCATGTCTTGATAAGCCCGTATACCATGTCGTGGTATGCCTGTATACCATGTTGTGGTAATTAACCGGTTATACTTGCACAAAAAAGGCCTCACGGTGAATTCAATTAGCGGTGTCCTGACTATAAACCTAAACTTAGGACTGTTTGTATACTTAGTTAGATGTGGTTCCACATGTTCAGCTTGTGCGTTTAAATAATCTATCACACGATCGATAAGTTGAAGGACTAAATTATTTATATGTTGGGCACTTGTTTTCAATAGTACCTGTTTTACAAAGGGTGTTATTAATAACTCACAGAAACAAAGTTAGATGCTGGAAGCGAGTCGTGAGGTAGTAGTTTTTCCCATATTGTATGGGGAAAATTAGTAATTTTAACCTATGTTAAATAAGGGAGGCTCGATTTAAACCATTCTATCGTAAGGAGCAGAGGGGATAAACTGTCGAATTGATTAATTACCAAATAACCTAACTGTCTGACAACCTAATGACCTAAGCACTCGCTGGTAACAAATCCTCTTAAGTTTTATTGTTGGTTCCTTATGCAATTGTAATTCTTTCTACTAACGAGCTGTGAAAACTAAGTGAGTTGTATTTTATTATAGTAAGTAATCGAAACTCTATGTTGTTATGAGATGCTTTGAAACCTTACGAAAAAGATAAATATTGATCAGGTAGGTTTCGAATGATTTGGCTAATTCTTTAATTTTAACTTATTTTAACGAGCTAAAAAAGAAAGCAATTGTGGGAAGTAAGGGGGAAACAGAAAGGGAACTGATTGAGGCATTGGTAAATGGTGAAACGAAGGCCTTTGAATCACTTTACCTTTTATACGGGCGTAAGTTACTCGTATTTGTCAGCCGCTACTTTAATTCGCAGGATGATGCAGAAGAGATTGTACAGGAAGTCTTCGTTAAAATATGGAAGAAGCGCAATGACTTGAAGGCGCTGGATTCTCTAAAAGGCTATCTGTTTACAATTGCCTACAATGCCATCAAAAAGCGATTTATATCCATAAAGCGTGAACAGGTATTACAACAAAATTATGCATTAGAGTATCTGGATGATACGGATGAGTCGGTGTCTGAGGATGTGTACGCCACTGTTATTTCCCAGATCGATAAGATTGTAGAACAGATGCCGGACAAACGCAGACAGGTTTTTACCCTGTGCAAAAAAGAAGGCTTGTCTGTTTCTGAAGTTGCCAGCTACCTCGATATATCTGAGAAAACCGTTAAAAATCAGATGACTGCTGCCTACCAGACCATTCGTGAGCAGTTAAAGATCAACCTGCCTTTGTTACTAGCCTTAACCTTATTCTATTAAGTATATTCATTTTTTTTAAAAAAATTATTCCCCTAAGTAGGACCCATTATTCTCTTAGGGATAGTATGTATGAATATAGACGTTTATGAAAGAAATAAATGATATAATTGACAAGTTAAAACGGCATCAACCATTGCTCGATAAGGATTACCATATTCTTTTACATTATCTGGAGGAAGAGGGTAATGATAGAGAATTTAAGGAAGTTTTAAGTAAGCATTGGGATGAGGTATGTGATAATAGTGATCTGGAATTACAAGCACCTGATGATCTGTATTATAAAATATATCATAGTGCGCTGGAGTCAGAAAAACAAATACCTGCGAAGCGCATCGATTTGACAGGATGGATTCAACGCATTGCCGCTGTATTGTTTTTGCCTTTGTTATTATTGACAGCCTGGAACTACTTTGCACCAAATGATTCTCAATTAGTTGATGATGAGGGGGTGTTTGTGCATTCACCTGAGGATGAAAAAACCCGCTTTTTCTTACCCGACGGTACGAAAGGATGGCTTCAGGCGAATTCCTCTATTCAGTATTCCCTGGTTAAAGGTGGAGAACGGACCGTTGAGCTGGATGGAGAAGCTTTTTTTGATGTTACAAGAATTGAGGAGCAGCCATTTATTGTATGTACCAATGACTTTAAAGTCAAAGTGCTCGGAACCCGTTTTAACGTTTTAGCCGATAAATCATTACCAGTATCAAAAGTATACCTGGAAGAGGGAAGTGTTGAGATGCTTGGTGTTGATGACACGCATCATACATTACTGGTACCCGGAGAGGAATATATGTATAACCGTGAGAACGATCGGTTTAATGTGAGCAAGGGAGTGGAAGAAGAAGCCCTGGCCTGGACACATGGGATCTTATTGTTGAAAAACAAGTCTTTGAAAGAATCGGAAATAGCTCTCGAACGATTCTATAACATTGACATTGAAATTGCAGATAAGGAGCTGGAGGAGATGCTTGTTTATGCAAAGATTCAACATGAACAGCTGGATGAAGTATTAGAGATGGCCAGACTGATCTTACCAATTTCTTATACAATTGAAAAACCTAAAAAGTTGACAGATGGGACTTTTACAAAGAGGAAGGTGGTGATACGAAAAACTAAATAAAGCAAAACAGGACAGTGCTGGAACACTATCCTGTTGATATTGCAGAGCGTTCAAAGTGATTAATTTTTAGAACTCTACTAACATTACAAATTTATGAAAAAAAAACAAAAACCATGGGTATGGGATAACTATACCCTAAAGAGGGAATTGCGTATTATGAAAGCAATGATTGTCTTATTAATGATGACGTTCGTTCAAGCCTATTCGGCAACAACGTATTCACAAGAAAAGCATGTAAACCTGAAACTCAGACAAGCGAGCCTATTAGAGGTTATTGCTGAGATTGAGAAACAATCTGATTACACATTTTTCTTCAGTCCTAAGAGTATCGATGTTGAAAAAACAATAAGTATTGATATTCAGGAAAAGAATATGAATGCAGTTCTGGAAGAGATTTTTGGCAATAGCGGAGTGGTTTATCGCATTATTGATAACCAGGTGATTTTAACAGCTCCTAATAATGCCAAGGTAAGTGCTAATACTCAGCAAACTATTACTGTTACAGGTATTGTGACAGATCAAAGTGGAGAGCCTTTGCCAGGTGTAACTGTAGCCATAAAAGGAACGACAACTGGTACAATTACAGGTATTGACGGGACTTATTCTCTACCTAATGTTGAAGAAGGAACGGTATTGGTATTTTCATTTATTGGATTCGAAAAGCAAGAAATTCAAGCAGCCGGACGCACTAGTATCAATATTACTTTGGTTGAAGAGTTTACCGATCTTAACGAGGTAGTTGTAGTTGGTTATGGAACCAAGAAAAAGGTCAATCTGACTGGTGCGGTTGCGACAATTGACGGAGAAGCATTAGAAAGCCGTCCGACAGAAAACATCCTGAAATCATTGCAGGGAACCGTTCCTGGTGTGACAATTATTGACCGTCCGGATGGTGCTCAAATCAGTATTCGTGGTCGTGGAACATTTGCAGGTGCTTCATCTCCGCTCTACATTGTTGATGGAATTGAGGTGAGTAGTGATTTCTTTAATAATCTTGACCCTACAATTGTAGAGAATATTTCCTTTTTGAAAGATGCCGCTTCAGCTTCTATCTATGGAGCAAAAGCAGCTTATGGTGTTGTTTTAGTTACCACTAAACAGGGAGTAAGTGAAGCTTTAAATGTATCATATAATGGTTCATATGGTGCCCAAAAAGCTACTTATATTCCTGCGGTATTGAACTCAGCACAATATGCCGAAATGTACCGTACATCTGAATTGAATAGTGGTATTGAGGAAGCGAACTTACGTTATAGCCTGGATGATATTCAGAAGTACAGAGATGGTTCTGATCCTGATTTGTATCCTAATTCAAATTGGTTCGATATGGTTCTTGAACCTTCTGCTATGTTCACAAAGCATAGTCTAAACTTATCAGGTGGTTCTGAAAAAGTGCAATATATTTTTGGTTTGGGTTATCAGCGCGATGAGTCTTTAACCCCTGGTTCAGCAACGGATCGCTATAACTTTTTATCTAAAACATCAGCCGATTTAAAAGATTGGTTAACAGTTTCAACCAATGTCAACTTTATTTATAAAAAGTATGACAATAGCATGGGTGGAGTATCATTAACTGAATTTTTACGTGTACCGCCAACTCAAGTTGGTCGCCATACCAATGGTAACTGGGGATCTGTTAGAGATTTTCGTCAGGCTACAGCTGAGGAGATTGGATACAATCCATTACGTCGTTTGCATACACGTGGAAGAAATAACAATGATACCAGACACTTTTTGGGTAATGTAAATGCAATTCTAAAACCGTTTGATGGGTTTAAGTTTACAAACCAGTTAGCGTATAATTATTACGATTATCGTTCGTTTTCTTTCCAGAATACTTTAGAGGGTGTTCCAAGTTATATAAATCCGAATGATACGCCAATTGCAGGTTCTGATGTGAACGAGATGAAAAACTACTGGAGCTATAGTGAAAAATTGATCTATGATGGATGGATTAATTACGATAAAGTAATCAATTCAGTGCATAATATCGGTATTATGGCTGGTATGCATGCTGATTCATGGCACTCTAAGCACCTGGATGTTGGACGTAAAATGTTCCCGAGTAATGAAATGAATGCCATTGATGGGGGTTCAACAGATCCGGATAATCAATTAACTACTTATGGTTCATTTAACGAAGAAACCAGTTTGTCATACTTTGGTCGTGCCACATATGACTACAAAGGTCGCTATTTAGTTGAGGCCAACTTTAGAGCAGATGCCTCTTCACGTTTTGCCAATGTGGGCAAATGGGGTTATTTCCCTTCATTCTCCGCAGGATGGCGCTTGAGTGAAGAAAGCTTTATGAGTGGTTTTACCTGGTTAGATAACCTGAAGGTAAGAGCCTCATGGGGTAAGAATGGTAACATTCGTAATGTAGGTCTTTACGATACCTATGATACTTTTAGCGGAGCAGGTACTGTGTATAATGGAGGAGCAGTATTGCCAATTCTCGTAGAAGGACGTATTGCTAACCCTACATTAACGTGGGAAAAAACAACTACTACAGATATTGGTTTCGATATGTCAATCAATAAAGGTCTAATCGGTCTTACATTCGATTATTATGCACGTATAACTGATGATATCTTAGTTGAGCAAACAGATATTCTACCAGAAACGGGTATTTCTAACCTTCCGTATAAAAACGTAGGTAAAGTAAATAACAGTGGTATTGAGTTAGCCTTAACGCACCAGAAGAGTTTTGGTGATTTTTCATACAACGTTGGCTTTAACATGGCTTATATTAAAAATGAGATTACTGATCTTGGTGACGGCATTGATAAATTACCTCCTAGCGGATATTGGATTAACCAGGTTGGTCATGCTATTGGTAGCTTCTATATGTATGAAGCCGATGGCTTGTACTCAACTGATGATATTGCCAATGGCGATGTAGTGGAATTTGGAGGTTATGATATTGAAGCGGGTATGGTTAAGTTAGTTGACCAGGACGGCGATGGTGAAATTACAGCTGATGACCGTACGATTGTTGGTAGTGATGTGCCTGATTTTACCTATGGTATCAATATCGACCTGTCATATAAAGGGTTTACTTTATCAGCTCTTGGTCAGGGAATTTCAGGTGTGAAGGTTTATATGGACAATGAAGCCTCACAGGCTTTCTTTAACAGCTCTGTACCTCGCGAATGGCAATTGGACAATTGGACTCCGGATAATCAGGAAGCTCGTTATCCAAAACTATTTAAAGAAAATGATTTAAGATATCAATATAACTCAATACAATCATCGTATTGGTTGTTTAATGCTGATTACTTCAGAATCAAGAACATTACCTTAGGCTACGACTTACCTAAGAGCCTGGTTTCTTCAATTGGTCTTGAGAAAGTTAGAGTTTTTGTATCAGGAGATAACATGTTTACCATTAGAGGTGATAAACGCATGGAAGACTTTGATCCGGAACGTTCATCAGGTCGTGGTGCACAATTAGGAATGAAGACTTATACCGGTGGTGTTTCAGTTACATTTTAATTAAACGTTTTAAATCAGATAAGCAATGAAAATAAAATCATATATACATAAGCTAATATGGCTATTGCCATTGGTGGCATTGATGGCTTGTTCCGACGATTTCCTGGAAAAAGCGCCAAACGATGCCTTGGATCCAACAAAAATTGATGCCACAAAAGTGGAAGAATTGCGTAATGCGATTTATCGTGAAATATCTGGTACTGATTTAGTTTTTCAGGAAGGATATGCAGATAATGGTTATTCACGTAACTGGTGGGATAGTAATGGTGCTTTAGTTCAGACCAATGCCGTTTCAGGTTCTGAGAACTTTGGATATGGTGATTGGAACCACTATGGTGATAAAGGGAATACTTATGCCAGAATTCGTACCTGTAACATGTTGGTTGAAAAGTTGGCAGAATTTGATATTGATGAAGAGTTAGCAGAAAAACTGATCGCTGAGTCTCGTATGTTAAGAGCTTGGTTGTATATGGAGTTGACTTTATATTATGGAGATGTTGCCATTGTAACAGATATAAACGCAGAATATCCTGATGGATTAGCACGTAATTCTGAAAGTGAAGTTCGCACCTGGATTTTACAAGAGTTAGATGACGCTGCTGAAATTTTACCTGAATCAAATGATAAAGGTAAGTTCAACAAAGCCATGGCTTATGCGCTTAAAGCACGTGCAGCCTATTATTTTGGCGATTATGCGGCAGCAGCAGAGGCAGCTCGTTATGTAATTGATAGAGGTGGTTACTCTCTGTTTTATGCAGGAGAATTATCTGATACTGAGCAAAAAGATGCTGATTACTTTAGAGGTTTAGTTGACTTTGATGCTTTAGGCATTGATGAAGAAGCCTTTATATCTGGAATCTTTAACTACCGCAATGTGTGGCACACAGATTATAACTCTGAAGCGATTATTTCGAAAGAATATTTATCAACGGAAGATCATGGAGACTTTAACAGGGTGACTTCTTTCTTATCTCCTAATTTGTCAGAGAAACAAGCCTGGAATACGATTGCTCCATTGCAGGATCTGGTTGATGATTATTGGTTGGCTGATGGTCAAACCGAAGCTATTGTACCGGATAAAGATACACGTGCTGCAAACTATAATAGTTTAAGAGATGAGGTGTCAAGTATTCAGGAAGGTGCAGATCCGAACGATCCAAATGACAATTTGACTTTTAGCGAGGCCGTTGCTACTATCGCTGATCAATTAGCATCACGCCCGTATATGGCTGAATTCTTAAATCGTGATAGTCGTTTATACGCTTCAATTATTTTCCCTTTCTCATCTGTTAATACCTATTTCGATGGTAATTATCAGGAGTACAACTATAGTATTAATAACTATGGACAAACAGGTTTTGTATGGCGCAAAATGAGTGGTGGTGATGATTTAGTTTCAGTATGGGGTGATTGGTACCACATGAGTGGTTCGGATTTTCATGTGATTCGTTTGGCAGAGATGTTATTAATCTATGCGGAGGCACATACTCAAACTGATGGTTATGATGGAACGGTTGTGACAGAGTTAAACAAACTACGCATGCGATGTGGTATGCCAGATGTGCCAACAGGTTTAGGAAAAGAGCAAGCGCTTGATTTTATTCGTAAGGAAAGACGTATTGAGCTAGCTGGTGAAGGCTTCCGATATTTTGATATCCGTTTGTATGAAGATGATGCCCGTAATGGTGGTTATAAAGGTCAACAAGCGGCCAGTGTGGTGATGCAAGGACAATCATATGATCCGCAGGGTAACCCAAGTGCCTTGAAGGTATGGGATCCTCGCTTATTATTGATGCCAATTCCTACGGCTTCAAGAGATAAAAATCCTTTATTGGATCAAAATACAGGCTATAATTAATGATTATAAAAAATGCCCCTCGGGGCATTTTTTTACCATCCTTGTCAATATTATGAACAATAGAAATCTGCTGGATAATGGTTCTTGATATCGAAACCAGGGTGATATTTAATTACAAAACATAAATCATGAAAACTTTACACATCAGTTTGTTAGCTATTCTTCTGGTTTTAATAGCCTGTACTGTAGAACAAAGTAATAATGATGCTGAAATTTTAAATGTTTCTATTCCTTTTAGTGGCAATGCATGGATGAATGGAGATAAATTACCTGCCGAAAGAACCAAGTTCAATAAGGAAGGCATTCTTAACTGGACAGAGGCGGATAACAAGTTACACATCTATTTTCGAACTGAGTTAACCGGCAAAATTAACCTTGGCCTACGTGTCAAAGCAACAGATGACAACTCAAAGATTAAACTTTCGTTCGGTGGTAAAGAGCAAAGTATTTCTATAACTGATACTGTTTGGCAAAATATTAGCGCTGGTGTCTTTTGTGTTGAAAAGCCGGGTTATCAAGTTGTTGAGCTTGAAGGGTTGAAAAAGAAAGGTGAATCTTATGGCTATTTTAAAGACTTGCTAATTGGAGGCGAAGCCACAAAGGATTCTGTTTATTTTGTGAAAGATGATTTTTATTGGGGGCGTCGAGGTCCGTCTGTTCACCTGGGCTACCAGGTGCCTGAAGAGGCTGGTGATATCGAGTATTTCTATAATGAGATTACAGTTCCAGAAGGTCAGGATGTTTTAGGTTCTTATTTTATGGCCAACGGCTTTGGCGAGGGTTACTTTGGGATACAGGTCAACTCTCCAACAGAGCGACGGATATTATTCTCAGTGTGGAGTCCTTATCATACTGATAACCCGAATGAGATACCCGAAGAACAACGTATTAAACTCCTTAAAAAGGGGAATGATGTTTATACAGGTAAGTTTGGGAACGAAGGTTCAGGAGGACAAAGTTATCTTAAGTATAATTGGAAAGCAGAAACCACCTATGGATTCTTGCTAAAGGCATGCCCATCGGTGAATAACACCACGGATTATACAGCTTGGTTTATGGATCCTGATAAAAACGAATGGCAACTCATTGCGAGTTTTCGTCGTCCGCAAACGACTACTTACATCAAACGTCCGCACTCTTTTTTAGAGAATTTTTACACACAGATGGGTAATACCAGCCGAATGGCCTATTATACCAATCAATGGGTTTGTAATAAGGAAGGAAAGTGGTATGAGTTAACAAGGGCTAAATTTACTGCCGATGCAACCGCCCGCAAAGATTCACGACTGGATTATGCAGGAGGCGTACAGGACGGCAAATTTTTTATGAAGAACTGCGGTTTCTTTAGTGAGCGTGTGGCTTTTGACCAGTTTTTTGAGCGTGAAAAGCAAGGCCGGAAAGTGAAGATTAACTTTAGTCAATTAAAATAGAATGAAAAGGATGTTTATTCAAAGCATTACTGAAAGGCTATTCTTAAAACAATTCACCTATAGATTGCTCATTATGTGGGCAATACTGTTGGTATTTGTTTCGTGTCAATCAAAGAAGGCAAATCATTTTGAGATACAAAGTGGTCAGTTTCATATCAATAACAAGCCAGTACAACTTATATGCGGAGAGATGCATTATCCGCGTATTCCAAAAGAATATTGGCAAGATCGGATGAAGCGAGCAAAAGCAATGGGCTTGAATACCATTTCGGCTTATGTGTTTTGGAATTTTCACGAACGACAATCAGGTGAATTTGACTTCGACGGGCAGGCAGATATCCGGCATTTTATTAAGTTGGCCCACCAGGAAGGATTATATGTGATACTTCGTCCAGGACCATACGTATGTGCCGAATGGGATTTCGGAGGCTATCCTTCATGGCTACTCAAGGAAGAAGGCATGGTATATCGTAGTAACGATGAACGATTTCTTCAGGCGTGTGAGCGGTATATAACACGATTAGGTGAAGAATTATCTGATTTAACAGCTGAAAATGGTGGGCCTATTGTGATGGTGCAGGTAGAGAATGAATATGGCTCCTATGGCAATGATAAGGTATACTTGGGTAAACTCCGTGACATGATCATAAATGCCGGTTTTAACGTGCCGCTGATGACATGCGACGGAGCAGGACAGATGGAGGCTGGTTATGTCGACGGTGCCTTGGCAACTGTGAATGGAGCCGTGGGCGATGATGTGTTTAAAGCAGTCGACCGCTTTACACCTGGAGGACCTTATTTTGTAGCTGAGTTTTACCCGGCCTGGTTCGATGTTTGGGGGCATAAGCATTCGTATCGCGATTATAAGAAACCAGCAAAGCAACTACAATGGATGCTAGAGAACGGAGTGTCTGTTAGCATTTACATGTTTCACGGAGGTACGAATTTTAATTATACCAATGGAGCAAATGCAGCTTATGGTTACGCACCTCAGCCAACAAGCTACGATTACGATGCGCCTTTGGGCGAATACGGCAATGCCTATCCTAAATTTTTTGCTTTCCGCGAAGTGCTTCAGAAATATTTATATAAAGATGAATTATTACCTGAGGTTCCGGCACCCAATTCTGTTATTGCTTTGCCAATAATGGAGTTTACCAACAGTGCGCCTTTATCCAATGCTTTTAATGAAAGGGTAGAATCAGAAAGACCGCTTTCGATGGAAGATGTCAATCAGGATTTTGGCTATATCCATTATGAAACCACTTTGAATAGAGCAGTTAAAGGCAAACTGACAATAAAAGATGTGCGCGATTATGCTGTTGTTTTATTAAATGGCCAACAAATTGGCAGCCTCGACAGACGTCATCGTCAAAGCAACATTCAAATTGAGGTGACTGAAGTGCCTGCCAAACTGGAGATCATTGTAGAGAATGTGGGACGTGTGAATTATGGTTCTGAGATTTTAAATAATCGGAAAGGTATTACTGAAAAAGTGACCCTAAACGATGAAGAGCTATTAGGATGGATAAATACACCGCTTCCATTATATAACGCTCCGATAAATGATTACCAGTATGAAGCATCGGATGTAAAAGGAAAACCTGCCTTTCATAAAACCACTTTTAATTTGAATGAGACAGGTGATTCTTTTCTTGATTTGAGTCAGTGGGGCAAGGGAGCTGCCTGGATCAATGGTCGCTCATTAGGTAAATTTTGGAATATTGGTCCTCAACAAACCATATATGTGCCTGGTCCCTGGTTGAAAAAAGGAAAGAATGAACTGGTCATATTTACTTTTGAAGATACAGGAGCCAGAAAAGCAAAAGGCCTTAAAAAGCCGATTTTAGATCAGCTGGGAATTGATAAAAACAAACCGGAGCGCAGGGTACATGATTATAGTAAAACACCTGTTTTAGATGATGGGGATAAGATAAATTATAGCTTAGTCGCTCAAAATAATTGGCAAGACGAATTTATTTTTGATAATGTGCATACCATGCGTCATTTGGCTTTGGAAATTCTAGTCAATGACAAAAAGACGGCCATAACAGAAATAGATGTTATTAATGCTGATGGATCATTATTGACCAAAGATACTTGGGAAGTGGTATATGTAAACTCAGAAGAAGAACTTGAATACCAAGTTGGAGCAGACTGTGCCATAGATGGTAATTTTGGTTCACATTGGGAAGTACAACCTTCTTCCAAAGCTGACTGCATCATTATTGACCTTGGAGAAATACAGTCCATTAAAAGCATACGAATTCATAAAAGAAATCCGGAAAAAACAAGAGTCGATAACATAAATATTTATGGGCGACCCCAATTTTTTCTATTAAAATAAATCAAAATCTAATATTATCATGGCAACAGACAGAAGATCATTTTTAAAAAATATAGCAGTAGGAGCTGGCGTAGCTGCCACAGCACCAATGGTTGGGTGTAATACCCGTTCGAATGAAAAAGAGGCAGTGGCGTATATACGCGAAAATGCAGAGCGTGTGCCAAAGATGGAGTTTAACATGTGTGGTTATGCTGCTCCTAAGCTGGAGAAGGTACGTGTAGGTTTTGTGGGCATAGGCGACCGGGGTATTGGAGCGGTTGATCGCATGGGCTTTATCGAAGGTGTGGAAGTAACAGCTCTTTGTGATACTCGCCAGGCTGCTATTGATGGTGCACAGGCCTCATTAGCTAAAGCTGGTTTACCTAAAGCAAAGGAGTTTACCGGTAGCGACACCGCTTTTAAAGCATTATGTGATAGTGGTTTGGTTGATTTGGTTTACATTGCTACACCTTGGGAATGGCACGTACCTGTAGCTTTAGCAGCTATGCGTGGCGGTAGTCATGCTGCCGTAGAAGTATCAACGGCCAAAACCATGGATGAATGCTGGGAGATGGTTGAAGTTTCAGAGCAGACAAAGAAACACTGTGTGATACTGGAGAACTGCTGTTACGATTTCTTTGAGTTATTGACCTTAAATATGGCACGCCAGGGGGCTTTTGGTGACTTGGTGCATGGTGAGGGAGCATATATCCACGATTTAGATTACTGGCACTTTAACAAGCCACAGGATGACAAGCCTCGCGGTGATGGTGCCTATGATAAGCTTTGGCGTTTGCACGAGAATACCCGTAAGGCAAATGTGTACCCCACTCATGGCTTAGGCCCGATCTGTCAGGCCATGGACATCAACCGTGGCGACCGCATGGATTACCTGACAGCTATGATGTCGGATGATTTCACTTTGAAACACCGTATTAAGGAATTGGCTCCTGATCGTCCGGACTTACAGCAATTCATTGGTAAGGAGATGCGTGGCAACATGGATATGCAGATGATTCGCACCGTAAAAGGGCGTACCATCATGATTCAGCACGATATCAGTTCTCCTCGTCCTTACTCACGTATCCACATGCTGAGTGGCACCAAGTGTTTTGCTCAGAAATGGCCTTTGCAACACATCGCTTTCGGTCATTCAAAAGCTGATGATGCCAAAATGAAAGAACTGCAAGAGAAATACACACCTGAGATTGTACGTCGCATAGGTGAGATGGCCAAACAAGTAGGCGGTCATGGTGGCATGGACTTTATGATGGACTGGCGCCTGATTGACTGCCTGCGTAACGGTTTACCAATGGATATGGATGTGTATGATGCTGCAGCGTGGAGTTGTATCACACCGTTGAGCGAATGGTCAATATTAAATGGTTCAAAGCCAATTAATGTGCCTGACTTTACGCGTGGCAAATGGAAGACTAATAAGCCTGTAGAATTAACGCTTAAGGGCGGTGGAACAACTGGTGTACGTAATCTGAAAGAAGCAGATTCTGATAAGCAGTTGAATGTACATTAATAGATAGGAAAATGTGTGGGTGGTCATAATGATCATCCACCATTCTTTAATAACTGGCCAGTAACTTTCACTTATGAAACTCATTAAAAATATAAATACAGCATTTATAATCCTTATTCTGGCTGTAGCTTTTCAAGCTTGCACCAAAAAAGGCGAAACAGTCATTAATGTAAAAGACTATGGTATTAATGCTAATACAAAGGAGTGTGTTGTAGCTCAAATAAATCAGCTGATTGAAAAGCTGGATGCACAAGATGTAACTATAATATTTCCGAAGGGTCGATACGATTTTTATCCTGATTCCAACTACTTAAGACCCTATTTTGAAACAAATACTTATGATATCAATCCCAAGCGCCTGGGTATTCTGTTGGATAAAAAAGCAAATATTACCATAGATGGACAGGGCTCTGAATTTATTTATCATGGTCACATACAACCTTTCACTCTCGATCATTCTCGCAATATCACACTTAAAAACATCAATATCGATTGGGATATTCCATTAACAGCCGAATCGGAAGTAATGGAATCCTCATCATCTCATCTTTTATTAAAAATAGACACGAAGCAATTTCCTTTTGAGCTTAGTTCTCAACAAGGTATTGACTTTGTTGGCGAAGACTGGAAAGAAAACTGGCAATTGTCGCAAGGTTCATGGTTAATTGAAATTGATCAAAACCATATTATACCTGCCTATACAGGTGGGCATGGATGCGTTAAGTATAAAGATGAAAAAGCATTGAAGTACATCCTTATTGAAGATGGATTGCTGAAGATTGAAGGGCAATTTACCAAGACACCAGCTGTTGGCAATCGCTTGATTATGCGCCACAGTACAAGGGATCATGCTGGGATATTCTTGTATCATAGTAAAGACCTACTATTAGAAAATATAAATGTTTATCACACTTCAGGCTTAGGCGTTTTATCTCAGTACTGCGAAAATATTGAGATGAGACGTGTGAATATGATTCCTAATCCTGTAAAAAATCGTTTTTTAAGCGGTCATGATGACGGTCTTCATTTTATGGGATGCAAAGGCGATATTATAATAGATAGTTGCAAAGCACAAGGTCTGATGGATGACCCAATTAACATTCATGGAACCTGTGTGCCAGTGGTTGAGAAAGTGGATGCGTCAATTGTCAGATGTCGATTTGCACACAGCATGAGTACCGGTTTAATCTGGGCACAACCTGGCGATTCGCTAAGTTTCATCCATAAAAAAACAATGAAGTCGGTTGGTATGGGTACTATTGCTAGCTTCGAACCTGAAAGTAAAGATGAGTTTTTATTGAAGTTTGAAGAGACAGTTCCTGAGTTCCTGGATAGTAATTATTCAATTGAGAACTTATCGTGTATACCTAATGTGAAAATCACGAATTGTTTTGCCGGTAGCTGCAGAGCCAGAGGATACCTGATATCAACACCGGGAAAGGTTATTATTGAAAACAATGTGTTTGAAACAAGCGGCTCGGCCATTTTAATTGCCGGTGATGCCAACTACTGGTATGAGAGTGGTGCTGTAAGAGATGTACTTATTCAAAATAATGAATTCAGGTGGCCTTGCAATTCATCTTATTATCAGTTTTGTAATGCCATCATCAGTATATTCCCTGAAGTGCCGGAGCCGGATTCAGAGAGTCCGTTCCATCGAAATATACGAATAGAAAATAACAGCTTTAATCCTTCTGACTATCCGGTGCTTTATGCTTTGTCAGTTGATGGATTGAGTTTTAAGAATAATTCAATCTCACGGAGTTATAACTATCAGCCATGGCATTTTCAAAAGCACACTTTTTTGTTGGATGCTTGTAAGAATGTAGAAATTAGTGGAAATCGCATTAGCAAGGATGTTCTCGGTCAAAATATTTTACTGAAAAGAATGGCTGTCAGTGAGTTGGTTTTAATGAATGATGAATTAACAATAGAACTCAACTCTTCTGGTAAACGTTAATACAATGAACAACCGCCATATTTTATCTTGGATATTCAGATGAATGATTTAATCAGATTGAATAGTGACGAAAGAAAGAAGTTATATGAAGATTAATAAAACAATAATTGGAATAACGATGTGTTTACTGGCACATAGTTTTTCAGTCAAGGCACAGCTTGCTGGCTATACATACGGTGATGAAAAAGCACCTACAGGTAATGAGTGGGAATCACCCGCACATATCGCCCATAATAAAGAACAGCCACGCGCTACTTTTTACTCCTTCACAGATGTAGAACGTGCACGTAAGGTACTACCTGAGCATTCGGCCTACTGGCAATCACTGGATGGTAACTGGAAGTTTAACTGGGTGAAACACCCCAATGAACGCCCCGTTGATTTTTATAAGCCTGATTTTGATGTCAGTGGGTGGGATGATATGCCTGTGCCTTCTAACTGGAATATTGTTGGCTTGGAGAAAGATGGCGGCCAGACATATGGAACACCTATCTACTGTAACCAGCCGGTTATTTTCCAACACACCGTAGCCGTAGATGACTGGAAAGGTGGCGTGATGCGTGAGCCGGCTAAAGACTGGGTCACTTACGAAGCCCGTAATGAAGTGGGTTCTTACCGCCGTGAGTTTGAGATTCCCGACAACTGGGATGGACGTGAAATATTCGTTCAGTTCGATGGCGTTGATTCGTTCTTTTACCTGTGGATCAATGGCGAGTATGTTGGTTTTTCAAAGAACTCGCGTAATGCGGCTACATTTGACATCAGCCCATATGTAAAACAAGGAACGAACGTGATTGCAGCAGAGGTGTATCGTAATTCTGATGGTTCTTTCCTGGAAGCACAGGATATGTTCCGCTTGCCGGGTATCTTCCGCAGCGTGCAATTGTATTCGACACCTAAAGTGCAGATTCGTGACTTATTTGTGTTACCTGAACTTGATGATAACTACGAGGATGGTTCACTAAAGATAGCGGTTGATATCCGTAACTTCAATAAAAAAGCAGCCAAAGGCTACTCTGTGGATTATTCACTATATGCCAATAAACTGTATTCCGATGACAATGGATTAGTGGAAGGTGCCGTGGCCACAGCCTCTGTTCCGGTAGTTGGTAGTGGCGCCGAAGTTAAAGCTACTGCAGTGATGAAGGTGAAGGCTCCCAAGCAATGGTCGGCCGAATACCCCTATCGTTATACATTGGTAGCTCAGCTCAAAGATAAGAAAGGCAGGGTGGTGGAGACCATTTCCACTTACACCGGTTTCCGTGAAGTGGTGATTAAAGATACAAAAGCTGAAGACGATGAATTTGGCCTGGCCGGTCGTTACTACTACATCAATGGTAAAACAGTCAAGCTAAAAGGGGTTAACCGCCACGAGACACATCCGGCAACAGGTCATACCCTGACCCGCGAGCAGATGGAAGAGGAAGTGATGCTGATGAAACGTGCCAATATCAATCACGTTCGTAATTCGCACTACCCGGCAGATCCTTATTGGTACTACCTGTGTGATAAATACGGTATTTACCAGGAAGACGAAGCCAACATCGAATCCCACCAGTATTACTATGGTGAAGCCTCCCTGTCACATCCCCCGGAGTGGAAAAACGCACATGTGGGCCGTGTGGTGGAGATGACACACCAGAATAAGAACTACCCGTCTATCGTTATCTGGTCGCTGGGTAATGAGGCTGGACCGGGAGAAAACTTTGTACACGCTTACAATGCATTGAAGGAGATAGACGAGTCACGTCCGGTGCAGTACGAGCGTAACAACAACATTGTGGATATGGGCTCTAATCAGTATCCTTCTATCGGTTGGATGAATAAGGCGGTGACCGGTGAAATGAATATCAAATACCCTTTCCACATCTCTGAGTATGCGCACTCCATGGGTAATGCCTGTGGTAACCTGATTGATTACTGGAAGGCCATTGAGTCCACCAATTTCTTCTGTGGAGGTGCCATTTGGGACTGGATTGACCAGGCGATTTACAACTACCGTGAAGATGGTACGCGCTACCTGGCCTATGGTGGTGACTTTGGTGATAAACCCAACAGTGGTCAGTTTGTGATGAACGGCATTTTGTTTGCCGAGCGTGACCCCAAACCGCAGTATTATGAAGTGAAGAAAGTGTACCAACACATTGGTTTCAAAGCTTTGGATATGGAGGAAGGGACGATTGAAATCTTCAATAAGTATTACTTCAAATCCTTATCAGATTATAATTTAAGCTGGTCGCTTTGGGAAAACGGTTCTGAGATTAAAGTTGGTCAGTTGGCTTTTGAGCCAATCGCTGCAAGAACTAAAACAACAATCAAGTTACCTTATGATTTTGCCGATTTAAAAGCCGAATCTGAATACTTTGTGAAATTACAGTTGACACTCAAAGACAATCAGCCATGGGCCGATAAAGGTTATGTGGAGGCTGAAGAGCAGTTCCTGCTGAAAGCAAAGTCAGAAGTGCCAACTTTGGCTGAAGTGGCCCAGGCAGCAGGTGGTAAATTGACATTGACTGATGCAGGCAATAACATCAAGGAGGTGAGTGGTCAAAACTTCATCGCCAGATTCAACCTGGCAGATGGTTCTTTGTATGGCCTAGTTTACGATGGAGAGACCATTATCGCTGATGGCAATGGGCCAAAGCTGGATGCCTTCCGTGCCTTTGTGAATAACGATACCTGGGGATACAAGAGTTGGTACGAGAAAGGTTTACATAACCTGAAACACAAAGCCATTGATTCTAAAATCAGAAGCAATGCCGATGGTACAGTGACTTTGGCTTTTACGGTGGTTTCGCAAGCCCCTAATGGTGCCAAACAACATGGAGGAACCAGTGGTAATGTGCTGTCTGTTGAAGAATTAACTGATCAGAAATTCGGAGAGGATGACTTCCGCTTTGTAACAAACCAGATATGGACGGTATACCAGGATGGCTCAGTGGAGTTGCAGTCGAGCATCACCAGCAATGAAGCACAATTTGTATTGCCGCGATTGGGTTACTCGATGACCATTCCTAAGGCCTATGAAAACTTCACGTATTACGGACGTGGACCCATTGGTAACTACAACGACCGTAAAACGGCTCAGAATATTCAGAAGTATGTGACAACGGTTGCAGAAGAATTTGTCAACTTCCCGAAACCGCAGGATATGGCCAACCACGAGGAAACCCGTTGGTGTGCTTTAACCAATAGCAGTCATAGAGGAGCTGTTTTTGTGGCAAATAGTGAAATGGTGGTGAGCGCATTGCCATACACCGCTCAGGATATGGGTACAGCTGCACATATTTATGAACTACCAGAGCCGGGTGATATCACCCTTCACCTGGACATGAAAGTAACCGGTTTAGGTGGTGCCAGTTGTGGACAGGGAGGTCCGCTCAAGCATGACCGTGTGTATGCCGGTCAAAACGATTTTGGTTTTATGATTCGTCCTGCCGTTAAAGATTTGGATCAAATGGCCCATGTGGCACCTTCAGGAGAAGTACCGATAGCCATCACACGTTCAGCTAATGGAACTGTTGAAATCTCATCGACGAAAGCAAATGCCCAATACCGTTATTCTGTAAACGGCGGTAAAACAAGGGTTTATGGTGAGCCATTTACTATGCGCGATGCAGGCAACATTAAAGCCTGGTTCAAGAGCAACAAGGATTCTGAAGTGTCTGCTACCTTCAATAAAATTGAGAAGATTGAAACAGCAGTTGTCTTTGTGAGCAGTGAAGAACCCGGTACCGGCACCGCAGCCACCAACCTGGTGGATGGAGATCCGTCAACGACCTGGCACACCATGTATTCAGTCACGGTGGCACAGTACCCACACTGGGTGGACTTTGACTGTGGTGAAGCTAAAATCATTAAAGGCTTTACCTATATGCCGCGACAGGATGGTGGTTGGAATGGTGACATAAAGGACTATACGATTCACATCAGTATGGATGGTCAAAACTGGGGTGAAGCAGTACACGAGGGTCAGTTCACCAGAGATAAAAAAGAGAAGCGCGTAATATTTAATAAACCTGTAAAGGCGCGTTATATACGCTTTACCGGCAGAAGTTCACAGAATGGACAGGATTATGCCGGTGGTTCTGAATTTAGTGTGTTGGCCGAGTAATGCACTTGATTTAAACTTAAGGCTGAAAGTAGTTGGTTTTTTACTTAACCAGGAGAAACCAATACACAACAAAAGGAGGCAACTATTATTGGTTGCCTCTTTCTGTCTTTAGCTAATATGAATTGTTAGTAGGGAAGAGTTTCATTAAACACACGATTAAAACTTATCAATTCTTAAAGTGAAAGATAATGTAAGATGATTGCTTTCTGAATATTTAAAAAAAAATCTCCGAAAGTTGTCTTTTTAATCTCTTCATCAGGCATTATTATACTTATCGCTAGTGTTTATAGAATTTGATTTCTATCTTGGATTCTAAATAACAAAAATGATGATGAAACAGGTATTAATGCTCCTTTCTTATTTATTGCTAAATGTTAATCTGGTTTTGTCAGATAACCTGATACACAACAACTATTTAAGAGAAGGCATAAGTTTAAATGGTCGCTGGCATTACATTGTTGATATGTATGAAACAGGTTATTATAATTACCGTTGGCAACCACATGATGGTTCTGACAATCCAGGTGCAGGAGCCTTTTACCTGAATGCGAAACCCAAAGACAAAATGGATTTGGTGGAGTATGATTTTGATGCATCACCAACGATGCTGGTACCGGGTGATTGGAACTCTCAGGAGGAAAAACTGTTTTATTACGAAGGCACCCTTTGGTATAAAAAGTCCTTTGATATTCCAACATTTGACGCCTCAAAAAGATACTATATTCACTTTGGAGCTGTAAATTATCGGGCTGATGTTTATGTGAATGGAAAAAAACTTGGTGTACACAAAGGCGGTTTTACACCGTTCAATTTTGAAATGTCGCACCTGGTTAAAGCCAAAGATAACTTCGTAATTGTGCGTGTTGATAACAAGCGTGCAGCCGATGAAGTTCCAACATTAAATACCGATTGGTGGAACTATGGTGGCATCACACGCGATGTAACCATTTATGAAGTGAGCCAGACGTTTATCGAAGATTATAATCTGCAGTTGGATAAAATAAATAATAAATTATTAAGCGGATACATTCAGTTAAATGGGGCTGATAAAGCCAATCAGAAAGTGAGTGTAAAGATCCCGGAATTGAAGCTAACCAAAGAGTTCGTAACAAATGCAGAGGGAAAAGCAGAAATAAAAATCCCGATTCGTAAGCTGAACTACTGGAGTGATACCGATCCAAAACTTTATGATGTTTCCATTATCTCCCCGATGGATATCGTATCTGACAAGATTGGGTTTCGACAAATTTCAACTCAAGGCGCCGATATTTTGCTGAATGGAGAAGTGATATTTTTAAAAGGTATCTGCATTCATGAAGAAAATGTGATGCGAGGTGGAAGAGCCTATTCAATGGAGGATGCTAAAATACTATTGGGTTGGGCTAAAGAATTGGGATGTAACTTTGTACGTCTGGCACATTATCCACATAACGAAAACATGGTTCGTTTGGCCGATGAGTTGGGCCTGTTGGTTTGGGAAGAAAATCCGGTTTACTGGACCATCCAATGGGATAATCCGGAAACCTATAAGAAAGCAGAAACACAGTTAAAGGAGATAATCAGCAGAGATAAAAACAGGGCATCCGTGATTATTTGGTCTATGGCCAATGAAACACCTCAAAGTGAGGCACGCTTTCAGTTTTTATCAAAGCTGGCTCAGACAACACGGCAGCTGGATAACACAAGATTAATCAGTGCTGCTTTGGAAGACCATGGCAAACAAGATAATCCCAATAGCATGGTGGTTGAAGATAAATATGCTGATGAGGTCGATGTTTTAAGCTTCAACCAATACTATGGCTGGTATGGTGGTGATATAGAAAGCATTAAGAATATCAGGTGGGAGATTGATATGGATAAACCAATTATCATTTCAGAGTTTGGAGCCGGAGCCTTACAAGGATATCACGCGGATAGTCTCACCCGTTGGAGTGAAGAATTTCAGGATTTACTATACCAGGAAACCTTGCCTACTTTAGCCAGAATACCTCAGCTTAGTGGTATCACTCCATGGATCTTAGCAGATTTCCGTTCTCCCAGGCGTATGCTTATTCCATACCAGAATGGTTGGAACCGCAAAGGGCTCATATCCGAGACCGGCAACAAAAAGAAAGCTTTTTTCACTTTAAAGAAATTCTATAGTGATTTAGATAAATGATCGAAGACTGGTATGGGAATATTTTTCAGATTGTAAGGTTTAGTTGTAATAAAACCGTAGTCTCATCAAACCCAGCTAGTATATCATTTAATAACACCGGGATGTGCAGTTAGTCTGATATTATCCCTTTTGCGGCATTTTGGCAATCCTCTCATCATAATTGACACCTAAATACCAAAGTTAATTCATCCCACTTCAGCCGGTGCATAACTAACTTTAAAGGCTGATATTCCTGATCATTAAAAAATCCTTTTGCATGTTCTTTTGATGGAAATTTTAAAATAACCAACCGGCCTTTAGGAATAGTTCCTTCAATGGCTTTAGGATTTTCTTCCATGGCGACAGTTTCGCCACCATATCTAGTAACTATTTCTTTGGCTTTGCCGATATATTCTTTATTGAAAGTTGCTTAATTTTCAATGCGTACGAAAGTCACCATAAATGCCGGGACCATATTTTCCGTTTTCTGTAAATTTGTCATTTCCCTAAATCGCTTAAATTATTAATACGCCAAAATTAGAGTGGAAAATATAGGTGTGCATTAATATAGATTAAGAAATGCCGCGGAAGGTATATTCTTTAACCCATGCTCAATTTAGGTTGTAACATTGGCAAATGTTTAGGTAGTCTGTCATTATAGCAAGGTGGCTTATAGTCCCACAAAACCTTTTAACAGTTGATGACTCTTTTCAAATCCTTATTCGAAGTGACTCTACTTAACCTTAAACGTATTATTGGTTCTTATATAAACCAAAGATGCTTCTTGAGTTGTAACATCATGAATTGCTTCGGCTGTTGAATTAAAGTGACTGCCTTGATCTAAATTTATTGCCTTTTCGATATTGGGCATAGTATAAGCCAGGTTACCTTTGATAATAATTCCGTAGAAAATGCTTCCTTTACTATGGATTTGTCCTTTAAAGCCTGCGGGTAGTTTAAGCAAATAACCATTTTCCCCATTCTTCTTTTCCCAGGTATAAGCGATTTTTGCATTGCAGTTTTCTTCTATGAGTTTAGATTCATCTTTACCCAAATAAATCATATTGGAAGCATGTATATTTATTGGTCTTCCATCGCTTTGAAAGTTTTTATAGGGGGGCCAAACCAAATAAGGACCGCTATCAATTTCAATATAAGCCATTGCATTCTTACCCCGTGCCGCAGTGATATGTAATTGTCCTTTGGGCTGTGTCCAGGCTGATCCTGTTGGCATCCACATCATTGGGGCATTTTCATCAGCATTGTGCAGTTCGCCATTCATTACAATCGCCCGGTAAGTTACATTGTGAATATGTGTTGGAGACGAAAAGCCATCTTTAAATTTGCCGATGTAACCAGTGGCAACAGTATCTCGAATGTTTCCGTAGATAGCCCCTGCCTGAGGCGCTTTATCACCACGGGCAGGATTTAAAGGTATAAACACAATATCTTTGCTAAGTCCAACATTATTAGTAGGGTTTTCTATTACGATTTTGCTACGGTCTTCTTTGTTTTTGGTTTTAATCTCCTCATTACAAGAGATTAAAGGACAGGCAAAAATCAATAAAACGATTATATTTTTCATTGTTATTCTATTTTGAGATGAACTATGAAATTAAAAGGTACAAAATTATAACCATTATATTGTGGCTTATTATTACTGTCGAACTGTTAACTGTCAAACTGATAAGAGAGTTGATGAGTTGACAAGTTTAAGAGTTTACAATATGGTTTCGTTAAACTATTCAACTACTAAACTGTCTGCTAAAACTATCTAATAGTCTAATGTCTATTAAGCTAATGACCTGGTTCAAATGAGATATTGTCGAATTGATAAACTGTCTTCTGAAACGAATAAGAAATAAAAAAGGCTACCAATAATGGTAGCCTTATTCTAATTTCTTTAGAAACTCTTAATTAACGCTTTCATCTAAAGCTTTACCAGCTTTGAATTTAGCAACGTTCTTTGCAGCTATCTGAATTTCTTTACCAGTTTGTGGATTTCTACCTGTGCGAGCTGAGCGCTCTGATACTGAAAATGTACCAAATCCAATTAATTGGATGCTTTCCTTTTTAGCCAGTGTTTCTTTTGTTGTTTCAACAAATGCATTGATTGCTTTTTCTGCGTCTGCTTTGGTAATACCAGCTTTTTCAGCAATAGCTGAAACTAATTCTTGTTTATTCATATCTGAGTTAAATTATATTTTCACTAAACTATAAATTTTTATTGAAAATTAAAGTATGAATTGAATAACATCAGTAATTTCTTATTCAGATAGTCTGTTTTTTAACAGAAAAATTAAAATTAGTAGAGAATAAAACTCATTCAAGCTAGGATAGCACTCCTCTCCAGTATGTGTTCGGTCGATTTACAATTGTTTCATCATGGAGATATTTTTGAATGGGTGCTGCTGGTCGTTAGTCGGATATTTAATCCGATTATTACCGATATCAGGTTTTATTATGCCAAACAAATCAAAGATATTATTCATATATTTAATTTCATTTCTTTTTGTAAACGAGTTCAATTTATTCGAAAATGGTAAATAACAACAAGCGTATCCACATTTTAAGTGCGGCAAGTGGCTTGACATTTAAGCTAATGCATATTGCAGACCAACAGGTTTTTTCATGGTATAACAAACAGGAGTACCCTAAAAAAGAATGTGACTTTTGTAAATTTAGTCAAGCTGAAGAAAAGCTCATGCATTCATTGGTAAAGACTGATGTCTCATTGTTTGCCGGCCATGAACTGCTGGTTGCACCTGTGCATGGCGGAGAGTATATCGGTGTTCATTTAAAACACATGCTTAATATTGTAGACGAAAACAATAAGGCTGCTATTGCTTTTGAGGGTTCCAAGAATGCACCCATTAAAAATTACCATTTCTCATGTCATTATATTTCAGATAAAAGCCACCTGCTCATCACTGCTGATATTCACCAGACGTTCTTTGAGGAGGTGATAAGCCAGGATAATGTATCATTTGGTATTTTTAATGTTCATGGTCGCAATCCTATATGTATAAAAAGCCCATCTGCAGACACTATTATCAATGCTTTCCATGAGTTAGAAAACCACATCGGTGTTAATTATTCAACCAATGATCATCCATACATCAACCTGGTCATGTGGAAAGAAGGGCAGGATTATATTCTGATCGCTATCCCAAGGGCTGTTTATAAGCCAACTGAGTTTTATGATGAAAACAACTCCTGGAACATTGCACCCGGTGTACTGGAAATGAGTGGACTCTATTTAATTCCTGACCACAGTGAACCGACCAGCTTTAAACCTGAACAATTGGAGCAGATCAACGCTGAGGTTTCGTTCAACAACAGTCATATTTTAGAAATATTGAATGAGCTGGATCTAAGCAATATTTAAAGACCACTAACCTAAGCATACTCAACTATGTATTTGCACTTTGCAATCCTTTTTGCAATAATTCTAAGCTATAGTTTAATAGCAGGGAAGATAGAGCGATACCCCTTTAGTGCGCCCATATTCTTTTTAGTTATTGGCGCAGCTTTAGGCCCACTGGTATTCCACTTTTATAAGATTGATTTTAACTATGAAAACTACAAGCTTCTATCTGAATTTACCCTGGCATTGGTGCTGTTCAGTGATGCGTCAAAGGCCAATTTAAAGGTGTTAAAGCATCATCTGGCCTTGCCATCCAAATTGCTGTTGATTGGTTTGCCCATAACCATTTTACTTGGTTTTCTGATTGGGATAATCATGTTTCCTGATTTCTCGTGGGTTGAAGTGGCCATATTAGCAACAATTCTGGCTCCGACTGATGCTGCACTTGGAGAACCTGTCGTGTCCAATAAATCTGTACCTTCTAAAATCAGGGAGGGTATTAATGTTGAAAGCGGATTGAATGATGGTATATGCGTTCCCATACTAATGTTGTTACTGGCAATCCACAGTACAAGCCTTAATGAAAGTGTCTCACTGAGCTACGGTCTTAGTGTATTTGGCGAAGAAATTGGAATAGGTGTATTGGTTGGTGTATCTGTGTCCCTCTTTGGTACTATTTTAATTAAGCGAAGCATAAAGAAAGAATGGGGTGAATCGGCATGGAAAACGTCCATAGTCATTTTGATGTCCTTATTTAGTTTTGCTCTCGCTCAGTCGCTGGGCGGAAGTGGATTTATCGCTTGTTTTGTGGGTGGCCTTACTTTCAATATGCTTTTTAAGCACAATAAGATGGCATTTTTAGAGGGGAGTGAGGGCCTTAGTAAAATACTCAACGCCTTGGTTTGGTTCGTATTTGGATGTGTTATTACCGGCTGGATTCTTCATCAATTGACATGGGAGGTTATTGTATATGCTATTCTGAGCCTGACAGTAATACGAATGATACCTGTATTACTCTCATTACTTAACTTCCCCATAGGTTTATACGGCAAAGTTTTTACTGCCTGGTTTGGTCCCAGGGGATTGGCCAGTATAGTTTTTACCATAATGGTATTTGAAGAACAATTGCCGCATGGAACAACCATTATAGAGATTGCCCTTGTGACCATTTTACTAAGCGTTTTTGCTCATGGTATTTCTGCCAATCCTATGACAAAAGGTTTTAAGGTATGAGATGCCAAAGAAGGATATCTATGAGACTATATGAATAACTTGAACTTTATAATCCCCAACTGTTAGTAGTATTGGTTCACTGCCTCAAATATGTAAAACCACGGATTCAAGTGATTTAGCTTTGCTGTTTTAAATTTGCGGATTTTAATGGCTGTGCTATTGGTGTATTACCAGGCTATATGTGGCATTGAAAATTGATGCAGTCCATGTTTGTATAATTAAGCCCCGGGGTAAACGAAGTTTGCCCCAGGGATACACATTCAAACCGCTTATTCAATTGAATCAATGTTTTAATACTTTTAATCACTTATAGTTTCATCGAGTGCCTTAACACCACTTACAATTTTCCAATTATTATTTATTTTCTTAGTAAGGTCAAGAGTGAAAATTGGATTCGGCAACATTTGTGCTTCTCTTACAAGTTCCTCACTTGGCAATTTTAGGTTGACAATGTCATTATCTACAATAAATCGATCTTTATCAATATCTAAATAGCTTAATCGAATATCAGTACCTTTAAGTGCCCACCTTTTTTTGTTAATTGGTTGAATTAAGTGGTCAAGAACAACAATAAGGTAGAACCCATCATCAAGTCTAAATGGCTTTAAGTCGTTTCCCCACCCTGTTCCATCTATCTCCATTTTTGAGTTTTTTACTTTAATTCTAAACTCAAAGGAATCATCAACATTGTTATCTAAACTCTTACGTATTGCACTTTTTATGTATTTCTGAAGGAAGTAGGTTACCACAGTATTTATTCCAGGTAGAATATTTATTAAATGTGATTTCTTAACCATTTCTTCAACACGTTCAATAAGCATTTCGGCACCAATCTCAAATTTCCGTTCATATTCTTTTAGTATGGCGTTTGAAGGCTTTGGGGTTATTTGTTTATTAAATGGTATCTGAACTAAATTCTGTTGAGTATTCGGATGATTACTTAATGCAAGTAATGTACAATACCTTGCAACATCAAATTCGTATTGACGAATCTTTTCAAATGTAAAGCCTCCAAACGCAAAAAGTTTACCACCTGGCAAGTCAAACGGTTTAAGATCTCCATCTTTATTGTAACCAATTGGAGCAATAGCAATCAACCTGGCATTTGAATCCTTGTCAATCAGATTGCTAAGGTCGTCAATGAGAATGAAAACGAGTAAAGAATACCATTCCGAAGCCTGATTAAAAGTGCCTTTGTCCCGGCTGTTTAAAAACTCATTAATCAAATCTAACTTAGGGGAGCCTTTCCCTTCCTGTTCAATGATAAGGCGTTTTAATTCTTCTTCAAGGGTTAGAGTATTGAATGGAAATAGTTTCTTTGATGTATCCTTATCAAGCTTTTCTTTTATTTCTTTGATTAAGGAGTCAAAAGTATTGTTATTAATAGTGGCGTTTGAAGTGCCTAGTTTTACAAAGTGCCTAACGTCTTGTCTTGATGCGAAATGTTTGGTAGTGTTGTAAATTCGATCTTTAATGTTTGATCTTGATTCATTCATCAATAATCCAAGAACCTGGCCTAAATGGGGCAATAACAGGTCAAGCGTATTGTTTTTAAAAACCTCCTGATTGTGAATTATATTTTTGTCTTTGGAAAAACTATATTCCTGAAGAATGGGGACTCTGAAGTCTGTATTTATTGTTCCAACACTTGGATCAACAAAGATAATTTTCCGGTCAAACTCAATGTTTCTGTTTTCGATTGCATCTAGAAATGCCGCTAGTTTAAAGGCTTCTCGGATTGGTTCATTATTTAGGGTACCACCATCTATATAATTAAAAATATATTGTTCTCCTGTTTTAAACTTATCTCTGTTTGCAGGTGATAAGTTGCTTTGTTTCATTTTTTCTTTTAATTCAATGGGCCATTCATCTCCATATTCAAAATAAGAACGGGTGAGAGGAACGGGTTCAAAAGCAAATGGGAAAGCACCGCAGGCAATAGAGCTAGCGATTATTTTTGACCATGCTTTTTGCGATCTGATATCACCTATATTTCCATCCTGTTTGGTTCCAGGGTGATATCGGTTCCATCTGGTGGGATAGTTTTTAGAGCTAAAGTCATCAGACTGCTTCTTAAAAAACAAGTCGAATACTCTCGCTTCTTTATGGCCTTTAGATGTTAGTCCGTCTTGCAATCCTGGATGAAAAATATCTGTATTGGTATAATTAGGGCGTGCATCATAAAGCAATGGAGTTAAATTGGTAAGAGTACTACAAAACAAAACCCTGTCGGCTAGAACACTTTTGCGTTGGGTTGTAAACTTCCCGTCCGGAAATATGTTTTTTAAATCAAAATGCTTTTTGGCTATTTCGTCTACAGTAGTTCTGTCAAGTATGCCCTTTTCGTTGGTTAGGTTTCTCTGTCCATTTTCAGCTTTTCCAAGTAGTCGGTCCAGGTTAACTTCGTTCACCCATATTTTTTCCTGTAAATCCTGAGTTGCCTGAGCTGCTATCAGAGCATTCTGCTTCTTCTTTGGCAAATTCTCCCATTTAATGTTCAGTTTTGTTAGTTTTTTTCTGGCTTTTTCTCTTGCATCATCTGATTGATAAAGCAAACCTCTTAACATTACTCCAAGCGACATTGATCCTGCACTTGCACCACTAAAAACATCTACTTCAACAGAATCGTACGCCTTACCTTTTTCGTCTTTGGCATGTAATATGGCAAGTTTAATAGCTTCAGTTAGTGCTGCTCCTGAAAACGTACCTAATGATACGCCTCCTCCCATTGCAAATCCTAGTTTTAATATTTTCGTCATTACGGTAATTGTTTAATTAACTAATTGGAAATCTGACTATTTTAAATAATACTTATCTACAAACTCTTCAATATTTTTATGGGCGAAGCAACTGATTATTTCATTAATATTAGTTTCTACTTCACTTTTAATACCTGCAGCATCGGCTGTGGCGATCAGAACTTGAGGAAGAGCTTCTATTAGAGCGGGAACCTCATCAATTGTAATGGATTGTATTTTGGTATCATCCTGATCAATTGGATTTATTAAACCGTCATAATCCGAACCAATGGTCATGTATTTCCATGGTTTTAGAATGTTGTTTTCAAAACCGACTTTAAGTATATGTATCATATTATTAGCCAGATGATAAATGTCGCCTCCTTCTGGATAATCAATCACCATGTCATCTTCATCGACCTCCATTACTTCTTCTGTTTCCAGCTTGGTATTGTCTTCTTCCGGATCAACTAAATCAGAGTTCTTCTTTAACATTTCACTGGCCGGTTCATCCGCAAACGCCTCATTAAACTCTTTAGGGTATACAAACTCACCAAATTCTTTCTTCGAACTGCCAAGTATACGTTCATCAAGTGATACACCTATCAATCCTTTTGAGTGCATGATAAACAGAATATCTTCATCGTAAAGGTTTATGGAGCAGGTATTAAATTGGGTTAAGGGTTTATAGGCATACTTTTTTTTGTAACGTACACGAATGCGAGAGCGAAGGGTGAGTAATTTCCTGATTTGTGATTTAATTTCACCTCGCTTCATACCGGTCACACCCATATGCGATGCGATCACTGGTATATCCTTATCCTTAATCAGCTCGAAGTATTGCATGCGGGCTACCAGACTCATGTGTTTGATGTCGATCAATACTCTTTTATCGGGGTTACCCCATAGTGCCTCTTTAATCAAGGCCATACCTTTAGGAGCTATTCCGTATGATTTTGGAAAGAAGTCTTTACGCCTGAACGGGAAACCGATCATAAGGTTTGGTAACGCCCAGGCCTGGTTGCAGAAATAGTTGTAAGCTATGTGTGTTACAGTTAAAAATATAGGATGGTGTTTGTTACGGAATGACTTGAAGCGCTCAATAGCTGCTTGCAATGAGTTGGCTTTAGTTCTGCTTCTGTCGTTGAAAATCTCTTTTTGAGAGCAAAAGGCATGACCACCTTCAACCGACAATACCAGGTTAAGACCATCTGGATTTATGGCAGGATTGTCAGGGGTGATTATTTTTGCCGATTTAGTACCATTTGTCTTGTGCTTATTGAATAAGTCTAATTCATAATCAAGCAATTCATGGTAGGGCAACTTACCGTTAACCACACGAGTTAGTAGTCTCTTATTTGCTTTTTTACTAAAGAGAGCAAGCTTCTGTAATATTTTTTGCTTACCAAACTCTTTTTCAAAGGGGTGAAGTGCGATAATGGTAATGGTTCCTTTTGATGCTTTCCATATTTGATCCAGCGAACTCTGGCTGTCAAGAAGATTATCCATCAGCTTGTCAATCTTCATATTTACCTTCTTCCAATATTGATCACCTGCTTTATCCCTTAAGTATGGTTTAAGGGTAGGGTGGGAGTGTAAATCACAAATCTTCATAATAGTACAGATATAGTTTAATAGTTAAAATAGCATGAGGAGCATACCTGTTATTAGTTGAAGGGATGTCAAATAAGCATCCGATTCATTCATACAAATAAAGTTGAATACACTCCATGGAGATGACAATGCATATTCTCGACAAGTAGTTTGTAGAAAAGCTTATAGTAATTAATGAATGCTTTTAATTTGGTTATCCCACCACCAATCAAACACCTAATGACTAAAAGCTAAAGCAAGTTATTTCAAAAAATAAAGAGTGTCAAGTCTTTAGTTTAATTGACTTTGCTATTCTTATTGATTAATTTGCCTGACGTTGATTCTTCATATGTGAAATATACAGCTGCTATTGAGGGATATGTATCTGTATATTATATGAGTCTTACTTTCCTGCAAATACTATTCGGTTGTGTGCTATCTGGCTATGGCGTTGTTAACTGCTTACCTGATGTGCTTTGTAATTATGACGAAAGCTACTGGTAAATAAGGTTGCAGTTATATGGCGATCATAATTCCCGTGATAATTCGAGTCATATGAAACGCGGAGCGAAGCTGTTAGTTAGATGATCACTTAAGTTATTAATGAATATTATTATTAATCAGTAGTAGAATTAATTAACTTTCTACTGCATAAATCCTGTTTATTATGTCCAAAAAAGAAAATGAAGGTCAGGTTGTTCCGGTAACTGTAAAAACAGAAGCAGAATCAGGACGCGACCCTCTAAGAATAATGGTCGAGATTGCTACTAATAAGGAAATTAGTGATGCAGATAAGACAGCATTGATACTTTACGCTCAACGCCGTTTCACAAACAGAAGACGTATGGCGTATGTGGCATTGTATACGATAATTGCTTCCCTTGGATTATTGTTTATTGCAGCCTTCTATGATGGACTAAGTAACTCAAAGGATGGAATATTAAAAGCGGTGGAAGATAGCCAGTCCTTAATCATATGGATTGAAGGTTTTCTGGCCGCTATAGTAGCAGCATATTATGGTGTGTCAGCCTGGCGACCTGCCAGTTAAATGCAGCAACCAGACACGGTCTTAGTCCAGTACTATTGTTATTCTACTTTTTAGCAGAGTCTCAGTATTGATGCATTGCCAGGATATAAAATTTAAAACACGAAGATATTAATAACATTAAATGTAAAAATCATGCCTGTAATTAAAGATTTAGATAACTATTTGCAGACTCTACAACAATTACCTCCGTTTAAGAAAGAATTACGCGATATTCCTAATGAGCTTTATAAACTTGACATTGTGGATATTGATGAAACGATACCCTTCGGCAGTGAACCAATTAAAATTCTTGGAAGTTTAAATGTTGGACCTGACTTATATGTATATAACGATCCCAATGATAACAGGCGTGATGAAAATGAAGAGATATATGATATTCTGAGCAGCACCAGTGAAGAGGAAGAGGTGGTGATTGTGCCCGACTATGCGAACAATGCCTATATTAAATATGGGCTGTTTGCTTCTATTAAGACAGGAGTTGATTATGATCCTCTGGATTTTTCATTTTCCGCCAACGCAAAATTTAGAGTAGATACCTATAAAAAGCATTCCAATTCCAAATCATTGCTGGAGTCGGCAAGGATGGACCTTGGTAACTTTCAGTGGATTTTTAGCCTTAAGGACTTGAAAGAACTGAAGGAAGAAGAAGCTTGTACCCTGGAATTCGCCGGCGATCTGAAGTCTTCTATTGAATTGAGTTGGAGTGACCTGTACTCGGGAAGTTTAATGGGTATATCCAGGTTTATAAAACTAGGTACACCTTTGGCCATAGATATTGATGCTGGTTTATCTGTAGGATTTAATTTAGAAATAAAAGATGATTTCTTACTGGTAGTTAAAAAAACAGATGGCGATAAGTACGAAATAGGGGTTAAAAAAAATAAGTATCAGTCATTGGCAATGGGTGGCAATATTGGTGTTTCGGCGTCTATATCGGGACCTGATATTGATAAACTTGTGGACGGCTTATTAGAAAAGTTATATGATTTAGGGAAGGAAAAAACAAAAGATCTCTTTGAAAATAGTTCCATTGGCGATCTCACTGATGAACAATTACAAAGTATCAATAAAATTGCCAAAGCACTTGGTATTTCCAAGCCGGGAGAAGAGCTTCAACATCTTAAAGACAAATGGAACGATGTTGTTGAAAAAGTAAAGAAGACAATAAAGACAATTGTTGAATCGAAGGTAGAGGCAGGTGTTCGTTTTGAGTATGGTCAAATAAAGACGAACAGTTGTTTTATGATTGCTGAGTTCACCGAAGATATTCTAACTAAATATCACACTGACCTCCTAAAATTTAAAGTCAACCAGTTTCTCGACAAACAGGAAGATGGACTGCTGATTAAGCGCTTTCTTTTGGAGAAAACAATCAAACGCTCACGAGGATTTGGTATGAAATTAAAAATTGCCAATAAAGGAGTGGGAGTCGAGCATGGAAAGGAAGTTGAATTTATTGAGCGTAAAAATAAAAACGGTGATTTGCAGGTTGTTTCGAGTTCAGAAAGGTCACGCGACGATAAGTGGTTTGATGATTCCTTTTCATGGTCAGGCGACCTGATGGCCGAAACAGAGGGCTTTGTGAAAGGACCTAAAATTGATGATCTTAACTTTAGTTTGAATTTAGGTTTTGAATGGGAAGAAGGAGGAACGTTACGCAAACGAAAAGCCAGAAAAATTGTTGATGCAGCTGCCCTTTGGGGAATGATCGATCATAACAAGGTGAGCGATGTGAGAAAATACCTGAGAAAGGAATTGAGCAATGCTGAAGACATTAAAATTTCGGTTTCAATGAATGTACCGCACGCAATTTTTAAAGAATTACTGCGTACAATCGATAAGGTTAAAAATAACAATCCTAAATCCTATAACTCATTATTTGCTAAAGCGATGGCTGCCTGTATGGAGCCTGGGAAGGAGAGTATAGATGAGCGCATTAAAAATCATGGTAAATACTTTTTGTTATATCTGCGAGGAACTGATCCTAATCACCCAGCTGTACAACGCTATAGCGGATATATTGGAAGCCGTCATTTTAAATCTCTTGACAATTCAATTCAGATAATATTAAACAGGGGGAATGAAGCCTATTCAAGGAAGTTATCAACAGAAATATTCAAGGGCTTTAATAAGTTTCATAATAACATCTACCGACTGAAAGTGCTAGGATATATTATGCACTATTATGCAAATATCATAGGGCAAGCAAATGATATTGAAACAGTCTTCCAGGTATCATATAAGAAAGATGGTCAAAAGAAAATCAAGAACTTCTTTAAAACGTAAGTTCTAGATAATTAACCCAAAGTAGTAATGTGAAAATTTTAAATAATGACTATGGGCAAGATAATAATTGGTATTCATGGCTTGGCCAACAAGCCTGATGCCGGTACATTACAGGAATGGTGGAAAGATTCAATAACTGAATGACTGTTGAATATTGGTGCAAGCAATAACTTTGATTTTGAGATGGTGTATTGGGCCAGGTTTTTATACAGATATCCGCAGCATACCGATGAATTATACAGTTTTGATAAATTATATAACAGTGAACCGTATGTCAAAGCCAAAGAAGGAGCCTTACAGGAATACAATGACACTTATTTAGATAAAATTAAGAGTAAAGTACTGGATAAAGTAGGGGATTACCTCGATGATTTACAGGCAAACTCCGGTTTTGATGTCATTGGTAAGTATGTTGTTAAAAAGCTATTAAAGGATCTTGATTTTTACTACGATTCAAGTCGGTTACTGAGCGATTCGAATGGAAAACCGGAAGTCGCTGCAACTCTTCTAAAGAATAACCTCAAAGAAGTTTTAAAGAAGCATGAGGGAAAAGAAATTGAGTTTGGATAATAAAAATGTAAGTATCCGGCTATGTCTTTGCACGCTACAAACTCAACAACATATCCATTAAATTATCCTGAGGAAACACATCAAATTTATCTTTCCTCACATTAGAATGCGACCACATACCCTTTATACTTCCATCAAAAGCATTAGGATTATATTCAAAGGCCTTAGGCCCCTGTTGTTTAATTTCAGTCACCAGGCCCTTGCGAACATCAATGGAGTCCCTGTTGGCAATCCACAGAATGAACATTCGTAGTGTTTCAATTTGCTTGTCAGAGTATTTATGCCATTCCTGATAACCACGAAACGGGGTGTTCAACTTCACTATTTGATCACTGGCAGCTTTTGTATTCACATAGGTTTTACCGTTTTTAAGGTAACCGAAATTACATATTTCAATACCAACCGAATGGGTGTGCATATGTCGAGAACCGTTTTTGCCAAGATGCCATCCAAATGCACCTTCAGGCAGGCATTGCACCAACTCACCATCATATTGCTTATTATTCCCTTTTATGGACTGACCACCTAATACAAATTCGGTAGCCACAGGCCCCCTCTCATCATTGGCCCAGCCAGCAATGGTTTTGTAAGGGGTGTGCCAACCGGCAGTGTGATGCAGGAAAAGGTATTCCTTTGAAGTGGGACCTTCTTTATACTCACCTTTGGGCAGAAAGTACTTGTGTACCCTGAGGTCCTGATATGGGGTGTATACCTTTTCGCTAATATCAGTTGAGGCACTTAACTCATTTATTAATTTGAGAGTATTGGGACCAGCAATGCCGTCAACAACAAGATTATTTTCCTGCTGAAAAATCTTGACAGCTGCTTCGGTGTCTTTGCCGAAGATACCGTCATTATCAATGTTTAAAGCCTGTTGGAGTTTCTTAACTTCAGCACCTTTTGAACCTTTTTTTAGTAACATGATAATTAGTTTTAATATGTAGTTAGCGCCATTGCCTGGTATTGACCCAGAGCAATTGTCCTGCCTAAAAATGCACACGTCCATTCCTAAGTAAGAAAATGATTAATCGATTGGTAGTTTGTAGAAGAAAGTGCATTATTCGGTATTATAACTCACTTTATATCCCTGTTAAAGTAAGCTTCTATTTTGATTACCAGGAATGCACATGAAATTCAAGTTCGATGATAGATTTATAAATGTCAAATACTCCAGTATTTTACCATTGATGTTTAGGTACAATATAAAAGTGCAGTAAAAGGACGTCCTGAACTTGAAAAGATGTTAGACACACAAGAGTAGGTGATGTGGTTGTTATTTGGAAACTCGATAGACCGGGAAGATCATTAAAGCATCTTTTTGACATGGTATCTGGTTTTCGGGACAAGGGTGTTGAATGTATAACTTTAAATAATTGTATAGACACAACTACTGTACAAGGTCATTTGAACTTGAATATATTTGCATACATTGAAGAGTTCGAAAGAGCTAATTCGTGAACGAACACTTGCCGGTCTTGAGACTGCCAGGTTGAGAGGACGAATCGGAGGTAGAAAGAAAGGCCTAACTCTTGAAGCGAAGAAAACGGCTTATGCATGTTACCAGCTGTGGCAAGATAAATCCAGAACCATCTATGATATTCTTCAAATTGTAAATATAAGTCGTGCTACTTTTTATAGATATGTGGCATGGGTAAAAGCAAACGAAAGAAAAACTGTAATAAGAACTATTGGTTCTTAATGTTTAAAATGTTTTTGGTAGTCCTTATTCTAATGATTAGAAAGCAATATTGTATCGTGTAAGAGCTCAATAGCTTGCCTTGTTTTTACTGTTTAATTATCTTTATGTAATTAATATTTAGCAAAATAACTCCTGGTTAAAATTACACCAGGAGTTTTTAATTCGGGTTATTGATACGTTTTCTAATTCTTTAATACCAGTGCAAGAAGTAAGGCCCTTTCAATTAAACTATGACGGATTATTCTTTCGTTATCCGATGGCAAATACTCTCCAACTGGGCCTAACCCATCTATGATTGGCATATCTTTATTGATGTGACATATGTCAGCAGAGCTCCAACGATGTTCTTCGGTTATGCGTACATCAATTTTCTTTGCCAGTTCACAAATGCTATTATAAAATTGTTTAGACTTTGTTGTAACTGCCATTGCAGGCCTTTTTAAACCACCCTCAATTTTAACCTGAAATATTTTACTGCGTTTTTGTGCGGTTATTATTTTTTTTATCTTTTTCTCTATCTCATCAAGTTTTTCAGGAGAATTATATCGAATACTAATTCCGGCCGATCCATATGCAGTCATCTTAAAAATATTGCTTCTGAATTCAATGTTATAAGGTGCAATAATATTGTTGCTATCATTATGCGAAATGTCAGTAATTGATGCCAGTGTTTTATTAAAATTCATGGCGGTGGCTGACACATTCTCAGAATTATCCTTCTTAATCAATTTTGTTTCAAGGCGATATAAGGCAGAGCCGGAACGGGATAAAATCATCCCGCCGCTTTTAGAAGAGCCACTTAATGATATGACAGCTTTAGCTCTCTCAGTCTTCTGTTGAATAATTGCTTTGGAATACCTTCCGTCAATCGAAGAATCGGTTATCAGGAGGATGCCTATTTTAAGTTTTCTAAGATTTCTTGAAAACTTTAGTGCTTGTAATGCAGATATTAAAATGGCAATTCCTCCTTTGTTTTCCCAAATCCCTGTTCCTTCAAGGTATTGTTCTTGCTCATTATAGTTTTCGTGTTTTGCCAGCTTAATACGGTTATCCAATGGTTGAATGATTAGATAATCAACATCCTGATTGAATGAATTTGAAAAATATAGTATATTACCCACTTCAAGCTGCGGATAAACCTCTTGTGTAAATCCCAGTTGACTCAGTTCTGAACTGATCATTCCCGAACAGTAATTGACACCTTCCACATTTCTTACGTAAGTATCAGTATCTACCAACTGTTTTAAGAGCTTCTCTGTTCGTTGCTGCCTTGTTTTGATAAATGTACGCATACGTGCTGTAGGGTTACTTTTGGCAACTGGTTTTGAAGTTTCAGCTTGGGGTAAGGTATTGGTAAAATAACGTACTGAGGCTACGTCGAGCATTTTATTGACCAAAGCTTCAAAGTTATACCCGGCAACTTTTGCAGCTGTAGGATATGAACCTGATTCCCCGAGGCTAGCCATGGAGTTAATTTCCAGCAAGTAAATATTATCATCTTCATCCAGTCGAATGTCAACACGTGCAAAATCTCTTAAGTTTAATGCCTTAAAAGCTTCAATGCTGATCTTTTGCATTTTTTCAGACAGTTCATCAGAGATATGTGCAGGACATACTTTTCTTTTAGGTTTACTTTGTTTGTCGTCAACTGTTTGAATGGCATCCGGATCTCCTTCCAAATCGATTTCTAACACTGGAAAGGACTCAACCGGAGAGTTACCAATTAGCCCCACACAAAACTCCCTGCCTCTAATGAACTGCTCTACCAATGCCTGCTGGCCAAATTCAGTAACAATAAAATGAACCGCTTCTCTTAAATCTTCTTGATTATAAACTACTTTTAATCCAAATGATACACTCTCCATTTTGGGTTTTACAATTACTGGAAATTTCACTGATGACATATCTTCATCGGGACTGTTGAAGACCCAGAAATCAGGAGTTGGTAGGCCGTTGTTTTTCCATATAATTTTAGTCAGTACCTTATCTAATGCGAGAGCATGGCCCGATGGAGAAGAACCAACATAAGGTAAACCAAGCATTTCGAGCATACTTGGTATATGGGTATAGCGAGATTCGCCCTGAATACCATATGCCATATTAAAAATCATACCCATCTGTTCTCCTTCGTTCACTCTGGGCATAAAATTTTCCAGGCGTTCAATAATTTGCTTATTGCCATCGAGTACAGCCACATTATGGCCGGCTTTTTCAAGACTTTCCGCTACTTTTTTAACAGTTAGTTCATTGTAGAACTCCTTGTTTTGCATACCAAAGGTGTTAATTACACCGCTGATATCTTTGTTGTAAATTAAAGCAACTTTCATTTATTAATTTATAATACTAATTGAATTTAAGTAAATGACATCAATAGCCTGTACAATGGGTGTAAATGGTTATTAATGCCAGAGATTAACTATTTATATTATATGATCTTACAAATTTTCAGGAAGTTTTTCACCATTAGTACTCCATCGGTTCCAGATACTTCGGGGTGCGACTGAAATCCGTAAATTGGTTTTTCTTTGTGCTTTATGATTTCAGAAAAACATGTATCTGATGTTGCGAGGCTTTCAAAAGTAGCTGGAAGCTCGGCAACATAATAAGCATGACGCTTCACTAATGCTACCTCAGTTTTATTCAAGTTTTCAAAAATGGGATCGTCAGGTTTGGTAATGGTGATTGTTTCTTTTTTACCGCTATATTCAGAGAGCTTTTTTATACGCCCCCTGTAACTTACTGCAATAATTTCATGTCCCAGGCAAAAACCTAGCACAGGCACATCAAAATTCATTAGCGCAACAAAATTGGAAGTGAGATTTAGAGGTTCATACGGGTTGCCCTTACCACCTGATAAGATGATTCCTTTTATCTCCGTTTTGGCAGATAATGTAATAGGCTGATTATGGTCGAAAAACACATAATCAAAATCCTGCTCTGAAAGAAACTGACGTTTAAATTTCTTTATAAAAGCACTTTGGTTATCAATGACTAACAACATCTCGCAAAATACTTACAACAGCTAGTAAAACAATAAAAATACCGTGTGTAAGATACGCCAAAAAAGAATGCGAAATTAAGCCTGTTAATGAAATATTATATAGATAGATTATTTTTCCATTTCCTACAGATCGCGTTGTGGCTGTTAATTATTAACTTATAATTTCAATTTGCAATAAACATTGAAACAAGAAGTAAATAGGACTCTATATTCAGAATGTTTAAATTGCTAATAATGTGCTGGATGAGTGGAACGCTTGTAATTTACTATTATTAAATGTCTCACAAAACCCATATTTGATTAATCGCTTTATTGAGTACATTTGTTAAATGATTAAAAAACTTGACATAGAAGATTTAAGCCAACTTATCATTGGCTCATCAGTTCTCTCTGTCCCTATTGCCTTTACCGAAGAGGCGTGGAATATGAGTAGAACCCTACCAGCTATTAACTTAGTTGTCGTTTTTACTCTAAGTCTAAGTTTTATTAGTATCTATGCTTTCAGGGGTATATATGAGGGTAAAGTAAAAAACCGAATTAGAACCTATATATTTAGAGTTTTGTTTGATTATTTTGTCACTGTTTGTGTTGTAATAATTGTACTATTTGCACTAAATAAATTGCCGATACTTTCAGATACGTATATTGCTATAAAAAGAATAATAATCATCTCATTCCCGGCATCTATGGGTGCCATTGTTGTAGATAGCTTTGATAAAGAATAGATAGTTGCGTTAATTAAGATTAACTAATGGACACACAAGAGATACTCATCAAAATCAGGAAGATTGTTCGTTCAATAGATATTGAATCTAAGAAAATACAAAAGGAGCATGGCGTAAGTATACCACAGGTATTATGCCTTAGCTACCTTAGAGAGTCGCCTAACTACCAGGCGACACAAGGTGAAATACGTAAGTATGTCAACCTGAATTCCAGTACCGTCAGTGGTATTATTAACCGACTGGAAAAAAAAGGTTATCTGGCCCGATTACCTAAAGCGGGTGATAAGCGCGTAGCTAATATTGTGCTGACATCAGCAGGCGATGAACTATTAAAAACTATTCCTCCTTTGCTACACGAACAATTATCTGAACGTTTGGAAAAATTAAACGGTGAAGAATTGTCAAAATTAGAGGGTGGATTGGAATCATTGGTTGCCCTGTTGGATATTGATCAGGTGGATGCTTCTCCTATTATCATGTTAAAGATTGATAATGAGCAACAAGGTGAATTAGATTCAGAAGTGGAATAAGTAGAGTAAGGCTTAGGTTTATGTTATCTGTTATGGCATAGAAATGCCGGAATTAGGATATCTCTTGTTTTTTATCTAATTTTGTTCGCATAGAAACAATTAAACAATTGGATGATTTATAATGAGATTCAGCAAGAGATCGAAAATAAAATTGAAAAAACAGGCGAAGCTTCCAAGTGGAAAGATTGGAAGTGGCAGCTTAAAAATTCCATTCGCAATCTAGAAACCTTTGAACACCTTACGGGCATAAATTTCAACAATACGGAGCGTCAAGCTTTAAAAGAAACCTTTCAGAAATTTCCATTATCCATTACGCCCTATTATCTTTCTTTAATTGATCAGAATAATTACCGCAACGACCCTGTTTTTAAGCAGGCCTTTGGAGGTATTGAAGAATTATCTGTTTTAAAATCAGAGATGCCTGATCCCCTTTCGGAGGATAAAGACAGTCCTGTAGAGGGTATTACACATCGTTATCCTGATAGGGTATTGTTTCATGTAAGTAACATGTGTGCTATGTATTGCCGCCACTGCACGCGCAAACGAAAAGTTGGCGATACCGACTTTGTACCCTCTAAAGAACAAATGCTTAAAGGTATTGAGTATATCAGGCAAAATACGCAGGTAAGGGATGTTTTGTTGTCTGGTGGTGACCCTTTTATGTTGTCTGACGAAAAGATTGACTGGTTATTGACTGAATTAAGGGCTCTTTCTCATGTTGAAGTCATTCGTATAGGAACTAGAATGCCGGTGGTGTTGCCATATCGTATCACCGATAAGCTGGTTTCGATATTAAAGAAGCATCAGCCGTTATGGATTAATACTCATTTTAATCACCCCAATGAAATCACCAGCTCAGCTAAAGAAGCACTTGCTCGCCTGGCAGATGGAGGCTTCCCTCTTGGTAATCAATCAGTATTGCTGGCTGATGTCAATGATTGTCCGAGAATTATGCGAAAACTATTGCATAAACTGGTGCAGAACCGGGTTCGCCCATATTATTTGTATCAATGCGATCTTTCTGAAGGACTATCGCATTTCAGAACTCCTATAGGCAAGGGTATTGAGATAATGGAGAGTCTGGTTGGACACACCAGTGGCTTTGCACGACCTACCTATGTTATAGATGCACCGGGAGGAGGAGGTAAAATTCCGGTGATGCCTAACTATATTATTTCATGGTCTACCAATAAAGTTGTTCTGCGCAATTACGAAGGCGTTATTACAACCTATAAGGAGCCGGATAACTATGACCATAAAATGTGTGAGCACCAATGCGAGGATTGTACCCTTGAACTGAATATCAGTGAACGGGATGAATCGAAAGCCATTGGGATTGAAAAACTTTTATCTGATTCGTCAGATGTAATTTCTTTAATACCTGAAAACAATGAACGTTTACAAAGAAGAGACGATAGTAAGTGATGTAGTAGAAAGTATTGGAAACGGTTCTTTGATACAACATGGTAAGCACAATGATCGTGTTTACCTGATGAAACTGGATAAGCGTGATGCTACTATAATGCCTGAGCGTTTATCAAAAATGGCACGTACAGAAGGTTATAGTAAGATATTTTGTAAGGTGCCTAAGTGGGCAGCCCCTCTCTTTTATGCCAATGGATTTATACTTGAGGCAGCCATACCTCAGTTTTATAGCGATGATGAAGATGTATTCTTTATTTCTAAATTTCTTGATTCAGACAGACTTCTTGGGATTGAAAAAGATAAGCTGAATGGGTTGGGGCAGCTGCTTTATCAAAAAACAGAGGGGGAAAAGTTGCGTGACTCAAGCTGTACAATACGACCTCTGTCTGTTGATGACATTGATCAGATAGCGCATATATATAACGAGATTTTTGAAACATATCCTTTTCCTATTCATGACCCGGACTTCTTACTGGAGTCTATGGAGAACGATATTCACTATTTTGGAGCCGAGAAGAATGGGCAAATAGTAGCTGTGGCAGCAGCCGAAGTGGATCGAAAAGGATGTAATGCAGAAATGACCGATTTTGCCACTCTGAAAGCGCATCAGGGTAATCGTTTGGCAACTTATATTCTGCAAACGATGGAGGCTGAAATGTGCAAGCAGGGAATCTCCTCTTTGTATACTATTGCCCGTCTCAATTCGCTACCAATGAATAAAACGTTTTTAAGAGCCAACTATCATTATGCCGGTACACTAATTAAAAATACCAACATTGCCGGTAGTATTGAGAGTATGAATATTCTTTATAAACACACTTCACCTGATAAAACCTCCCGTTATGTCTAAATATGTATGTCCATATACCAAAACCTGCGAATTGTATCTGGGACAAATAACGATTGAGAATCCCCCTTTACTCATCTACAAAAATGTTTTTTGTCATCGGGGTGCAAAGGGATGGAATAACTGTAAGTACTATATAAAAGCTATAACCAACAATCAACAATAGAAAGAAAATGTAGGTATGAAAGAAGTAAGATCTATCAAACTCACATCATTAAGTAACGAAAAGGAAAAGGAAATACTATTGCTCTTACAACAACAAGGACAATGTATCTATGGCGAAATAATAAGGCAAACGAACCTTTCTTACAGCAAAGGAAAGGAAGTTATATATTCTTTAGTTAGTAAAGGGTATGTCAGGTATGTTGGGCGTACTACTAAAATAGAGCTCGCAATAGAACTTAAATAAGTGAATTGGGGTAAAGCTGCAGCTTGGTTTTGTTGCAGGGTTTAGTAGGTTCTTCAGGCATCAGAAATGATGTTCTTTTTTGTGTTCATTAATTCCTCCTTCCTGTATATCCTTAATAACTTAAGCTTGCTATTTCACTCAAACCAGAACAGCTGCTAAACCTAGTAGTAAGTAATATTTAAAAGCTTAAGTTTTGCGCTTTACCCCTTTTTTGGTTAATAATCATTCCAAATTTACAGTAGATTACATGCATATTATCGATATTCTCATTTTTGTTATTTATCTCCTTGCGATGCTCGGAGTAGGCTTTTTCTTTATGATGAGAAATAAAACGCCTGATGATTACTATGTGGGTGGAAGGACTCTTAAAGCCGGTCATATTGGTTTGTCGGTAGTAGCTACTGATGTGGGTGGTGGTTTTTCAATTGGTCTGGGAGGTTTAGGTTTTCTGATGGGCTTATCCGGTAGTTGGTTGCTGTTTACCGGTTTGGTCGGAGCCTGGCTGAGTGCTGTTATACTAATTCCCAAGGTATCAAAAATGGGTAAAGCCAAAAAATTCCTAACCTTTCCGCAGTTTCTTGGCAGCGTTTACAATAAGCGGGTGGCCTTGTTTGCCGGTATTATTTCGGCTATTGGTTATATTGGTTTTACATCCTCACAAATACTGGCAGGTGCAAAACTGGCTGCCTCCACCTTCCCGGAGTTGAGTCTTGAAATGGCTTTATTGGTGATGGGAACCATTGCTGTGATATACACCGTGCTGGGCGGGCTAAAGGCGGTCATCTATACTGATACCATACAGTGGATCGTATTGATGAGTGGCTTGTTACTGGTTGCTTTGCCTTTTGCTTATATCAAAGTTGGTGGTGTAGAAACGATTAGAAATACCTTAGAGCCTGACTTTCTGAGTCTGACTGCTATTTCCTGGCAGCAAATTGTCAACTGGATGTTTACCATTGTACCTATCTGGTTTATAGGTATGACCCTTTATCAGCGTATCTATGCTGCAAAAGACACAAGGACAGCGCAAAGAGGCTGGTTTATTGCGGGTTTGTTTGAGTATCCTTTAATGGCCTTTCTGGGTGTCACCCTGGGGATGTTTGCCCGTGTTGCACTGGAAAACGGATTGCTGGTTGACTATACCTTATCTAACCTTGATGCTGAAATGGGGCTGCCTGTGCTCTTAAGAACCATATTGCCGGTGGGCTTTATGGGAATTGTCCTCTCTGCATACTTTTCAGCCATCATGTCAACCGCCGATAGTTGCCTAATGGCTGCATCGGGCAATGTGCTGACCGATGTGTTTAAATTGCACAAATCGAAATATAACCTTCGTTACTCGCAACTGATCACATTAATTATTGGAATACTGGCCTTGTTTATTGCTCTCAAAGTTACCAGCGTGCTGGAGCTGATGCTTCACTCGTATTCTTTTATGGTATCGGGTATGATAATTCCGGTATTGGTTGCCTTGTTTATCAAAAGACCTAATGCTAATGCAGCCCTTATTTCAATGATTTCAGGGGGATTGACAACCTTGTGTCTGATTATATTTGAGATACCAATCTTCATGGATCTTGATGCCAACATAGTAGGTATTACAGTATCGGCTGTTACGTATTTTATAGAACATGCTGTTTCGCGCTTACAACAGTCCGATTCAGTTATAGGTAAATACTAGAGCTTATAAATCTTTTTTATCATGAATGATGTATTCAACTTGATCAGATACCATGAGTTAACAATGAATAAAGAAGGCGCGGGTAGACGTTTAGAAAACGATGTGAATGTGAGGAACGATTTATTGCTCAAAAGAGATATTTTTAAGTGTTTTGGTCAATCATATCGGAATAAAAAAGAGAAGTGACAATCGAAAGGTATGAGTTAGGTCTATAGAAATAATTATTTGATGATTATTTAATAAATCTACATATTAGCTCTAAGTCTTAAAATTTCTTGTTTTGAGATCTTTGTTTAATGTTAAAACTACTTGAGTTGTTATTGTTTGTATAGAACAAATTTGGCAGTGCCGCACTTCTTATATACCTTTGCCACTTCAAAAAAAATATCTACAAATACTATTGATAAGAACTGCGGGAGAGAAGTGTTAATAAGAACACTTGTGATTAGAGGATTGGTTGCTACTGGGAAATAGTGTAAAAAATACTGTATGAAAATGGGAAAGGTTTTTATTATTGCTTTAATGCTAATGTGTTGTGGGATTACTGCTTTTACACAGTCCAATGAGAAACCCAAAGTTAATATAGGCGGAGCTTTGCGCTTCAACTACAACTTATCGGATTGGAAAGATGAACAAGTTAAGAGAGGGGGTGATTTTGGGTATGATGTTTTTCGCATCAATGCCTCAGGTGGCTATAAGAAAATCGGTTTTAACGCCGAATATCGTTTCTATTCGAATGGTTTTGGAGGAGGCATGTTAAAGCAGGGTTGGATAGAGTATAACAGTGAAAATAACAGTACATGGCAGCTTGGACTTAACCAGGTGCCGTTTGGTTTGCAGCCATACAACTCCAATAGCTGGTTTTTTAACCTGCCTTATTATGTCGGGTTGGAAGATGACCATGATATGGGAATTAAATGGGTAAAGACTTATACGCATATACAGTTACAAGCAGCGTTTTATAAAAATGCAGAAGAATTGAATTTTGGTAATACCTCAGCTATCTCTCCCAATCGCTATTCTTATGATGTATCAGGCCGAAACAAAGAAGTTAACCAAGCTAATATAAAAGTGGCTTATAACTTTGGGTCGAACAATATATCCAGCCTGTCATTATCAGTTATGTATGGAGGATTGTACAATGTTGTCACTAATAAGATGGGAAATCACTCTGCATTGGCAGTAGGTTATCGCTATAGTGGCAAAAAGCTGGGACTGAAATTACAGGCATTGACCTTTAATAAGAACCCAAATGACTCGGCTCAATACAAAGATGTGATTGAAATGGCCGCATACGGCGCTCCGTACAATGTAGCAGCTAAAGGTCAGGTTGTTAGTGCTGGTGCTTCTTATACAATACCCTGCAAGCATGAACTGATTGATTACCTCATGTTTTACAATGATTTCTCCTGGTTTAATAAAACCAAAGATGGTTTTCACGACTCATATATGAATGTGCTTGGTTGCCTTATAGCAGCTGGGCCAATCTATACTTATGTGGATTCAGCCTGGGGTAAAAACCACGCCTGGTTGGGACCTGAGTGGACTAATGCCTTTGCAGCGGGAACAGAAGATGCCGATTGGCATATGCGCTTTAACATTAACATCGGTTATTATTTTTAGTAAGATATTATGGAACAGAAATATAAAAGAAGCGACAAACGGACATTTTTAGGCATTAAAGCTAATGGGCCTGTTTTTATAACTTCCTTATTGGTTATTTCAGTGTTGGTAGTTACCACACTTATTGTTGGAAAGCCAATGGAAAAGTATTTTTCCCAGATACAATCTACAGTTTCAAATAACACCGGTTGGTTTTTTATACTAATGGTGAACGTCATGCTGTTATTTGCATTGTTTTTAGGATTCAGCAAATTTGGTAAGATACGATTAGGGGGTAAGGATGCTCGGCCAGAGTTCTCAAAGAAAGGCTGGTTTGCCATGCTCTTTAGTGCAGGTATGGGTATTGGTTTGCTTTTCTGGAGTGTGGCGGAGCCTATTTTTCACTACAATAGTAACCCCTTAACCGATAATACTGATAAAATAGAAGCCGCCAAATCAGCAATGGGTATCACTTTTTTGCACTGGGGAGTACATGCGTGGGCAGTGTATGCCATTGTAGGACTGGCTCTGGCCTTCTTCACTTTTAACCGCAAGCTGCCTTTGACTATTCGCTCCATCTTCCACCCCCTGTTAGGTGATAAAATATACGGACCCATTGGTGATGCAATAGATATTATATCAGTGATTGCAACTATTTTCGGTCTGGCTACTTCACTTGGCTTTGGCGTACAACAGGTCAATGCAGGTTTAAGCTACCTGTTTAATTTCGAACTCAACACTACCGTTCAGATTGTATTGATTATTGCCATTACAGGCATGGCAACTTTATCGTTAATACTTGGTCTTGATAAGGGCATAAGGCGATTAAGTGAGTGGAATATGCGTTTTGCACTTATCCTCTTAATATTTGTCATTGTTGTAGGGCCAACCGTCTTTATTGCCAAATCGTTTGTACAGAACCTGGGGCATTACCTGAATGAGTTTTTTGAATTAAGCTTCTGGACAGAATCATATAAAGGCGTTAACGAAGCCAAGCACTGGCAAAATTCTTGGACCGTGTTTTATTGGGCCTGGTGGATTTCATGGTCACCATTTGTGGGTATTTTCATTGCGCGCATTTCAAAAGGAAGAACCGTGAAAGAGTTTATCTTGGGTGTATTGCTTGTTCCAACCTTGTTGACATTTGTTTGGATGTCTGTTTTTGGCGGTAGTGCACTTTATCAGGAGCTAATAGGTAATACTGTCATTACAGAAGCGGTGAATGAAAATGTAGCAACAGCAATCTATAAGTTACTGGAGCAATATCCATTTGCTTTTTTATCATCGCTTATTGCAGTTATTCTCGTAGCCAGCTTTTTTATTACATCATCTGATTCTGGATCTATGGTGGTAGATACACTTACCTCTGGCGGACGACATGATGCGCCTGTAGGACAGAAAGTATTTTGGGCATCTATGGAAGGATTGGTAGCCGGCATTCTGCTTGTTGGCGGTGGCTTAACAGCCTTGCAGACGGCATCCATTTTAACAGGTTTGCCTTTTGCATTATTGCTGATTGTGCTTTGTTTTAGTTTTTACAAATCGCTAAGTGCCTATTACGATGACAATTTTAAAAAAGGTCGGTAAGTAATTATATTAGATATTCTCACTATTGAAAGCCTGTAAGAATTTCTTACAGGCTTTTTATGATATAAAATTCTTGAAAAGTCGATGAATAAGTATAATTTGTCTCCACAAACCCAGATATTCTGGAAACACCTGTGTCTACTTCATCAACGCAGGTGATCTGGAAGATTTTCTAGACCGAATAAACCTTTTTTCCATTCATCCAGGTTTCTAGCACCTTAACATCTTTAATAGCATCAGGATTAACTTTTCGGGGATCCTTATCCAGAATGACTAAATCTGCAAGTTTGCCAACCTCTATACTTCCAATCTCATGCTCGGAAAACAGTTGCCAGGCAGCTTCTGAGGTTAATGCCCGTATGGCCATCTCCACTGAAATGGCTTCTTCCGGTGCCAATTTGTAATCTGGCTCTTTCCAGGTTCTGCGGGTTACAGCCATCTCTATCATATGTAAGGGATTCGGATCAGTAACCATAAAATCGGAATGCAGCGTGAATCCGACACCTGCTTCCTCCGCACTCTTATATCGATCTAACAGACGGGCCTTCTCTTCACCAAATATTTCATCGCGCATGGCAACACCCCAGTAATGAACATGCCCAATGAGAAAACTTGCCGATACCCCCAAATCTTTCATAAGGGCAATTTGTTCGTCGTGAAGTATGGAACAATGCTCAATTCGAACCCGTACCTTTTTCATATCAATACCTGCATCGCGCATGGCTTTGCAGGCATTTAAAATATTATCAATCGCTGCATCACCGTTACCATGTATGGCGAGGTGCCAACCTTTTTTAGCACGCTCAATAGCCCTGGTTTTCAAATCTTCAGCCGCCATATAGGCAAGCCCTTTGCTGTCTGAATTTAAGTAGGGTTCACGCTGTAAGCCTGTATATCCCTGATTGGAACCATCAGCCACCAGCTTATATCCTGCTATTCTCGACAGGGCATCGCCATCGCCGGGTTTAACGCCGGCTGCATCCCAGGCTTTCTCTCCAATGGAATAAAAAGGATAGGAACGAAGGCGCACATTGAGCCTTCCCGATTGTGATACCTGCCGGAGGATCGATACATCAGCAGGACTTTGCGAGAGCCCGCCCAGTGCTAGTTCACTCGCTGTAGTGAGACCTAAACGGCTCCACTTTTCCAACAATTCCAGCAATGCTTCGGAAGGATTGACTTCAGCCATTGCCGGATACTTATTAAGGACTTTTGCGTAGGTAACATTGTTTTTCATTACGCCTGTTAACTGGCCATTGGCATCTCGCACAAATTCAGCTCCAGGAGGATTCTCTATATCTTCGGTGATTCCAGCCACTTCAAAGGCTTTTGAATTGGCATAGGCCAGGTGCCCCGATGCGTTTAGAAGAAAAATAGGGTGTTGTGTTGAGATCGCATCCAATTCAGTGAAAGTTAGCTCATCCGGCCCCGTTTGAACAGAAGGATCAAAGTTACGGACTACAACCCACTCGCCTTCAGCCTTAGCCTTTGTTAAACTCTTAAGGTGCTCCAGAACCTCACTGACAGTTCCAAATCGAGCCATCCCGACGTAGTCCATTATGCTGTCAACCACCGATCCAGCAACTACATGGGTATGCGGATCGATGAATCCTGGAAGCATGATTTTTCCCTTAAGATCAATAATTTTTGCATCCTTACCCGCATCAGCAAGCACTTTTTTCTCATCACCTACGGCTATGATTTTATTATTTCTGATCGCAATGGCTTCAGCCTGGGAAAAATTACCATCAACTGTAAGAATCGTTCCACCCTTGAATACAGTTGCTGGCTCATGCTTTCCCTTTGCGCAGGAAATAACCCCAGGTAAAAGAAATGCTGATCCCGCAGCAATCGCACTGTTCCTTATAAAAGTACGGCGAGGGATCATGCTGTTACTCTCATCTAGGAGTTGATCTGTTTTAAGAGTTGCCGGATCTATTGAAGCCAACTCTCCAACACTCTTGTTTTCTTTAAAAATCTCTCCAAATTGGGGACTACAACAGGCACATCCGTAAATATCTTTTTTCATGTCTTGATTTTTATATTGGAGTGTTTTAATTGTTTGACTTCAAAACTTATTGGACAAATTGAACCATAAAATTAAGAGATACTTTTAGTTCTCCAAACAGCTAAATTATGATGATAATGATGAGCTGTTGAAACTGTTGTAAACTCAAAGAGTTTTCAATAGATGCTAGAATGCAGCCTTCCGGTTTTTCCTTCTCCATTCTTTCGTGGTGTTCAGAACTCAATCTTATAATTTATAAAACTCGTACCCCATACCAATTCATAAACTAGGCAAACTTGCACTAATATCTTCTGGCTCGTTTTAAAATATTATCAGCAGCTAACTTTCCGGTAAGTATTGACATAGGCACTCCTGCCGGACTGAATGCCCATTGGCCTGCCTGAAAAATATTAGGAATAGGTGTATGGGTAGATCGGTCTGAATATTGAATTTTGTGCATAACAGGTATTTGCTCTTGAAATGACCAGCCGGTGATTGCACCTTCTGAGCTACCAACACGTTCTTTAATTCCAAGCGGGGTGAAGGAAAATTGTTTAATAAGCTTGTTAGCCAGCATGGGATAGATACTGTTATTTAAAACCCGTATCATTCTGTCTTCAAGTGCTTTTTTAAAATCATCGTACCAGCCATCTTCTTTAATTTGTTTAAAAAGGTCGTAATCACTCAATAAACTTACAATCATTCCGGTTTTACCAGGCGGTACCTGTAATTCATCCTTTAATCCGGGGATTGATATTTCATAAGTGTTGAGAGCTGTAAATTTGTCCAGCCAATTATATATGTCTTGCCTGCTGGTGTCAGCCCAATTGTGAAGCATGGTTTTCAGTTCACCCCAGTGGGTATTGCCAAGACCTTTTGCGGAGGGGATATAGAAGAAGTGGCCATTGGCTATCTGCCTGAAGCTATGAAGCGGTTCATCGATCTGCAGATACAGGCTAAAGACAGAATCACCACCTCGACTCGCTAATAATGGTGCTTTTTTCTTTTCAAAGGCACGCGCGATTTTGGCCTGTAATTTATCTGTGTTTGTTTGTTGGTAAAACGTTTTTAGGTCGGCAGCCCAAACCATATGGTTATAGTTGTAAGACAGTCCCTTATTGTCGACAACTTGTCTTTTCCCAGCATCTATACTTATAACACTTGTTTGCATTGCAAACGCACCACCATATCTCAGGAACTTGTCGTGCAGTGCTTCGGCAAGCCTGCCCACACCACCTTTGGGATAAAAATAATCAAGATACAATGAGAAATAGCTGAGGGCAAAAAACGTAGGTGTGTTCTTAAAAAAATGCTGAGCCACCATGTCTCTCAATGAATCATTGCTGAGCAATCTCTTAAGGTAATCCTCAACAGGCATATTCATGCCATTGATTTTACCCATCGTCAATAAAAATTTGGGTAGCCAGGGCAATAACTGTTTACAAAGGTAGGAAGTATCTGTCTTTAAGTCTTTAAAAGCTGGATTTTCAATGCCATACAAGACATCCATGTGCTTCATGACCTTTCGTATGATGACCATCAAATTACATATTTCATCTTTATCTTCAGGAAAGAGCCTGGTAAGCATCTGTTGGTAATCCTTGAGACTATAGATGTCTTTAATATGGATGATTTCGTTTTCTATACCAAGTGAAACGGGACTTTCGACAAAATCGAGTTCAATGCCTAAGTCTTTCAACATGGGGAATATAACGCCAGCATTTTCCAATGCTCTGACGCCTGCTTCAAACTGAAAGCCATCACGCGTAAAAGTATTGACCAAACCGCCCACTTCTTTGTTTTTTTCAATGAGCAATACCTTTTGTCCTGCACGCGCTAAATAGGTGGCCGATGTCAAGCCAGCAATTCCTGCACCAACTACAATACTATCATATGTATTTTGTTCCATCATGATTTTATTTGCGTGTTGTTATTACATGCTCTTTTCTATTTGTGCCAGTTCAATACTTACCTGCCATAAAAGCTTTGCTGCTTCATAATCCATTGCCGGAGGTGCAGGTTTTTCTGGTGTGGTAAGGTTAAAAAAATGATCTCCCATATCGTGTAGCTTATTAGATACTCCCAAATAATAAATGGCTTCAGCCGATATGTCAGCTTCTTTTAATGTTTTATCAAGTAAGTGATGTTTTAACCAGCGGTAGATTGCACCATTTTCCTGTCCTGTTTCTGATTTGACAGCTCCGGGATGCATGGCTATCATAATGACCCCCGACTTTTTAAATTGCTCGTTAAATAGGAGCATGGATTGTAACTGAGCCAATTTAGCCGAGCCATAACTCTTAAGACCTGAGTAGCGCCGATGTTTCCAGTTTAAGTCATCAAGATTAAGGCCCCAGGCAGCAAAACGGTGTCCTTCAGAATTAATGAGAAGTATGCGAGCCTCTTTTTGCTGCATTAACTTCTCTTTGAGTTTATAGTTGATGATGAAGGATGAGAGGTAGTGTACGACTAATACTTTTTCCAGTCCATCAACTGTTGTTTCTTTTCTGGTTAAATATACTCCTGCGTTGTGGATGAGCACATCGATGGGTTCCTTCAGTTCTGACAATTCATCAGCCACCCGGTGAATATCACTAAGAATGCTCAGGTCGGCAATTTTATAGTTGCAGTTAACCTGGTGCTGGCGTTCAATCTCTTGTTTTAGCTGCTCCGATTTTTCTGGATTTCTATTGATGCAAATCAGGTTGGCTCCCTGTGAGGCATATTTGTGCGCCGTTAACCTGCCAATGCCGGATGTAGCGCCTGTTAGAACAACAAGTTTATCTTTAAAGTGCTCTGTGCAAATATTTGGATCTAATCGGCTATTCCTGAGCATGGACCATACATTGGACCATTCGTATTGTTTAAAGTATTTTTTGAAGTTTTTGTTCTTCATTAGTTGTGTTCCTCGTTTGTGTATAGCTATTTCGAACTGCAGAGAAAGTGAACTTACCAAAAATACATTCCAAATGATATGGTATAGCTTTGGTTGCGCAGTGGTGCGGTGTCTGGCTCATCTGGAGCTACAGGCATCTCTAAGGTATTCCAGCCTATAACTTGTCGGTAATCCACAAATAGGTTTAGTTTTAACAGCTTAAAATGGGCACCAATGCCATAGATAAAGCTGTAATCAAACTCATCTAGTCCTTCAATGTCATGCGTGGATTGTTGTGCAGTTGATACATCATGTCCTGCTTCGAAGTTGATACCATCGGTAGTGGTAAATGTGGGCGTATTGGTTTTTACATCCAGTGTGTATTCACCATTCAGCAACATGGATAGAGAGAAACCACTACATCCATAAATACCAACATTGCCAATGCGTGCAAAGGTATATCGGAACACTATGGGCATTTCAAAATAATTGATTTTGTATTCAGTTGATGTATTTACCTGGGTATTGCCCATTTCAGGAGGGAGGGTCATACTGATATTCTGTATCGATCCTTTATTACTGTATATATATTCTTGCTGGACAGCAAAAGCATTGGTTATAGGGAAAAGAAGCATGATGCCACCACTGAAACCGTTTAGAGCTTTAGAGCTAACATCGTAAGTCAAATCAGGTGGCGTAATTCCATATTGGGTGGCAATATTATAGCCCCCTTTTATTCCGAGACGAATGCCTGTTTTATCTTGTGCCTGTGCAATAAAAACGATTGAAGATAAGAGCAAGAGGATAAAAAGTTCTTTTTTCATAGCGTTTAATTATAAGATAGTTTGTGCTAAATTTTGTCTGTTCCTTGTGGTGAGTGTGTTAGGGTGCTTAATTAGCCGAATTTCTTTTTCATAAATCGACGGTATGCTTTACCAAAACGGGGTATGTTATCAAAAATATCACCCCATAAATCGTAATAATCACGCTGCTCAATGATCTTACCAGACTCGTTCAGTGTCAAGCGAGACGCACCATACAATAATGAATTTGGGTATTTTTTAAAGCCAATAGTCATTTCCCATTCGATAAAAACAATGTTGACGAGTAACTGCGAGTGTATTAAGTTCATTTTTAGGTCGGATGAGCGTTTTGTCAGGCGCTCGGTCATGGCCTTAAATTCATCTTTCCCTTTTATTTCCTGGATGGAGTCGCGAAATAGTATTGTATCGTCGTAAAAAGGTAAAATATGCGACCAGTCAGGTTTTCCATCAGTATTGTAAGTTTGCGACCAAAGGAGGTTTACAGTTTCAATGCACCGTATCGCTTGTGCCTGGATATCTTCTTTAACAATTTGCATCATTTCCATAAACTAAGCTTGTATTTTTAAAAATATGTGATCACACAATTGTGGATGGTGTCATTTTGCAGGCTAAAAACTGTTTTTTCGAAAGCGGGAGGGCCAAATGTACTTTTTGCATTGTTTGAAAAACCATAACCTTCTTTGGGAATGCCAAAAAGGTTCGTATCTAATTCCTGATTCTCGTTGGCATCGTGAAAGTATTTAAAGGCATAATTACCTGCCTTTAGTTGACCAAGTGTGATGGTGCACTGGTTATCGATAATGATTTGAGTAATTTCTTTAATCGTGTTACCATCTGAATCACTAACCACCATTAGAATATGTCCATCACTGTTTTCAATTTGGTTAATTTTAATGGTAAGGGTAATTGAGTTATTAAATGCAAATAGTGTGAATACTAAAAGTTGCAAGAGGAATATAAAACCAGTGCGTTTCATCCTGTTTGGTTTGGTGAGGAAATAAAAAGGTGTTTGTGTAAAGATATAAAATTTAGTGAGTTATGCAACTTTTGTGAGCTATAATGCTCATTTGATGATTGAGGAGTATAGCTTCATGTATGCATAGAAGTTATATGGATCGAAATGGGTAATTGCTGCAGTTTTCGCGAAAGTATTCCTACGACTTATTATAGACACTCTGATTTACTCATCATCAGTTCTGCAAATGGTCAGAGCTGCACTTGCAAGGGCTTAATAACGCCTGGACCGCTTAATAGTCATAGCAGATTACTGGTTGGTACGAAGCGTGTAACAGCCATTTTGCGGACTAATATTATTTCATATATCACAAATTTAATATATTCGACTTTATCCGTTTTGAAAATATATTTTTACAGTGCAAGTCGTCTCGGCAAACTAAACTCTTCATGGCGTTAACTTCGGATTTGCCAGCAGAAATGGAGTTGGAGATATTATTTATGAATAATTACTTATTTGTGTGGTAAACCGCTATTTAAAATCCGGGTAATCCTCAAATATTTATGTGTTATTCCTTGGTTAGATTGACTATATAGGTGTGTAAATTTGAAAATGAAGAGAGCGTGTTCAAAATGCAATTAGAGTATTAAAAAAGAACATCGATAGATTAGTTTTTGCTGAATTATCTATTTGATATTGCACTAATGAAATCCGTTCTTATGAGTCCTTGCACCTGCTTAGTAGAATGATCGGGATTGGAGATTATATGAAATTTATGGCGTCTATTACTACTAAGACAAGTTTCTCAATAACCTATTCATAATTTCTGATACTGGCTTTATTGTGGTTATTAAATGACCTAAGAACAATAACGCATATAAAGCTTTATGGTTAAGTAATAAATAAAAAATCTCATTTTTTTTGAAATAATTGTCACCGAAGAAAAAATACTCGGGTACTATTTAATACACCATAATTAGTGTGATTAAATTAATAGATGAAAATTATGAAGATTAAATTAATGAAAAGGTTGGCAATAGGATTGACTTTGCTGCTTAGTGCAAATCTTATTTATGCAAAGGTGGAACCCGTGACCGTTAAGGGAACCATCAAAGGGATGAAAGAAAGTAAAGTGTTAATTTACGACTTTGAAGGTCGTAAGTGCCTGGGTGAAGCCATGACAGACAATGGCAGTTTTAGTATTGAGATTAATGCGGATACAGATGGTCAGAAGTGCTTTGTGTATTTCTCATGTGTGGATGATGGTAAAAGAGATGCCTTTTGGAATCGTTTCTTCTATGTGGATAATACAACCATTGAATTGAGTGGACGTATGAGAGCAGGCGCAATTGGTCGATTCAAGCAATTGAATTCAGATACCTATGATGTTTTTACATCGCTTGAAGATCGATTGGATAACACAGGTGTTGTGGCAGCATCAAAAAAATTAAAAACTGCACAGGATAAGATGCAGGCCTCAGGTAATTTTTTGGAACAAAGTAGACTGCAAAAAGAGGTAAGGGATTTGGAGTCTGAAGTCAATTTTGCGGAATTAGACATGTATGCTCAGATTTTCGACTTAATGGAACCTGGTAAAGTGAATATTGGCTTTGATGCGAAATTATATGAAGAATATTCACCGTATCGTTATTCTTTTATTGAACCTATTATTGAAAAATACAGGGAAGTAATGGGTGACAACTATTTTAGCAAGAGTTATTATGCTGCTAAACTGTTGCAGCGCTATCAGATTATTTCGATGTATATTAAAGGTACCCCTTGTGAGGATGCCTCTTTTATGAATCCTGAAGGAGAGTATGTGAATTTATACGATTTTAAAGGCAAATATATTTATTTACACATTTGGGACTTTGACAATTCTCAATCAGGCGATCAATTGGCGAACCTGCAGATGTTGGCTGAGAAGTTTAAAAAGAAAAATGTGGTATTCATTAATGTTTGTACGACGCCGGCTGATAAAAAATGGAAAGATTTATTAACCACGATGCATATGCCTGATATTGTGAATTTATGGTACGATGCTGATTATGAAAAAGGATTGGGTAAACCATATAACCAATCGTTCAAATACGTTTATAAGACCAAATATGTGCCAAAGGCAATTATTATTTCACCTGAAATGAAAACCGAAGCATTTAACGGCATGTTACCCAATAATCCGAGTGTGATTAAATACCTAAAATCAATTTTATAGTGTAGTTGTGTGTTTTCAGGTTGTTTCAATGATATTCTAATTGGCTTAACCTGAAAATATACCTTTGCCATCCGAAAGAAATTACTGAAAAGAGATCAATGAAAAAAAATAGACTATACAATAAAACGCAGCTTAGATTCTGGGCAATTATATGCTTTATGCTTGTGCATAGTTGCATCAGTTCAGTTTCTTTGTTCGCTCAAGATAAAAAGGATAGGCTTGATGAAGTCAAGGTGAGTATAAAATTAGAAAATGTAAGGCCTCAGGTATTCTTTGATGAGTTACGTTCACAGTCAGGAATATACATCATCTATCGAAATGAAGATGTGGAGCAGTTAGGACGCATTACGCTTAATGTGACTAATAAAAGTGTCAGAACTGTTTTAGATCAAGTACTTGAAGATACTGGCCTTACTTATGAGTTTAAGAGTGGAACCATCTCAATTCGAAAGAAACAAACGGGAAGGTACAAAACAATTGTCGGCGTGGTCCGTGATGAAAACGGAGAGCCGGTGCCAGGTGCTAATATTACTTTACAGGATGGTTCATTGGGAACCATTTCTGATGCCAATGGTGAATACCAGTTTAAGATTGAGCAAAAGGAAGTGGTGATGCAGTTTTCGTTTATTGGTATGGAAACACAGGAAGTTTTAGTGCCAATGCATGAATTAATGGTGAATGTGGAGCTGGTGAGGGATATGCAAGACCTTGGTGAGGTGCTGGTAACCGGTTATGAAAAAATTGACAAGCGACAGTTAACCGGAACCGTGCAGAGCCTTAAGGCTGAAGAAGCATTGGAACCAGTTGGTTTAACAATTGATAAAATGTTACAGGGTAAAGTGGCTGGTATGCAGGTTCTAAATGCCTCTTCTACTCCTGGAGCTACACCTAAAATCCGTATCAGGGGTTCATCGTCTATTCTGGGTAACCGGGAACCAATCTGGGTAGTAGACGGCGTCATCATGACTGATCCTGTGAAAATTACCAATGCCGAGTTAAATAGCTTAGATCAGGTTAACTTAGTGGGTAATGCCATTTCCTTTTTAAATCCATCGGATATTGAGCGTATCGATATATTAAAAGATGTATCTGCTACTGCCATTTATGGTGTGAAAGCGGCCAACGGTGTGGTGGTTATTACAACCAAAAAAGGTAAGTCCGGAAAAATGAACGTGAACTACTCTACTAACTTAACCGTTAACCAGGCGCCGACTTACGACGATTATAAGGTATTGAATTCTGCCCAGCGTGTGGCCGTATCTGAAGAAATCGTTAATCGTGGCTTGTCTTATACCGGTAGTGTCAATCCGGAGATTGGATATGAACTGTTGTGGAAACAGTTGCATAATAAAGAACTGAGCTATGATGAGTTTAATAAACAAGTGGATTACCTGCGAGGCAGTAACACCGACTGGTTAGGTCACTTAATGAATAATTCATTCAGTCAAAATCATAATGTAAGTATTAGCGGCGGAGATCGTAAATCAAATTATTATTCATCTGTAAGTTTTGCCGATGATCGGGGTATTCAGCTAAATACAAGTTCAAAGCGCTATACGGCCAATTTGAAAGTTAATTACAACATTACAGATAAGTTTAAAGTAGGATTTGGCTTAAATTCGTCTTTTACTAATACCGAACGCACTCATTCGTCGGTTGATTTGACCAACTATGCCCGTTATACCTCACGTGCAATACCATTACACAATGCCGATGGGACCTTACATTATTATCCAGGTACTAATGCAGTAGTCGAAAACGAGCAATATGTGTATTACAATATCATGAATGAACTTAACAATACTGGTTCTGATCAAACTACCACAGTTATCAATACTCTCTTTAATGCCGATTATCAGTTTAATAAAGATTTTAAATTTAGCGGACTGTTTTCGTATAATACGAGTATAACTGACTTGGAGGAGTGGGCTAATGACCGTTCATTTTACATTACAGGAAAAAGGCAGGTACCCTATGGTGAGCCTATCCCTGATGGACATAAGCTAACTGTTGAAAATCCTTTTGGAGGCGAGTTGTATTCAAAAAAACCAACTTCCTCCTCCTTAAATGCCAGGGGAGCCTTTCTTTATACTAAGAACTTTAATAATCACTTCCTGGATATTCAGCTAGGAACAGAAGTGCGAAGTGTAAAATACGAGGGTTTTGAGCAAAAGTTGTTTGGCTATTACCCCGAGCGGGGAATGAAGTTTGTTACCAATGTGCCGGAGGAATATGAAGCCTATCGTAATTACCTGGTTAATAACAGGCCGATCATTAGTAATACGATAAATAATACCCTTTCTTTTTATGGTACCCTAAGGTATAGTATTCAAAACAAGTATATCGCTAATTTTAATGTCAGAACCGATGGCTCCAACAGATTTGGGCAGGATCAAAACGCTCGCTTTCTGCCTGTTTGGTCCGTCTCAGGTCGTTGGAACATTGCCCAGGAAAACTTTGTAAAGGAGACTATTGGCTTTATTGATGGATTAAGCTTAAAGGGCTCCTATGGTTACCAGGGGAATGTCAGTGATGAACAAACCCCTAGTATGATTGCACGTGTTGGTTCGTTAGATGCGACTTCACAACAGTATTTGTCTTTGCTTTCAAAATATCCTAATCCAAACCTAAGCTGGGAGCGCACCCGTTCGTATCAAATCGGGACTGATTTTGCATTGTTTAATGGTTTTATCATGGGGTCTTATGCCTATTACTACAAGAAAGGTGAAGATCAGATTATCCGAAGAAGAGTCACACCAACCAATGGTGCAACCGGTTTTGCCATGAACTCAGGTACTATTGTGAATGAAGGATGGGATTTAACCATGAGTATGAATCTGATTCAGAAGCAGGACTTTAGTTGGAGTTTAGGCGTAAATACAGGTTATAATAAAAATACGGTGACCGATAGCGGTAATCCTAACCTGAATGACTATCAGGCATACCTTAACGGTGGCTTAATTAAAGATGGAAGTAGCGTCAATAGTTTCTATTCTTATCAGTTTGCAGGTCTTGATAATCAAGGTTTACCAACTTTTGGTGGGCAGGTGTTTTATGATGAAGAAGGCAATGCTTTGGTAAATACTCAGGAAGAGGCCATTAACCAGGCTTTGGTATACAGTGGCCGTCGCGAGCCGATTACAGTAGCAGGCTTGAATATGAACTTGAGATATAAACGATTAAGTTTCTCAACTGCTTTCACCTTGTCCATGGGGAATAAAATTCGCCTGTTTGATTTGTACGATAATACAAACAGTATTTTACCATTGCCCGAGCAAAGCATGTCGTCCGAGTTTGCTAACAGATGGCAAAAGCCCGGGGATGAATTAATCACTGATATTCCGGTGTTGAGTGATAATAATTTAATGGTCGATCGTTCAGGTGATTTCATCGTTGGCCAGAACTACTGGCAAATGTATAATCAAGGTAATCACCGGGTGGTGTCAGGCGATTATTTGAAGTGTAACACCATGAGTTTACGTTATCAGTTTACTGAGCGGTTTTGCCAAAAAATAGGTTTACAAGCTATGAGCTGCAGTGTTACAGGCAGTAACTTGTTTTTTATTGCCGATTCGGAACTAAATGGACAAAATCCAGAGCAGCTGGGAGGCCAAAGAGTATTGCCGTCCATGCCTTCTTACTCATTCTCACTTAATGTAACACTCTAATCAATTAAGAAATGAAAAAACTATTTATATATATCATAACGGCAATGGCATTGGTCTCATGTGGTGATTTCCTGGAAGAAACATCACAAGACTTAATTGTGCCAACAAAACCACATCATTTTAAAGAGCTCATCTATGGTGAGCTGATTAAGGGGGAGGTTCCTCTTGATAACAATGTGGAATTAATGTCGGATAACGTGAGTTCCATCTATCAGGTGAAAAATTCCGAACAAGATAATCGGGTGAAGACCTTTGGTTTTTATGCCTGGCAGCAAAGTGTTGAATATGATTATAACAATGCCGAGGCTAAAGATAAGATGTATGAAGAGCTTTATGCCGGTATTGTCTTGTGTAATGCCATAGAGAAAGAGCTTGAATCCGTTAGCGGAACGGAGAGTGAGATGGCCAGTTTGTACGGTGAGATCTATTTCTACAGAGCTTTGTATTATTACTACCTGGCCAACCTGTATGGAACGCCCTATGTGGATGCCGCATCGGCTGCCCAAAGCAAGTGTGTGCCCATTAATACGAACACAGGTATTGCTGATGAGTTGTATGTACGATCGACTCATAAAGAGGTGTATGATTTGATGATTGAGAACATTGTGCGGAGTGTTGACAAATTTGCTGAAAGTACTGAAGCAGTCACCATCTATCGTCCTAATTACGAAGCGGCCTGTGTTTTGGCTACCCGTATTTTTCTGACGACCAAGCAATTCACTAAGGTGATTGAATATGCCGATAAAATGGAACAGTTGGAAACCTTCTATAACTTATCGGATCATTTAGCAAAGAATGATACCATTGTTGATGTATTTGAAGATATTGATATTCCCAACTTTATCAATGAAAGCAACTCAGAGATACTATTCACCCATTTCAATGGTTTCCAGGCTAATGCTTTTACTTATAATACCACTGGTTCGGCAGCGGGTGCTTATGTTCCATCACCAGCCTTAGTCGAAAGTTACGAAACAGGAGACCTAAGAAAAATTGTATTTTTTGATAGAGAGAACAACTTATCAAAAGTTACTGAAAATATTAATAAGCATACAGTGTTCTTCTCCAATATACGCAGTGTAGAGGCATTTCTAAATAAGGCGGAAGCGTTGGCCATGACTTCAGGTGATGCCATTGCTGAGTTAAATAAACTAAGGGCTGCTCGCTTTGAATCAGAAGTACCTGCCATTAGTGGAGATGCCTTAACGGCTGTTAAACAAGAACGCTATCGTGAGTTATGTTTCGATGGTATAAGATGGTTCGACTTGCGCCGATGGGGTATGCCTGAGTTAACACACGAGTTTCCATTGGAGGATGGTACCCGTAAAGTCGTGTTTACCCTTTATGAAGGGGATCCTGCTTACACCTTATCGTTGCCAATGGATGTTACTGAGCTTAACGACAAAATTGAGCGACATGTGCGACCGGAACGACCTGGTGAAACTGTTAATTAAACGAATCCATAAAATTAAAACACATGAATAAGTTAATATATCAATTACTGTTTCTAGGTTGTATGATACTTTCTCTTATAGCCTGTAACGAAGATAAACTGGAATTTGATCCTGTTGAGCCGAAATACGATTTGTCCGATTCAGATGACCCGCTTCAGCACCTGAAGTATGTATTTAATCAAAATTATGGAGTCATCGTCATCGACGATGTAGATATCTCCGATTACCAATATACAGGAGGTAAAAAGTTGGACTTAACAGTGGGAAATTGTTCAAAGTCAAAAGATGAAAAGGTAACTATATTAGAGGCTATTGAAAAGTCATTTTATAGCAATAATGAATATTTCGCTAATGAATTTGCGCCATTAAAATTAATCCTGGCAGACTCCATTGGGGGCATGGTTGAAAAGTATAACTGGAAATATGATCCGGTAACTGGTTGGCAACGGGTGGCTGAACTTGTTTTTGAGCGTCAATCCTATTATGTTGAAGGTCCATTAAGCATTATATCTACTGCCAATGAGGAATTGGAAATTCAGGAGGATGGTACCATTTTGTTGTTCGATAAATGGGGACGCGCCACTAATTTCGAGGCTGTTATGATGGAAAAAATCCTTTTTGATAATATTCTGGAACCAAAATATGGAAATGATTGGGCATTGGAGTTTGCCCCCCTATATGGCAAATATGCTCAGGCTAATCCTAACCGTGATTTTATAAGATGGGATTGGAGTGATACAATGGGTGATTTTTACGATACGGATGAACAAAATCAATTGTTCATTTTTCCTTCCGCTGACTTCCCTGGTGGTTATGCTGAACAAGATGATGAAGCCATTATGGATTTTGTATATAGCCAGGGGTTTCCTGTTGTTACTCAGGTTTACTTTTGGCCAACTACTCCCGGGGGAAGAGTTCGGGTTTTTATGGATGATATAGTGGTTAGTTGGCTTAAATTTTCAGGGCGTGAAGATAAAGACGAGTTATTGGCTCAATACCCGGAATTACAGGCAAATTATCTGGTGGCTCAGCAGTTGTTTGAAGAATTAATTGGAATGGAAATATAAAAAATAAATGACGGTGCCGTGTAAGCGGCACCACAAAGTATCGTATTATGAAGAAGATGATGATTTTTGCCATGGTTATTTTGGCGGCAACCATGGCTAATGCGCAAGGGGTTAAGTTTCACGACTTAAAATTTACGGAGGCCTGTGAGTTGGCCAAAAAAGAAAACAAAAGGGTATTTGTTGATTTTACCATGCGCGGGTGCGGCCCTTGTGCCCAGATGAAGCAAGCGGTGTTTCCTAAAAAGGTATTGGGCGATTTTTATAACAAAGAGTTCATTAGTATCACCCTGAATATTAGCTATGACAAAAAAGCACTGGCATTAGCTCAGGAGCTTGGTGCTACCGGCTATCCTTTTTATGCCTGGTACGATGCCGATGAAGAGCCGCTTCATTTTATGAGCGGTGCCCGTTCGGTAGATATTATGCTTGAAAATGCCAAAACGGCCATCACCGAAGATGCTTGCATTGTACTATGGGATAAATACGATGAAGGCGATACCAGTAAAGAGGTATTGACCAAATTTTATAAGTACTTAAAGGCTTACAAAGCCCGAGAGGTCGAGATGATTAAAGAAGTAGAAGATAAAATTATCAGCCTGTACGGAGAAGAGGCCATTGTAATCTAGTAATTAAATTGACTGCAATACGATGAGCCCGGATGGATGATAACCCGGGCTCTTTTTTTCAATAGTTCGTTCAATTCGGTGGATTAATCCATATTTCGGGTTGAATACAACAAAAGTGGAAAAGCCACTATTTAAATAAGTAAATAATGAAGTATTTAAAAATAGGTCTGAGCATTGTGCTTTCTATTCAAGCCCTGGTGTCGATGGCATCGCAGCCTGTAAACGATAAAATAGTTAAGGGAACTCTAGAAAATGGACTCACTTATTATCTGATTAAGACGAATTCAGAGCACATTAACTACACCATGTTGCAAAAAACAGGTAGTAGTATTGAAGGATATAATGAAAAAGGGCTGGCGCATTTTGTTGAGCACGTAACAGTGCAGTGTTCTCAGAATAACCTGGAGGGTACTTGCGAGGAGTTTTTTGATACACACAAGATTAAGAGTATAGCTTCCACTTATAAGTATAAGATCCTTTATGGCATTTCGGAGATAGATAAAAATGACCAGGAGCAAAACGACAAGGCTTTGAGCATTATTCACGGTTGGATGTATGGTCTGAATTTTATACCAGAAGAGATCGATAAAGTACGCAAGGTGATTGTTGAAGAGAAGTTAAGTAAAGCACCTGTTAATCCTCAACAAGAAGTGGTTTCAAAGCTATTATATGCTTATAGTCCGTATGCAGGAATGGATAACCTTGGTAATATGGAATTGGTTAAAACCATTGAAGTTGATCGAATTAAAGAATTCTATACAAAATGGTTTAATCCGCATACAATAGCGATTGCCATTGAGGGCGATATTGATATCGAAGCCTCTAAAAAAATATTAGCGTCAAAATTTGGCAATGTAAAAGCTGCTGACAATGCCACTACATTTACACCTTTTGAAAGTGCAGATAGTGAAGAGGTTGTTTTTGAGGAAAACAGGCACAAGCAGATCAGGTCGGCTAACATTGCGGTGATGAGCCGTAACAAGGAAAAAATATGTGCCGACAAAGAGACGTTTATTAAAAATGAGATATACGGGAGCCTGTTTAAGACCTTTATTAATAAAAGAATTACCCAGAGCTTGCAGAGCCCGTTAATGCGTTATGGGCAAGTTGAATATAAGACATTACCGGTTGGATATCGCCAATTGGTAATATCTGTGGTGCCTACACCGAATAACGAATACGATGCCCTGAAAAAGATAATGTCAGCATATCACCATATGTTGGAATTTGGACTGACGGATAAGGAAGTGAGCAATTTGAAAAAGCATTATTACCGCCATTGGAAAACCAAACAAGAAGACTTTGATTATCAGATGGTACTGGAATATAGTTTTATATGGGGACAACCCTATTATTCTTACACTGATTATTCGAGTGTATACGACCGGGCAGTTAAGCAATTCAGTAATGCTGATTTTATTAAATACTGTCAGGCCCATCTTCAATTGGAGAATACGGTTATCATGGCCAATATGCCTGCGAATGCCCCAGTGCTGACTAAAAATCAAGTGATGGATATTGTCAATGACAAGTCCAACAACCGTTATCGTGAAGTAAAGCATGAGATGGCAAAGTTTGATGCTTCGCTGCTGACGCAATCAGGTAAAATTGCTGACTCAAAACACTTGAGCGAAGAAGTGGTGCAGTTTAAACTGAACAATGGCTTAACCATTGTTTATAATCAGAATAAAAAGCCAGGGATGAATATCTTGGGAGTCAGTCCGGGGGGGACTTCCGTTTATGATGAATCCGATGTGCCGGCTGCGGAGGTATTACCATATTATAATCGCGTATTAGGATGCGGCAATAATACCCATGAATCGATCTTGACATATAAGGAATTGAATAACCTAAAGTTTCAATTGGCCATGCACGAGACGCACGAGCAAGTGCAGGGACAATGTGCCAATGCTGATTTCGAGAAGCTTCTTCAGCTATTGTTAATGAATATAAAAGGTCCGACAATTGAAGCATTGGCGCCACAAACACAGGCTTTTGTCTTGAGAGGTTTGATGCAAAAAAGGAACCGGGCACAGGCTGAGCAAGAGTTTAGCAATGAGGTATTTTTGGCCAACCGACAAAACCTTTCACCACAAGATCCTGATTATTTTGGAAGCATTGAAGCCGAAAAATCGAAAGCCATGTTTAATGCTAAATTCAACCATGGAAACGACTGGATGTATTACATATCTGGTAGTATGTCTGTGGAAAAAGTAAAACCCATGTTAATCAAATACCTTGGTTCATTAGATAAAGGTGGTGAAAAAGAACAGTACATCAATCACTATCCGCTTGACTTTGACGATGAAGAATATGTTGTGAGACAAGAAGTACCTGCTACAAGTTTAGTCGGAGGCACCAATACTTATTACGCTTTGTTTGAGTCCTTATCCTACAAAGAAATGGCGACCTTAAAATTTCTTGAAAAACTGGTTAAGTCACGCGCCGAAACAGAATTAAGAATCAAGCGAGGTGGTTTGTATAATGTACACCTGGCGAGTAAGTATAGCGCACAGCCTACAGCTTATGCACAATTAAGAATTAATTTTGGTACTGAGAAAAGTAAAGTAGTACCTTACCTGGATTACATTGATAGTCAGTTTAAGGACATTAGCGAAACGCCTATATCTGATTTTGAGTTAAACGGTATTAAACGCACCCTTGATAACGAAGAAGTAAATAACAATGCGATCCGTGATAATGCATTATCGTGTTATATGGCAGGAAATGAACTATCAGAAGATGATGTACACAAGCAATTTGATGAAATAACGGCCTATGATATCCAACAATTGGCTAAACGTTTCTATGATGATAAACACGTTTTGAAAGTGTTGTTTAAATAAAACCCACGAAGACTAAATACAGGTGAATAATTGCTTGTTAATAGTAAAAAATAGCTTTGAGTCCTGCTTAAAGCTATTTTTTTATCATTTGAATGATTAACTGAGTATTGATTCAGCAACTCATTTTTTTTTAATTTTGTTTTGCAATCGGGAAAAGTGAAATGTGAATGAAAAGTAATGACTCCATTCTATTAAATCAATTAAAAAAGGGTAATAGTAATGCCTTTGCACAGTTATTTGATCTTTATTTCGAAAAACTGGTCAGAGTGGCTGAGTATCATTTGCAGGATACAGAGACAGCAAAGGATATTGTAATGGATGTATTTACTTCATTTATTGAACAGCCACAGCGTTTTAATGAGGTAAAAAGTGTTTATACATATCTGGGTAAAATTGTGCAAAATAAGTCACTCAATAGACTACGCAACCTGGGGGTGGTTGATAATCACAAAGACCGGGTAATGGAAGCCATGTTGTTAGCCGAACAAGATGATGAGCCAAATGAGCTTTTTAGTCAGAAGGTTAAGCAGGTACATGCGCTAATTGATAAACTGTCACCAAAATCTAAATTGGTTTTTACCAGGTGTGTTATTTATGGTGAAAAATATAAAGATGTAGCTGAAGAATTAGATGTATCCATTAATACGGTCGGTACCTTGATAAAACGGGCTTATAAAGCTATCAGGACAGAATTAGGGGTAAATATCACGATCATTATACATTTATTAATGAATTTATATTTTTTTTAGTCACTGTATTTCAATGCCCAAGTGTCATAATATTAGAAGCATAAAAAATGAAAAATATAGAGTGGAGAATATTAAGCAGAAGTATCACCGGTAATATCACCAGTGATGAATCTGAACTTTTGGATGCCTGGTTGAATTACAGTCAGGATAATGTTGTATACTACAGACAACTAAAAGAATTTTTCACTAAAAATAAACGTGCGGACATTGATATGTCAGAGAGGCGGTACCTGTTTTTAAAGCGAGTAGAAGCAAACAGAAAACAATTGAGTCGTAAACATGCAATGAACCTCTTTATGCGTTATGCTGCCGTTGTTATCGTTACTCTCGTATCTTCAGTTTTGGTGTTAAAGCATATCAATCAGCCTGCCGAAGAAATAATAATTGCGGCCGTTTCCAATGAGGAGGTTACACTTATCTCAAATCCAGGTAAAACATATGATTTATCGAAAGAAGAAGATGTGAATCTGGTGGTAAGTAATGAACTAGTTTCTGCAAGCAAATCAGAGGTTGACTATTCAAAAGAGATACTGCAGGATAAAAGTGCCTCAGTCGAGTATCATACACTGAGAGTACCGATAGGTAAGAAGTTTACCCTTATTTTAGCTGATGGGAGTAAAGTTTATCTTAATTCACAATCAGAGCTGTATTATCCGAATCAATTTTCCGACAGTGAAGTGAGGAAAGTAAACTTAAAAGGAGAAGCTTATTTTGAAGTAGCACACAATAAGCATTCGCCATTTATTGTTGTGGCAGACGGTATTGAAATAAAAAACTATGGTACATCCTATAACGTATACAACCGCTCTTTCAGTAATCAAATAATAACGACCCTTGTTGAAGGGAGCATTTCTGTTAGAATCTCGGACGGGGGATATGAGCATTTTGTCAAACCTAATGAGCATGCCACTTATAATAAAGATAAACAATCGTTTAATGTCGCTGTAGCTAATGTTGAGCAAGCTACGGCTTGGAAGGAAGGATTGTTTGTCTTCAAAGATGAACGATTAGAAAAGATATTGCAAGAGTTATCATTAGAATATAATATTGGATTTTCAGTTACTGATAAGGCTATACTCGAACAACGTTTTACATCTTATATTCCACGCTTCGATGACTTTAATGATGTCTTGGCTATTATCGAAAATACTGGTGAGATACATTTCGATGTCAGAGAGAGGCATGTTGGAATATCAAGAATAAAGTAATTTAAAGGCTGGTTAAAGATTCAATTTACATAAGTGAGTAATAGGTTCATCTCATTAAAAGTTGCTTAACTGTCAAACTGCTTATCCATAGAATTCGGGAGTTGAAAGATTAACCGATAAACTATTTAACTTCAATTTCTTTTTTCACTGTTTGGAAGTTAAAGTAAATTCTACTCTTCTGTTCTTAGCTCGGTTTTCGTCAGTCAAATTATCATGACTTGGTTTGGAACTTCCATAACCAATCGATTTTAGCCGATCTGATGCGATATTATTCGCAATAAGATAATCCGCTATTGCTTTAGCTCTGTTTTCAGACAATAGTTTATTCTTCTTCTCAGTTCCGGTATTATCAGTATGCCCCTCAATAAGTAAATTTAATTGATCATTTTCCTGCATATAGGTTAAAAGGAGGTTCAGTGTCTGGTATGATGGTGGCTGCAGGCTGGCCTTTCCTAAGTCAAAAAGAATATTATTCAAGATGATAGCTTCTTCTTCTACTATATTCGAAGAAAAGTTTTTATATACTTTAGAATCTTTGATTTCCAGTGGTGATACACTGATATTGTCGATAAAGTAAAAAGTATTGTCGTGATAGTAGTAGTCGTAAAACTCACTTTTTACCTTAGGTGCAATATTGTTATTAAATAAACCATTTCTATTGATACTAAAATTACCGATGGTTAAATATTCCTCACCACCTTTAGCAAGGTATTCTCCTTGTATTTTTACCCAATCATCCCTGTTATTTAGCTTAAGCGTATCATTTAGAAGTTGAAGAGTGTCTTCTCTAAATATTAAAGAACCACGCTTTGTTTTTTTAATAATTTCATAGTCATTTTTATATGGAATGTAATGGAAGATGGTTTGATCTTTAGATACACTATATTCATTCTTTGAAAAGTAAGCGCCAATAAAATCTATATACTTCCATACCTCACCCAATCTTACGTACATACTAACACGATAGCTTAAACCCTTTTGCAATGGTTCAGAAAGTTGCGTCATTAAATAATCCTGTTCATCTGAATCAATAACTCCAGACATACTAAGCCCTACGTAGGCCTTTCCTTTGAAGGGGTACACCGGATTTGACTGATAGACATCTTCACCAGGTGGAATATATTTCCTGTAAGGCGTCTTATAATTGTTATTGGAGTTAAAATATTTTGCTTCACCAAATGGCGACCACCAGTCATCAACAACTTTAATTGTTCCCTGGTCTTTAGAAATACTCTGATAATTTTCAAAACCATAATTAGTTACTAAGTTTTGTGAAGAGATATTAATGCAAAGAAGCAGGTATATTATGGTTGTAAGGTTTTTCATTCTTTAGGTTTAAGCTAAACATTTAGAAGTATTACTTGTCTGTGATATATCTTATACAAATACATTCTTTAACTATCAATTAAATTGGTTCTCACATTTATTTTCCCTAAACCCATATCAGGAAAGCAAATATAAAAAAGTATAATAACATAACATTAACTATTTAGATGTATTTGGCAGAGTGACAAATGACTTACTTTCCAATTAAATGATTAAGTTTAAGCAGTAAGTGAGCTTAGCCTGCAATGTATGTATGGAATAGCCAACCTTATAATGATGCTAGAGAGCAGATAAGTTGTTGTTGATTAACTAACCACAATATGAAAACTGGAATATATATAATGACCTTTTTATTGGCATTCGTTCAATTTGTCGATGGACAAACTCTAACTGTACCTGAAAATCATGTGATCATAGATTCGGTGTATGGAGATTTGAATAAGGATGGTATAAATGAATTGGTAGTTGCTTATAATACAAAGCCTGAAATAGATTTTGAAAGTGTTCCCAGGGTATTGATCATATATCAACGCGACAAGGACCATTGGAAAGAATGGAAAAGATCTGATGAAGCCTTATATGGAAGTCGGGACGGAGGAATGATGGGAGATCCTTATGGGGAAATGGAAATAAAGAATGGAGTTTTGCTCATTAGCCAAAATGGTGGTAGCAGTTGGAAATGGGGATTTACTGATAAATATCGCTTCCAAAATGGTGAGTTTTATTTGATAGGGTATACAAGTTTGAGCGGAAAACCCTGCGAGAATTGGAAGTCGGTGGATTTTAACTTATCAACCGGTAAGATGATCGTTAAAGTTGAATATGAACAGTGCGATACTGATGGACAAGAAGTTTCCAAAAGTGAAAATGAAACATTAACGAAATCAGGAATCAAAATTACCCTGCAAAAAAGACAGGAATGCGAAATAGAAATAGTAACTCCAAAATATGGTCATGTAATATATATTGCAACTGGTAAAGGATAAGAGACTTTGCAGTTCAACACTAATCAGAATGGAGGTATATTTCAATACCAGGGTAGAATACAATAATTATGAGAAGGTATTATTCATATATGAGACGATTATTATTCATGGTCATTGTTCTTCTAACGTTTTGTTGCATACCACAAAAAGAACTAAAAACAATTGAAGGTGACTTATATTACGAATGGCTTAAGCTTGGAAATTTTTATGGGCAACCAGATAGTGTACTGGCTAATTTTAAGACCTTAATGGATAGCGTGGGCTATGAAGGTCTCATGAAAGAAGATTCTGTTTTCGCAGTTTATATTAAACTGTTGGATGATAATGATTTGCTTGTTGCTCCGTATGTTTATGTTATGACAGACGAAGAAAAAAAGCTATTGTTGTATCTGAAACCGGAAGATTACAAGAGTCTTAATCATTTTACATACAAAGAATTACTTGCTAATAATCAGAAAGTCAGGATAGTCGCTAAAGTAGATAGTCTGGTTGATAACAGGTTTGTTTGTAAGGAATTGATATCTGTAGATGTTATGAATGGAGCTACACTTCCACAAAGAAGTAAATTTAAACTGGAAGATTATCGATGAAAATCAGGGAACTCACGCTGAATAAATAGTACGTGTCAATAATACATAAAAATCGCTCAGAGCAATGACTCAACAAAAGATTACACTTTACCACTCATAACAAAAGTTTTGACAGTGTGTTGGCTTGTCTTCCGTCTGAGTCAGAACAAACTGGCATGGGGCGGCGATGGGAAGACATAGATGAATGCGGGAGAAAATTGGTTTGTTTGACGGGAAAGATTCATCAAGGAAGCAGGTGGAAGCAGAGAAATAACACGATCCACTAATACCCTGATGATCCGGATAATCTTCTTCATTGGATTTACACTGATTATGCATTTACAATGCTTGATAACTTTTTGATAGGTATGACCATGGATGATGATAAAAACAGGGTTGAATACCAGTACCTGATCGGATTAAAGCCGGTTATAAACAAGGTGCAATAAGCACCGCCATGATAAAGAGGCAAGGAGTAGGAGATTGAGAAGCAGTTTCACTTTTGCGTTTATCGCAAAATACACAACCACAAATTTCACCAATTAACACAAATAGTTCTGCCATGCGGAATTAAAACTTGAGTAATTAGAGTAATTGGTGGTTGAAAATATGTCCTTTCTAAATAGAATGCTTTAATTAACGTGCTGCTTAACAATAATCAATATCACAAGGTAGACCACATCCAATTTTATCAACTTATTCACTGAAAATTGCTTCGGTAATCCTTCGGTAGTTCTTCGGGGCTTCTTCGGTATTTCTTCGGAACCGCTTCGGATCAACCTCGCTGGCAGCGAGGTTGATCCCGAAGAAGACCCGTAAATAGTACGAAGCAGGGACATCTGTTAACCGACCTCTCATAATGGGAGTAGTGTTGTTATTTTGATAAATAAGATATGGTGAATTTTATCGGTCAAAGTATCTAAATGGTTTTTTCAACTAAAGCAATAGTACATCATATCTGCAAAAAATAGTCTTTCAATTTCTACTTTGAGATGTGTGAGACCCCTTATTGAGCTTTACCATGTCTTTTACTGCCATAGGCATTGATTTTACATCAGCTTGATTATCTTTATGGCGAACCTTAAAATATGTACAACTATGAGAATTATTTTATTAGTCCTTGTAGCAGGGCTTATTAGTGCCTGCAATTGCGAAAAACAAGCTCAATCTGACTTTCCTGAGCAATTTGTGGGAACCTGGCAGTTGATTTCATCCGATTACCACAGCAAGGATTCGGTGACATCAAACATGATTGAAGGGCAGGAGATGATCAAGATTATTACTCCCACACATTTTGCCTTCTTTTTACACGATTTGAAGCAGGGTAAAGATAGCAGTAATATTGCCTATATGTCAGGTGGAGGTACGGTGGCTTATAAAGATGATACCTATACTGAGAACCTCGACTTTTGCACTGCCCGCAACTGGGAAACACACGCGTTTCATTTTAAGCTGGAGTTGAAAGGAGATACCCTGATTCAGCAAGGCGTTGAAGAGTTGGAAGAGCTTGGATTGGGTGATGAGAATTTGTTATTGATAGAAAAATATATCCGGACCGAAGAATAGAGGCGGATATCAAGAGCTAAGACCAGCAACAGGCATTCCTTAATAATTTTTCTTAGCTTCGTGAAACGATAATTTATAAACCTAATATTATGAAGAGATTAACTAAGGTCTTGCTTTTCACCGCAGCCATTTTATTATCGCTTAATGTTACAGCACAAAAAGCACTTCGCTATAACCTTAAAGTCGGTCAAACTTATCATTTAAAGCAAAGCACTATCCAGTCCATCGAACAAAATGTGGCGGGGATGAGCCAAAATGTTAAAACCACGATGGGAGGTGATATTACTGTTACGGTGAAGGAAAAAAACGGCAATGTGTATACATCGGAAGTCGTTTTTAAATCGATGCTTTTTAAGCTTGAGGGACCAATGATGAATATGGCTTATGATTCGAATGATGCTGATGCAGATAAGACCAATCCCCTGAATAAGACTTTTGACCTGATGGTAGGCCATTTGTTCCAGGTAAAGTTTGATGATAGAGGAAATATCCAGGAAGTAAAAGGCTTTGAAACCATTTCAGAGAAAGTAGTGGAAGCTTTCAGCGATAACCCGCAACAGGCTGAGATGATGAAGAAGCAGTTGGCCAACCAGTTTTCTAATGAAAGTATGAAAGGTAATTTGAGCAACATGTTTATCATCTATCCGGAGGAAAAGGTAAAGGTTGGTTCAAAATGGTCCAATAATAAGTCCATTATCAGTCCTTTTGAAATCAATAATCAGTATGATTTCAATGTTGATGAGATGAATAAAGAGGAAGTTAACTTGTCGGGTAAGGGAGTGATGGCAACCAAAGAGGGGCAAACTGTGCAGCAAATGGGTATGACACAGCATATCAACCTGGATGGTGATTTTGATTTTAAAGCAAAAGTGAATGCTAAGAGTGGCTGGCCCATTGAAATTAAGATCAACCAGAACCTTGATGGTAATGTGGCTGTTGAATCACCACAGTTGCCTGCTCCTATGGAGATACCAATGAAAATTACTGGCGAATTAACTTACACAGGCATGTAATCAATATTTTGAAAGTATAAATAAAAAAGAGGCTGTCAGAAATTTAAACTTCGGACAGCCTCTTTTTTTATGTCTTTGGAGTAAGTATAGTAGTTGCTTTATCGGCTGTTGCTATCTTCTCTAAAAAGTCTCTGAAGCTATTATACTCCTCTTTAGGATATGTCCCTTTGCTAATTTCCAGGTAGCGATGCACTATTAATTGCTTATCAACTTTTTTGATAGAGCAGCGATAATTTCCATAGGGCGTATCCAGGCTTACATCCTTAGGTGTAGACTCGATCTGCAGGTTCTCTGGCAGGTTATATACAAAGGTGTCGCATTCACTATAATTATGCCTTATATATACCGGTCTTTTTCTGTTTCTGGCATAGGCTGGAATGGTTGTAAAGTCATTTACCCTGTTGGTTTTAAGAAGCAAACGTTTTCCCATTTTTGTAGCGAAATCGGGCAGAATAAGTTCAATATTCTTGTGTAATTCCGGTTGACGCTTCTTTATTGCATCGATCTCATATTTCTCAACCCTGAAATTTGGTAGGTCGATCGACTTTGTAATATGCTTTTTCCTGTCCTGCTCATCTATTGTTGTCAGCCAGAATTGACTGCTGTACAGGGCTCCCGAGTAGCTGGTTGTTACAGTTGCTTCAGCATAACCATCGTCATCGAGGTTGATGGTTGCCCTGGTGGTTTGCCTGTTTTCTGCAGCTGAGTATGAAGGTGTTTTAATTAACTCAGAGCCACCTTTTTTTACCACTAAAACATTTCTGTCATCGGTAAAATCACTAATGTATCCGCAAGGGGAATGTGAGCTGGTACATTCAATCCAAATGGTGTCATTGGGCAGTTCGACATTTAAAAACACATGGTTAAAATTATCGACTACAAATTCAGGATCGATCATGCTGTTGTCATCTCCGGCACTAACTATGGTGTAATGACTTTTGTAACCCAAGTGGTTAAGTATGGCCATCATATAGTTTGTCAGTGCTTTACAATCTCCATATGATAAACGGTCAACGGTTTTGGCATCAAAAGGTTGTTGCCCGCCTATACCTTCCTGGATACTGATATAACGGTTCTTTTTTTGAGAATACTCATAGACTTTACTTATTTTCTCATAATCGGTCATCTCATCAGTAAAAAGCTCACGTATCTCGTTGATGGTTTCTTCAGGAATATTATCACGTCCTTCGATAAGTGAATAACAAAAATCTCCGTATTCTTTCCATGTTTCCATGTTTCCATCGTAGCCTTTTAACTGAAAGCGACTTGGCGCCACCTGGATAGTTGGGGCCCACAAAGAAGCGGGTGGTGATAAAGGCTCAAAAGTTGGGGCCTGATAGTTTTCAGCCTTCCATGTATATGTTTTGCTGCCTTCATCCTCACTTATTATTACTTCCTGGTCAAAATTGGATACTTTATATCTGAAGTTATAGTTCCTGGGAACCTTATAAGAAACATCGGATTGTTGAACGGAAACATTCATGCCACTATACAATGACCAGCCTGGCCATAAAAATGAATTATTAATCTTAAGCGTATACGAATACTCAACAGTAAAAGGATAATCGGTGCATTTGGGGTCGATTAATTTCACCCTTGAGTCTTCAAAGAGTGAAATGTCTGAGATAGCACTTCGGTCAATGATATCTTCCTGCTTGATTCTTTTTATGCGCTTTCCTGAACTATTGTATACGGCACCATCAATATTTTCTATTTTAAACAATTTTGTATAACCTTCTGAAAAATAAGATAGTTCAAGGGCACTTTCTTTTAAGATGGTAATTGCAATCTTTTGTTTGCTTACTATCCTGTTGGGACCTAAATATTCTGTTGCTGAAGACTGATACCTGACTACTGCATGAGCATTTGCCAATAGTGATTCGGGTATTTCGTCTACAGGATATTTGAGGTTACCGCTTGCGGCAGCACCATTGACAACAAGTAATAATAAAAATAGTATAAGATTATAGTGAAGCTTCATTTTGTATGCGTTTAATTACAATAGGTTCGGCATGCTTATTAATAATGGCAGTGTAAAGAGATTTCAGGTACTGATATTCCTCAACGGTATAAACCGGCTTATTAAGTTTAAGTCTGTAAGTCACAGTTAATGTATTTCCCACTGCCTGGTAGTTGATTAATACCATAGCAGTTTTATCGGGTAATATTGCTTTGATAGGTTCTGGAATTTCTTCAAACTGATAATTCGCGGGTATATTGATTCTTGAGACCAAATACTTCTCACTTTTGTAAGCGAAATCAACGGGGAATTTTCGGTCTTCAATTTTAAATGGATTATCTTCCATTTTTTCAAATAAGAATGGATTGATAAGCGCCATGTCATTAATCACCTCAATCTTGTTTTTAATGCTGACAATGTACTTCTCCTGAACAGGTTTGTCGAGGATATCCATGTTCTCAACCGAATAATCTTTTATTGTTAAGCCTGAATAAACATTTTCTAAAGTATTCAGGTATTCCTCATTACTGGCATACTCGTTCATGCTCTTTCTGAAGTTAAAGGCTGAATAGTCATAGTGATACTGATTTATTTGACCTTCCATAGACATGTCGTCTGTTACATTTAGCTCGTACATAATAACATCCTTATCCTGTAAGTCAGTATCAAGGTCTAACCATTTTCCTGATTCATTGGTAACCAGTCGTCCATATTGATTCAGGCAGCGTTTGGGTAACATGCCAAACGGAAGAAATGGTTCTGTGGCATCAAGGATATACTCTTTGCCGTCAACAACAGTCCAGACCATCATATAATTAAGTTTGGTGTAGCTTGGGTAAAAGCGGTGAAGGCGACCATTGTCACGTGTACTGATAACAACAGGAAAAGCCGGAAGGTCAAGTTTCATGAGTAGCTGCATTAACATCATGTTTATCTCAGCCGAGTTGGCTTGTCCTTCTTTATATAGTGTAGACAGTGAAAGGCTTGAGCTGTATACCGATTCGATGCCGTTCCACTTTATCTTTTTAATTGCATCGTATGCTGCTTTCACTTTATCTATATCACTTGTATAATTGGCTTCAATGCTTTTTTTAATTTTCGTCAGGTAGGATGAACCATTCATTATGGCATGACCAAAGTATTTATCACTGGCAAGGCGATCATTAACTGATTCCCATGAAGTGGTATAGTTGCTGTAAAAACCATAATTATGAGCTGATATATTTAAGATATCGAATTCAAATTTTGATTTGTAGTTTTCAACAGAACTCATGTAGGCCTCTTTTTTAAAAGCAGGCACATCAAGCATTTGATAAGTGAATCTATCCTTTGGAACAATTGGCCGATGCCCTATGGCGCGCTTACGGTAACTGATAATAGTAGCTTCTTCAAGTTTTACCTCCGCATGTTTAACAGGTATGTCTTCCTGAAATGCGAACTCAGACGGTAAAAGCGGGTGAGAAATTTCAATGTCAAATACTGTTCCTACTTTAATATTGGGCATGGCGACCCTGATTCGATAGTAATCTTCGGTCACCTTCTCTTTAAAAATGCTTTCTTTTTTGAGTTTCTCTTCTTCTATTTCGCCATTAACCAGGTTATATACCTTACCCCGAATCGTTACATTACCACCACCAGGAAATGTGTATTCAGAATATTCTGTTCCTGCCTTCTTTAGAATTTTCACTCTTCTGGTAAGCCTGTATGTAAGGTCACTGGAATTAAAATATCCATATTTACAAAGTACTACTGCCGTTGCTGATGTGTCTGGCTCATAAACGGTCATTTCAAGTTCTTCCAGACTTACTTTACCAAATTTGATAGGTGATTTTTCTGCATATACAGATACGCATGCTACCAATAGTAGCAGAAAGGTTAGTTTTCTCTTCATTTTGGGATAGATTTAATAAATTGTCGTACTAAAAATAGACATTTTATTAAATACAACTGTTGGTAAGTTGATTTATTATGATTTAATAAAATAATTTAGAATGATTATTCGCAAACTGAAGATCCTAATATATGTTCTTTTATAGTGATAAATCAAAAGGTAACTCTTTATCAATAACAATATCATTTGGTGTTACCTTCACTCTCACAGGAATGATTTCCACACCTTCTTTCCAGGCTTCCCGCAGCGTATTGGCATAATCAGGGTCGATATCACCGGCAGGTGCGAAAACAGACACATCGCTGCGCTGAATGACATATAGCATAACAGCCCGTATACCCTCTTTTTTGAGTTGTATCAACTCGTCAAGGTGTTTCTTGCCACGTGTAGTAACTGCATCTGGAAAACGGGCGTATTCACCATCTTTCATGGTGACATTTTTAACCTCGATGAAGCAGGTTTCCCGATCATTTTGCGCCATTATATCAATGCGGCTGTTACCTACCCTTACTTCGCGCTGTACATGAGAGTAGCCTGCTAATTTGTCGATTTCCCCGTTTTTAACAGCCTCAAAGGCAATTAAATTTGGGTGCGAGGTGTTAATGCCAACCCATTTATTATTCAGTTTGATCATCTCCCAGGTGTAACGCGTTTTGCGTTTAGGATCTTTGGCAGGCGACAGGTATACTTCAGCCCCTTCTTCAATACAGGTTTTCATAGAGCCACTGTTGGTACAATGGGCCACCACAATGCTGCCATCATCCAGTTTTATATCACTCAGAAAACGCTTGTAACGTTTAATTAAATAACCGTGTATCAGGGGAGTGTCAAATTTCATAGTAATAATTTATCGACTCTAATGTAGTTATAATTCTTAAACCTTTATTTTTGCAGCCGTTAAAAAGGAAAGTAAATGGAGTGCAGAGAGAATTGTGGCGCCTGTTGTATCGTGCCAAGTATATCATCTCCCTTACCCAAGTTGCCGGGGGGGAAAGCAGGTGGCGTGCCGTGCCCGCACCTGACTCATGATCTGCAATGTGATATTTTCAACTCAGCAGAACGACCAAAAGTATGTGGTGGCTTCACACCAGAGCCGGAGTTTTGCGGCAGCTGCCGAAGTGAAGCCATTGAGATATTAGCAAAGCTGCAGGGCTTAAGCAGATGGGAGCATTTGTAGCTTGCACTTTTATTCGGCAATAAACCGGAGCTTAGGTATTGGTCGATCAACCCTGTTCTCGTATTTCAATTTAGGGTAACCAATCAGGATGGTGCTGTAGATCTCATTATTCCCGGGAATATGTAATACTTCCTTGATTTTGCTGTTTCTTTGGGCAGCATTGACAATATAGCCGTTAATACAGCTTGATAAGTTTAATAATTCGGCATATAATGTTGCCATACCAGTCCAGATGCCCGCATCATGACAGGGCATGCCAACGGGAATATTTTCGCTGTGGATTACAATTAAAGCAGGGGCATTATAGCAAATCATGTCGTTGCGCGATTCAGCTTTACGCATAAACTTACGTTTGGACTGTTCCATTTTTTTTAGGGCTGCTTTTCCTTTCAATAAAGCAATTAAGGGCTTCGTGACCCAGTTGATAGAACGGTAGGCTTTGCTGATGGTTTGGATGGTTAAGTCGTTGACTTCTTTTAATTTGTTCTTGTTGGTAATTACGGTAAACCTTAAACTCTGCAGGTTGCTGGCTGTAGGGCTGAAGCGCATGTGCTCTACAAATTCTTTCAATATTGCAGGAGCTACCTCTTGCGTACTAAAGATTCGATGCGAACGTCGCTGTTGCATCAGTAATTCAAAATCGTAAGGTTGAATATTGTTCTGCGATGTGTGGCCTGTTGTGTGCCTGTCACCAATGGCCTTGCGTGGACATATGGCGCTGCAATGGTAACATTTAATACAATCTTTGGCTACGCTTTTATTGTCTATATCTATACCTTCTACCGGGCATACACTTTCGCACTTTTTGCACTTAATACAATTGTCTTCTGATATTACAAGCATGAAACTACGATTTATGGAGAGGGCAAATATAAGTAATGTGATTACTCTGATGAAGTAGTTTTGTTTTGTAGCATGAGACTCTTTAATTATTTTTGCTTTTGTCAATTTGCCAAGCAAAACATAAAGAGCCATTTAGTTCATTTAGATGATGCTGTTTTGAAAGATTATAAATTATTAAGTGATTGTAATCTTTAACTGTTTAAAATGATGATTGTTACATAATGAAGAAGTTTGCCTATTGGCTTTATCAGCCTTATAAGTTTTTTATTTTTATACCTCTGTTTATTGTCGCCAGTTTTTTATTTTCATTCCTGGCAGCCAGTTTCTCAATATTGCTTAGTCCTCGAGCCGGAAGTTTTTGGGGTGCGACATGGGCAAGAGTTACGGGTTATCTGACGCCAATGCTGGTATCGGTAAAAGGGCGTGAAAATATTGATGAGAAGCAATCATATGTTATCATAGCCAATCATCAAAGCGGCTACGATATCTTTCTTCTTTATGGGTGGTTGAAAATAGATTTCAAATGGATAATGAAAAAGGAATTGCGTCATGCCCCCGGGATTGGTTATGCCAGTCATAAGGTGGGGCATATTTTCCTTGATCGTTCATCACCAAGGGCAGCCATGAAGTCAATAGAAGAAGCAAAGCGCAAACTGCAAAACGGTACTTCTGTTGTGATTTTTCCAGAAGGCACACGCAGCGGTTCTAACCAGATGCGTAATTTTAAAAAGGGAGCTTTTAAAATCGCCTTTGAATTGGGTTTGCCCATATTACCCGTAACAATAGTGGATACGCATAAAGTATACAACAAAGGATTAAACCTGATGCCCGGTAGTGTTCAGATGGTTATACATGAACCAATTGAAACAGAGCAGTACCAGGATGAAGCCAATGAGCTGATTGAATTGACACGTTCAACTATTCAATCGGCATTGCGTTAAATTTACATGAACTTATTGCCTCAATTGCCGTATGACATGCCTATGAAGTATTTTTTATCCGTTTTTGTCAGCTTAATTTGCCTTAGTGCTATGGGGCAGAAGTATAGTGTGAAATCTAAAAAAGCGATTACGGCTTTTGAAGAAGCTCAGTCCAGTTATTCCAATAACAAACCTGAAGAGGCCATTAATTATCTGAATGCTGCCATTAAAAAGGAAGCGGCATTTATTGAGGCTTATCTGTTAATGGCTGACATTCACTTTTCAAATAAGCACTATGATAAGGAGATCAATGCCTTAAGTAAGGCCCTTGCAATAGACAGTACATTCTTTGTTCCGGCCATATTTAATATGGGAGTAGCTAAATATAACACGGGGCAATATGATGAGGTGGAGCCGTGGATGAATATCTACCGGCACTATAACAAGAACAAACGATCAAAACTGAATCCTGATTTCTGGATTGAAAAGGCGGCCTTTGCCAAACAGGCAATTGTTAACCCTATTTATATAGAGCCTGTTAACCTGGGGCAGCAAATCAATAGTGAATTGGATGAGTACTGGCCGAGCCTGAGTGCTGATGGGGAAACCATGATATTTACCGTTTTGGTTCCGCAGGATCCATTGGTGGAGGATGTTAAGTCACTGACTAAAAATGCCATTAACTTCCGTGAAGACTTTTATGTTTCCCGAAAAAATGGCGATAATTGGAATGACAGGGAAGCTGTGATTTCTTTAAATACCTTGAGCAATGAAGGGGCTCAGGCACTCAGTGCCGATGGTAACTGGATGTTTTTTACTGCCTGTGGAAGAAAGGGAGGCCGTGGCAGCTGTGATATATGGTTTTCGCGACGAACAGTTGACGGGTGGAGCAAGCCAACTAATTTGGGGGCGCCTGTTAATACTCCATTCTGGGAATCACAGCCAAGTTTTTCATCCGATGGAAAGACACTTTATTTCGTAAGCAGCCGTCCCGGAGGACAAGGTAAAAAAGATATATGGAAGGCCAGTATCGTTGGTTTTAAAAAGGATGGAACGCCTTTCTTCGGAAAGATTGAGAACATGGGTGAGAATATTAATTCAGCGGGTAACGAGAACTCGCCCTTTATTCATCTCGATAATCAGACATTGTATTTTTCTTCAGACGGTTGGCCTGGTATGGGAGCAATGGATTTGTTTTACTCCAAGCATGACAAAAATAACGGATGGCAACGTCCCGTTAATCTGGGGTATCCATTAAATACCGAAAATGATGAAATTGGCCTTGTAATCACTGCTAAGGGTGACCTCGGGTATTTCTCATCTGATGGCTTGCATGAGCGTGATGATAAAGATATTTATAAGTTTACGATACCTCAGCAGATAAGACCAACACCGGTGACTTATATCAAAGGAAAGGTGTTTGACAATGAGACCTCAGAGGTCTTGTCGGCCAATATCCGTATTAATAAACTGACTAATGGAGAATTAGCAGTTAATACTATTACTGCACCGCATTCGGGCGACTTTTTATTTTGTTTGCCAGCCGGAGATACATACGCCTTAAATATTCAAAAAGAAGGTTACCTGTTTTATTCCGATAATTTTGATGTGAATTCAAAGGCAACCATTGAAAAACCCCAGGTATTAAATGTGTATTTAAGTAAAATCAAAGCGGGCGCCAGTTTTGTATTACGTAACGTGTTTTTTGCCAGTGACTCATACGAACTCAAGCAAGAATCGAATGTTGAGCTTGATTATGTAGTGAGACTACTGCAGTTAAACACTTCTGTTATTGTTGAGATTGGAGGTCACACAGATAATGAAGGAAGTGCTTCATACAATCAGTTGTTATCTGAAAACAGGGCAAAGGCTGTTTGTGATTACCTGATGAGCAAGGGTATTCCGGAAACGCAGCTCAAGTATAATGGTTATGGTTTTAGTCAGCCTGTTGCCGATAATAACACAGCTGAAGGAAGAGCCAAGAACAGACGAACAGAATTAAAGATAGTGGAGGAATAAAAAGGGATAAAAAAAAACTGCCCGAGGGCAGTTTTTTTTTATTTGTTTAAATATTTTGAGAGCGTATCCATCAAAATTTGCAATCGAATAGGTTTTGCCAGATAATCATCACAGCCGGCTTCCATGCATTTTTCCCGCTCACCAGACATTACATGTGCCGTTTGGGCAATTACAGGAATCTCTTTGTTAATGGCTTTAATTTCACGAGTAGCTGTGTACCCATCCATTATAGGCAATTGCAAATCCATTAAAACCAAGTCAATCTCATTGGCTTTGAATAGCTCTATAGCTTCTTTACCGTCCTTCGCCCAAAGGATTTTAGCATTTGTTTTACGCAATGCGGCATCAAAAAAAATCTTGTTGGTATCCACATCTTCAACTACTAAAATCACCTTGTCAGCCCAATCCTGAACCAGCGAATTGTTAATTGAATCACTCACACTCATTGTTTTTATAGATGGGTTAATATCCAAATTCGATTCCTAAAATAGCGGTTGTTTCTTTATTATCCAAAAAAGCGCCTGAAAAACAGGAGCTGTTATTCATCAGGTTTTATAAATTTTATATGTCGAATGGTCTTTTATCATGTACTTTGGTATGAAATTGGTTTTTGGCATAACCTATTTTAATTATTTTCGTTGACCATAATATATTGGGATTTGCATTGTGATGAAAACATACTTTTTAGGTATACTATTATTGGTTTTTTCTATTTCTGCATTATCAATCAGCAGAGCGGATACCTTATTGAATCAGCTCAGTGTTGAAGAAAAAGTAGCTATGCTTTTTGTGAAAATTCCTGATAATACCATGCCCGATAGTGTTTTGGTTGGCAATACCCGGTTTGATTCATATTCAGTTCTTAATATCAGAAAAGGTTACAAGGATGAACTTGCCTTGTCTTTTCCCAATGAAGAAACATTTCGCACGATTGCGCATCAGCCCACCATCAGTAATTTGCTTAATGATGCGTGCTCTCAGGCGGAAACAAAGGGATATGATGGCATTGTTACCTTTGATAAGTTAGTTAATGTTTCACGCCTGTATATCGGAAGCAAATCGATCAAAGACAATCGCTATGTTCAGATAATTGATTTCCCTTGTGAGTTACTCGATGAGCTACTTACTAACGCTGAATATGACAGAGAGGAAAATTACCCGCTTGCATATATACCTGCTTTTAACATGTGGCAGGCATCTGTCAATAAGCGAGTTTGTTTTAGTGATCTGTTAGATCAGGATTTGTTGTTTTGGGAGGATGCTGACAAATCATGTTATGAAGAAATGGTTCAAGCCGTTTACGATGGTAAGGTTCAGGAATCAATCCTGGATAGGCGTGTGATTAAGTTGTTGAATAATAATGTTGATACGGGTGTTGCTGATAGTCTGGTGATTCAAAGGGATGATGAAATAAACAACCGGTATAAAGCCTATACGAATTCCATTACCATCTACCAGCGCAAGGCAATGTTCCCCGTTCTTCGTGTCGATAGCCTGACTTTGTCAATTAATGCCCGAACAAACAAAGATATTGCGGGTTTTGTCAGTTTATCAAGGTATTACCAGCCTAAGCTTAGTGAGAATGACTCGTCGGCCTATGTGCAGCTGTTGTTATGTGATGATGTCAGGAGCCTGTCAAAAGAGATGTCCTTAATAGAAGGGGGCCTGACGCAAGGACGAAAATACAACACGCTGGTTTATATAGGTGAGCTTGACAGCAAGACCTATCGTCGGGCCGGCTGGCTTTTTGATGCCATCATAACCATGCCACAGGCAATAAACGAATCGCCGGAACTTTTGGCCGAAGCAATATACGGAGGTATTCAGGTCAGTGGTATTTCTCCGGTTCATAAAGAGTTAAAGCAGCTGGGTTTTGAGCGGATAAAGAGTTCTAAAACAAGATTGGCATTCAGCTCTGTCGCACATACGTTTCACCAGGATTCAATTGCTAAAATAGACAGTATTGTATTTGATGCCATTAAGAAAAAAGCAACACCTGGAGCGCAGTTAATGGTCGTTAAAGGAGGAGACATTATATTGCAAAAGAGTTACGGTTATCATACTTATAAAAGGAGACAGAAAGTTACTAATGATGATCTGTACGATGTGGCTTCAGTAACCAAACTGGCAGTTACATTTCCTATCGTTATGATGTTGTATGAAAAAGGACAGTTGAATCTGGATGCCAGATTACCTGAATACCTGGCTGAAATTGATACAACAGATAAAGCTGATATAACGATCAGGGAGTTGCTGTTGCATCAAAGCGGGTTGATCAGTTACATCCCGTTTCATTATAAAGCATTAGACCGTGAGTCCTTGAGGAAACGCTCCCTGTATAGTCGTCATTATTCGGGATTATATAATATACGTGTCGATTCACGCTTGTATCAGAATAAATATGCCAGGTATCGAAAGGATGTTTTTAGCCGTAAGCAACACGACCAGTATAACCGGCAATTAACATCGGGTATGTTTATGAATGAGGAATATGTGGATTCGATGTATGCACATATTTATGCTTCGCCTTTGAGGGACTATAAAGATTATCGCTATAGTGATCTGGGGTATTATATATTGCAAAGAATAATAGAAAAAGAAGAAAACGAAAGCCTTGATTCTATTTATTACAGTCGTATTAGTCGATTGCTTGGGGCTGAAAATCTTGTTTACAAGCCACTTGACGGCATTTCATCAAAACGCATTGTGCCAACAGAAAAAGACCTGGGTTTCAGAAAGACACTATTAGATGGTTATGTGCACGATCAGGGGGCAGCGATGTTAGGTGGCGTTGCAGCCCATGCTGGTTTATTTGCCAATGCCGGTGATCTGGCCAAGCTGGGACAAATGCTATTGAACGAAGGTAAATATGGTGGATTGCAATATGTTTCACCTCGAACCATTGGCACATTTACAACATCGGTAAACCATGGAAACAGACGAGGTTTAGGCGTTGATAAGCCCGAACTGGATCCCGATAATAACAGCCATGTTTCACAAAAGGTTTCACAAGCATCCTATGGTCATACAGGTTTTACAGGTACCATATTATGGATTGATCCGGAAAATGACATTATCTACATCTTTTTATCCAATCGTATTCATCCGCATTCATATAATAAAAAACTGATTAAAATGAATGTGCGGACTAAAATTCAGGATGTAATATATAATTCCTTGAATTAATATTTCAACCGTTAAATAATCATGCGAAACTTTCGGTAACTTTTAAATTATTCAAAAAAGGTTATTAAAACTTTCTATTATTTCTATTTTTACTGATTATAAATTGTAAATTTGCATAATCTAAAACCACAAAACTTCAATTTAGAGTAGTTATGATAGAAAAATTCAATCAGAAGATTTCCCCGGCTGGGAAGTTCAAGAATGAAGGTTATCACGATGATCCTTATTTACGGGCTTTAATTACAAAAGATGAGAAGATCTCAACAAAAATTTATGGCTCTTCAACTGAAGGCTCAAAAGCAGTTGCTTCTGAGATAGCTTCAATCATTAAAATAAAAGAACTTGAAGGCGGAAAGTGTGTATTAGGACTTGCTGTTGGATCAGCGCCAAGTGAGGTATACTCTGAGTTGGTGCGTTTGCACAAAGAGGATGACCTGAGCTTTAAGAATGTGATTGTTTTTAATGTAATGGAGTATTATCCTATTACACCAAGCGCATTGCAAAGCTTTAACAGAAATATCCGCGAGAAATTTTTTAATCATATCGACATTCCGGAGGAGAACATTAACTACCTTGACAGTACTCTGCCTCAGGAAAGTATTTATGAATTTTGCCATGCTTTTGAAGAAAAGATTCAAAAGGTAGGTGGCATTGATATGCAGATTTTGGGCGTAGGTCGTACAGGGCATATCGGACTTAACGAGCCTGGTTCTTCAGCCAACTCATTAACCCGTATCGTTCCTCTTGATAACATTACGCGTACCGAAGCTGCTTCAGACTTCTTTGGTATTGATAATTCACCGCGTAAGGCTATTACAATGGGTATTAAAACAATATTGAATGCCAAGCGCATTCGTGTATTGGCCTGGGGTGAGGGTAAAGCAGCCATCTTAAAGAAGACCATCGAAGGAAATATGACGGAAGAGATTCCTGCATCATTTTTACAGAAACATGAAAACTGTAAAATGATTGTGGATGAAGCGGCAGCTGCTGATTTAATTCGTGTACAAACACCATGGTTAATTGACAGTGTTGTTTGGGATGATCGCTTGATAAAGAAAGCAGTACTTTGGTTATGCCAGAAGGTTAAAAAGCCAATATTGAAATTAACCGACCGCGACTACAACGATAACGGGATGGGAGATATTTTAGCTGAAAGAGGCTCGGCTTACCAGACAAATATCCGCATTTTTAACGAATTACAACATACAATAACCGGCTGGCCAGGTGGAAAGCCCAATGCCGATGATTCGAACAGGCCGGAACGTAAATCGCCTGAAAAGAAACGTGTTATCATATTTAGCCCGCACCCCGACGATGATGTAATTTCGATGGGAGGTACCATGCTTCGCCTTGTTGACCAGGGACATGAAGTACATGTGGCATACCAGGTATCGGGTAGTATTGCAGTCTCTGATGATGATGTGTTGCGTTATCTTGACTTTGTTGGCGGTTACACCGGTGGATTGACCAGCGATGATAAGAAAATACAAGAAGAACACGATAAGATTCGTAAGTTCCTTGCTAACAAAAAGCCCGATCAGATTGATCTGCCTGAAGTGCGCCGTATTAAAGGTTTGATTCGAGTAGGAGAGGCAAAAGCAGGTTGTCGATATGCCAATGTAAAAGATGAGAACGTTCACTTTTTAAATCTTCCTTTCTATGAGTCAGGAAGTGTTGAAAAGCACCCAATGGGTAAGGCAGATGTGAAAATTGTAGCCGATCTTATTAAGGAAGTAAAGCCACATCAGATATTTGCTGCTGGTGATCTGTCTGATCCGCATGGCACACACCGTGTTTGTCTGGATGCCATTTTCCAGGCCATTGATGTTTTGAAGAAAGAAGCATGGATGAAAGACTGCTGGGTATGGTTATACCGTGGTGCATGGCATGAGTGGGAAATACATAACATTGAAATGGCCGTACCAATCAGTCCTGATGAACTGATGCGAAAGCGTAATGCTATCTTTAAGCACCAGTCTCAAAAAGATGGAGCTATGTTCCTGGGGGGTGATATGCGTGAATTCTGGCAACGGGCAGAAGATCGTAACCGCGGAACTGCTAAGTTGTATAATGAATTGGGTATGGCAGAATACGAGGCGTTTGAGGCCTTTGTGCGTTACGAATTCTTATAACGATTAATAAGCTGGGTTCGGTGATGTTTAATCGAAAACCCTTAGAATAACATTACAGGCCCGAACCATATGGTTTCGGGCTTTTTTTATATTCAAATTCCCAATGATTGGATGCTAAGTCATTTTGTATTTAATGACATGGAATATGTATGGGGCACAGTACAAATTACCAATTTAGTTGAGTTGTTAATCATCAGACCTTACCTTGGAACATGATTCATATGTGCCATTTTAAAACCATTGATATAAAAAAAGAGCAACCATACTGATTGCTCTTTACTATTTTATAAGGCGGGCAAATTATCTGTTTGCTTTCAGCTTTTCTGCCATTGCAATACCTAATTGCCAGCACGCTTCATACTTATCTTCTTTTAAAGCATGTTTTTCCTCTACTGCATCTGCAACTTCTTCCCATTTAAGGTTTTCACCTACTTCACGCAGCTTTTTAACTGAAGCACCGGCCCAGGTAAACGAACCCAATACACCAAAGTAGTGGTTGGTAACACCCATGTGCTGCAACTTGTTTGTCAAAGCTTCCATATTTGGGTGCAGCTCATTACTGTAAGTAGGGCTGCCAAGAATGATACCTTTAAATTTGAAAATGTCAGAAATAATATATGATGGATGTGTTTTACTAACATCGTAAACACGCACATTTTTTATTCCGCTTTCAGTAATGGCCCTGGCTGTTACTTCTGCCATTTCTTCAGTGTTTCCATACATTGAAGCGTAAGCTACAACAACACCTTCTTCGCCTTCGTATTTGCTCCACTGATCGTACATTTCAACCATGCGTGCAATGTTTTCACGGTAAACAGGTCCGTGTGAAGGTGCCACCATTTTAAGGTCCAGACTACCTAATTTTTGCAGAGCCTTTTGTACTGGGTTGCCATATTTGCCTACAATATTAGAGTAGTAGCGGCGCATTTCGTCAGTGTAATGTTCGAAATCCAGTTCATCGTCAAAAATTCCGCCATCAAGTGTTCCAAAGCTACCAAAGGCATCTGATGAGAAAAGAATCTGATTTGTCTCTTCGAAGCAAACCATTGACTCAGGCCAGTGTACCATAGGTACAGTGTAGAAGGTCAATTTATTCTTTCCAAGGTCAATGTTGTCACCTTCCTTTACAATTTCGAAGTTACTGTTAATGCCATAATACCCTTCAATCATCGGAACCGTTTTTTTGTTACCAACAATTTTCATTTCAGGATATAACTCTGTTAAAATACGGATAGCACCTGAGTGATCAGGCTCCATATGGTTAACAACAAGGTAATCAACAGGACGACCATTTAATATGGCCCTAACTTTAGCAATCCATTTCTCAAAATGACCTGCTTCAACAGTGTCAATAATAGCAACCTTTTCGTCGGCAATTACATATGAGTTGTATGAAACACCGCGGTCAAGCGGCCACATGTTTTCAAATAAATTTGTGCGACGATCATTGACACCAACGTAAAAAATATCTTCAGAAAGATTTACCGGTCTGTACATATTTGTCTGGTTTATATTTTATCTAATTTATTTCGGTATTTGAATGCGCAAAAATAGGAAAAAGTTAACGAGTAGAAAGAATAATTATCATGATATGTGTCGTTTGTGTATTAAAAAAGCCGGAACATATCTGAACCGGCTTTAGTGCTTTATCCCATGATGCTTACACTTTACGGATCAGTAGCCATACATCATTATATTTTTCATATTTCTGGCGGATTGAACCAATTTTAAAACGAGCAGCGTCTTCTTCGTTATAGGCCGAAACAGACACGCGGTATAAACCATTTTCATTTTCAAGTAATACCGGTAAAAATCCTTCCTCTATTAGTTGTTTTTTATAGTTCTGGGCATTTTCCAATACTCTGAAAGACCCAATAATAACATAGTACTTAAATGTTTCAGCACTTTTATCATCAACAACCGTTACCTTCTCTTCCTTTACAACAATTTTTTCATTTTTAGGTTTTGGTTGTTCCTTGACAACGGGTGTTGTTTCTTCCTGCACATAAGGACTGTCACTGTCATCAAAGCTTGAAGAACCTCCGTTAAAAGATGCGCAGGAAACAATAAATATTGAGATTACGGCTAATGTTAAGTTTTTAAATAGTTGCATTTGATCGTATTTAAATATTATCGATTAATAAAGCTTATTGCTTCATAAAACTGTTTGCGTTTGCGAAAATAATTCCAATTTTCTTCTGTTGCTACTTCTTCTAAATAATCTTCAAAAATATTACTGAAAACATTGGAAAAGGTAAAGTGCTCTGATTTCAGAAACTCTGGTGTATGCAGGTCTTTAATGCGTTGAATGTATTTGTCAAGAATTGACTCTTTGTCAATGTTCTGCTTGTATTCACCAGTTTCACGTCCCTTATCAAGGTTGTTACTAAGGTGGTTTCTTATCAGATCAAATTTCTTAGCCTGACACTTGTGATACAACTCCGGGTTGATGTCAGAAATAAAAACATAATTGGCTGGAGATAGCTGTTCGAAGCGTTCATAAATTTCCTGACCACTTATTACCATGCTGTCAATAGCATTTTCTGACTTGTATTTGTCAAAATTCAACACATCGATCAGCTCCTGGCTTTTTAAATCAAGTATTTGCTCAATTAAAACTTCAGGAGTAGGAGCCCAGTGTGTTATCTCGTTTAATTCACAATTAATGTGCCTGCAAACATCAAGCATGTTGATTTTCTTTGCCTGTGCCTTGTGCAAATAATTGCGTATTTCGATGAGTAACTCTCGCTTATCTTTTTTCATGGTGTGATGTTTTAAATAAGATGAAGCAATTATACCGATTAGCTATTAAACCCGATAACCATCGGCTGAACCTTATTCTGACTTCACTCATTATGGCTCTTTAATTGACTCTTTGCATTAACCATTGTAGTTTAAATAATTTTCGCACTAGACTTTATAAAAAATTCAATTGCTTTTATATGAGCTTAAAATAGTCATTTTGAAACAAAAGAGCGAATCCCTTCTTGAATCAATTATCTGTAAATTCGGTTTGAATTAAGAGCGCGTTGAAATTTTGCAGCGTTAATGTTATGTTGCTTTAGTGTTTTTGCAAAATTATGATAGCCCGAAAAATCTTCTTTGGCACACATATAGAGGTATTTATGCTTTGTGTAATTCAGTACTGCATCAATACCAGAAACAGAAGGCATACGAATAGGTCCGGGTGGTAAACCGGCGTACATATATGTATTATACGGTGAATCTGTTTTTAAGTCCTTCTTTAGAACCCGCTGAATAGTGAAATCGCCAATGGCGTACTTAACGGTCGGATCGGCCTGTAGGCGTATGTTTTTATTCAAACGATTAATATATAGTCCTGCTACTTTGGGTTTCTCATCTTGCTTAATGGTTTCTTCATCAACAATAGCTGCCAGTGTGCTTACTTCAACAGGAGTAAGCCCGGCCTTTTCGGCTTTGTCCAGTCGATCTGATGTCCAGAACTTTTTATATTCCTTATGCATGCGTTTGATAAAAGCTTCAGGCGAAGTATTCCACCAGCATTCATAGGTGTTAGGAATGAAGAGGGCAGGAGCAGTTGCTTTATTAAAGCCCAATTCTTCAAAAAGAGACTCTTTGTTAAGCGCATTTAAAAGCTCAACGCTGTCGCATTCAAGGTAATCGCTCACTTCACCTGCCAGTTCGGCCATGGTGCGTATGTTATTAAAAGTGACTTTTACAGGGGTTTGATTACCCGAGCGCAGGGTGTTCACCAAGTCGTTGTTGGTCCAGTTGTTTTTGATGCGGTAACGACCAGATTTTACCCTGGTATAGTTTTTTTTCTGAGCAAGCCATTTAAATGATTCCACATCATTAAGATAACCACCTTCTTCAAGAGCTATGCACACATCTTCAAAGTCAGAACCTGTGGTGATGTAGAAATACTCTGAACCCTCGCTAACTGTAATATTTGGGGTATATATTTTGTTGTAAAAAGATTTTCCAACAAATACAGCAACCAGAATCATTAATAAAGCTCCATAAATCAGGCGCATCAGTAGTTTGTTGGGTTTGGTTGTTTTACTTCGTTGTTTTAAAGACATATCTTTCGATTAAGGTTTTACTTATTACAAGCTGACATTAAATAATATTCACCTCCGGTTCAATAGTGATACCGAATTTTTCACAAACATCGTTAATGATTTGCTGAGCAAGATCAATGATGTCCTGCCCACTTGCATTACCTTTATTAACGAGGACCAAAGCCTGTTTATTATGCACGGCAGCATCACCAATAGCCTTACCTTTCCAACCCGATTGTTCGATCAGCCATCCGGCCGGAACTTTAACATGTTTGCTTTCGACAGGGTAATTCGGTATTGATTCGTAGTTACTTTGCAGTTTTTTGAAATGTTCAAGATCAATAACCGGATTTTTAAAGAATGAACCGGCATTACCTAATTCTTCAGGTTCTGGTAACTTACTTTTTCGTATGTCAATAATAGTTTGACGTACATTATTTAAACTCAGCTTCCCTCTTTTTTCAAGTTCTTCTTTAACGTGGCCGTAGTTAAGGGTGTAGCTTTCTGTTTTATTAAGTTTGAAAATGACCGAGCTAATAACGGTTTTGTTTCGAAGTTTCGATTTAAAAATACTTTGCCTGTAGGAAAAGCAGCACTCTTCATTGCTCAGTTCAAAGCGACTGGCATCAGCAATATAAAAGCCTTTAACACTTACGATGGTATCCTTGGCTTCAACTCCATACGCACCTATATTCTGCACAGGTGAAGCTCCTACGTTACCCGGTATATAAGACAGATTTTCAAGGCCATACCAATTGTGGTCCACACTGTATTTAACCAGTTCATCCCATTCAACACCTGCTCCTGCTTCAAGCCATACGTTCTTTTCATCTTCTTTAATAAGTTCGATCTCAGTCAGGCACGGATGAATAACTATTCCATCAAAGTCATTGCGAAATAATATATTGCTACCTCCGCCAAGCACAAGGTAAGGCTGAGGATTATTATTCAGGTATGAAAGGGCTTCCTGAATGGACTCAATGGTGTTGCAAATAATTAATTCTTTTGCAGTTGCATCAATGCCAAATGTGTTGTATTGACGCAAGCTGACCTTGTTTGTGGTGTTTATCATGTCTTAATTCTTGAACACACAAAGATATAAGAATAATTGCCGATTATAAGTAAAAAGGGAAGCCTTACTGACTCCCCTTTTTGTTATCGTTCGTTTTTACCCTGGTACGATAAAACCTGGGTTTGTAAATATTAATGTAATTCAGCTTGTTAGTTTACATGCTGACGTATTCGTCTTCTTCAATAATTTCATTAAGATTAATTAGTGTTTGTTTATTTTGGCTACCATTACCATTTGAGCCAGTATCTTCTGACCTTAATTCTGGTTTCGGAGCCTGTATATTTTCAACTGTTGCATCCACTTTAAAGAATTTGATCATCGTATCCAATTCACTGGCTTGTCCTGATAATTCTTCTGAACTGCTGGCCATTTCTTCAGCCGAAGTGGCATTTTGCTGAGTAACCATACTAAACTGCTGAATGGCCGAATTGACCTGGTTAACACCTTGTTCCTGCTCCATACTCGCTGAAGCTATCTCCTGCACCAACATGGATGTATTATTGATGCCCGGAATTATTTTTTTCAATAAGTCATGCGAATTTTCAGATATTTTTGCACCGCTATCGGCCAGCTCAACAATATCATTAGCTGCATTCTTACTTCTCTCCGCCAACTTTCGTATTTCGGTAGCGACAACAGTAAAACCCTTGCCGCTATCACCCGCTCGTGCTGCTTCAACAGCAGCATTCAGAGCCAGGATATTGGTTTGCTGGGCTATCTCAACAATGATCTTGATCTTAGAGTTGATGTTGGCCGATGCTTCCACATTCTTTTCAGAAGCGCTTGCAACATCGGTAATAGAATTGGAAGCTTCGTTTGATATTTTTAAAGCTTCTTTGGCGTTAATGGCATTTTGCTGAATGTTGGCGGTCATTTCTTCCATCGAAGAAGAAATCTCTTCGGCTGATGCTGCCTGTTCGCTCACACCGCTAGATATTTGCTGGGCTCCACCTGTCAATTGCTGACTAGCTACCGCCAGGTTGTCTGATCCTGTTTTTATATTCGTCACAATGCCTTGGAGCTGTGATACCATATTGCTTAGTGCACCGGCTAACTGACCGATTTCATCTTTTTGCTCGATTTTAACATTAGCCGTTAAATCTCCTTCAGCGACTTTATTGGCGAAGGCCAGCGACTTTTTGATTGGATTAACCAGGTTACCTGTTATAAAATAGGCAAGTGCTCCGGCAATAAGTACAGCCCCAATGATAAAGATAAACACCATTGACTGCGTGTTTTTAGCTTTTCCAAGCATAACTTCATCCGTCAGAATGTGTTCCTTGGAGGCCTCAATAGTTTTGTCAAATAATTTGCCCATGGTTTCAAGGTGGGCCATGGTTTCATTCTGATAGATAGCATTGGCATCATCCATGCCTTTAAGGTTCTCGGTACTCCAGCTACCTAACTCACCTAATTCGGCCAGGACATCTTCTGTATTCTTTTTAATGGTTGAATTAAAATAACTTCGGGCAGCTGCGTTATCACCATTTCTCTGTAATGATTCTGCCTTATATACACTTGTGTGAAGTTTATTGTGCTTGTCAATAATTCTGTCCAGGTAATTTTGCACCTCAGGATGCTCTTTAACTAGTTTCGCCAGGCCATCAGATTTTAACCATTTACCAAAGTTACATTGTGTCGGGTCTTTGGTGACATTGATATACTTTGAGTTGTTAATAAATATGGCATCTTTTACTTTACCCATCCATAATATATGATCCAGCTCTGCCTGTTTAAGCTGTAAGGAGACATGCCAGTCCATCTGCTTGAAAACACCAGACAGCTTTATTGCAGATTCGTGAAGATGCTTGTGGGGTTCTTCAAATTCTTTCAATATAGGCTCTAATTCCGGTGCTAAAGCCAGAGCATGCTGCTTGCCCTCACCATAGTACCATTTCCCAAAGGCACATTGATGAGGATCTGTTTGTACGGTTAATTCCGTAACATTTTCATCCGTTAACAAACGGTTTACCTCTTTTGCCCAAATTAAGTGATCAACATATTTGGACTCCAGGTCAGACCGAAGCTTGTTACCATCTATGGTTTCCGTAGCATCGCCAACTATGCCATTGATGCCGAATATGGCCCACAGACCACTTACTACTAATAATAGGATAATAATTCCAAAAGCACTCAAAAATTTTCTGCTGAGTCTTAAATCATTCCATTTCATACATTCAGATTTTGGATTATTTTCCTGACTCTCACATTCCCGCATCAATGATACGGAAATTATTATTCAACTTCCAATATTATTTGATTAATGAAAGATTATACTCAATACACTACTTGAAATCTCACCTTTAGGTGCTTGTATTCTGGTTAAATTGCGTTACTGTTCTCTAAAATGCCCCATAGGATTATTGAATTGGTGTTAATATATGTCGAATGACTATAGTTTCGTAATGATAACATTCTAATCCCCCTTCTTGCCGCTTAAATATTGTAATCCAAGGGCCTGATTATTAGTTCACAACCTTTAATTATCTAATTTGGCTGATCGTTTTTATGTTTTGCCCTTTCAAAAAGCTCTCAATATCTTGTCGTCAATTCATTCATAAGTTACTCATCATTCTCAGTAAGAAATCAGCTTTTTGCTAATTGGCGGGTTAGGTTATTTCACATTCTTTTTAATTTATTCAATAATAATGGTATGCCGATTGATTATATTTTTCAAAATGAAAAGGTTATGATGGCAAATGATGTTTGGGATTTGATGAGTCGTTCGTTTGATTATGAACGTAGACGATGTAAAAAGGAATTTGAAGAGATATGTCAACGTTCTTCATATAGCCTGATAGAGTTGCGCAATAATAATCAGCTCCAGGGGTTTGTTGGTTATTGGGACTTCAGTAAGTGGATTGCGATAGAACACATGGCAGTGCAATCAGGGGAGGACGAAATGCTGATCATTCCCACCTTATTAAAACAATTGCTTAGTACAACAGAAAAGGGGGTGATTGTCATTGCAGAAATCGATATACTACAAAATAAATCACAGAGTATCATTAAGAAGCTGTATAAACTCTCTGGTTTTGTTGAGAACCCCTTTGTTTACATTCAACCTGCTTACCATAAAGGCTATGCCTCATTTCCACAAAGGATTTTAAGTTATCCGCATGCCATTAGCTATAACGAATTTAAAGAACTGCGTAATCTCTTATATCGCTTTGTATATGGTAAAAATAAGTTGTGTAATGTTGCAGCGAGATAAGATCACATGAAGATGAAATGCATCTAACTGCTCGTTTATAAAAGCAAATATTTACTTTTGTGGTAAAACAGATTTATGACAAAAGTAAAAGCATGGATAAGTGCATTTCGTTTACGTACTTTACCATTGGCACTTTCTTCAATTATAATGGGGAGTTTTTTGGCAGCCTACTATAATGCCTTTAATTGGTCAATATTAATACTTGCTTCATTCACCACCTTATTTCTACAGGTATTATCTAATTTGGCGAATGATTATGGTGATACAGTTAATGGTGCCGATCATGCCGATCGCAAAGGGCCAGACCGGATGGTTCAGACTGGTGCCATATCATTGACCAGTATGCGCATGGCCATCATCCTTTTTTCTGTTTTTTCCCTTTTATCCGGTCTGTTATTAATATATGTGGCCTTTGGTAGTGCGAGTGCCTATGTCAGTTTATTCTTTTTTGTTCTTGGACTGGCCGCAATTGCAGCAGCCATGAAATATACCATGGGGAACAACCCTTATGGCTATAATGGACTTGGTGATATTTTTGTTTTAATATTTTTTGGTATAGTTGGGGTGGCAGGTTCATTTTATTTATATACCAATTACTTTGACTGGAAGGTGTTATTACCAGCTTTTTCTGTAGGATTCCTAAGTTCAGGTGTACTAAACCTTAATAATATGCGTGATGAGGAAAGTGACAGAGCAGCCGGGAAAAACACCCTTGTTGTCAAAAATGGTATAAAATGGGCTAAAACCTATCATTCGTTCTTAATCGTAGCAGCCATACTCAATATCGCAATATTTGCAATTATTAATGGTTTTGGTCTTTTTCAATACATTTTCCTGTTAGGTATACCACTGTTTATCCGTCATTTAAATGTTGTCAAAAAAGCGGAAGAGGCATCTGATTTTGATCCGGAACTAAAGAAACTGGCTCTTTCTACTCTTGTATTTGTTATTTTATTTGGTGTCGGATTAGTAGTATTTTAAAATATGCTTAAAGCCAGTTTTGTAAAACGAGAATTGATATTTAAAGAAGCCGGAGGAACTTCTAGGGGAGTATTGCATACGAAACCAAGCTGGTTTATCAAGGTATCTGATGCATATGGAAATTTTGGGATAGGCGAATGTTCAATTATTCCTGGTCTGAGTATTGATGATAACTCCAATCTTGAACGAAAGATCAAAGATGTATGCCTGAATATTGATGACTATGCTGCGAACTTGCATGAGACCTTAATTAATTATCCCGCCTTACGATTCGCCATTGAAATGGCTTTACTTGATCTATCTGGCAAAAAACACCTTCAGTTATTCAATTCAAAGTTCGTTGATGGCAATGATTCAATCATTATTAATGGCTTAATCTGGATGGGAGAGCCCGATGAGATGCTACGCCGCATTAATGAAAAGCTTCAGAGTGGTTTTAAATGCCTAAAGCTTAAGGTGGGTGCTATTGATTTTGATAAGGAACTTCAGCTCCTGGAGCTTATTCGAAATAAGTATACAGCAGATGACCTGGAAATTAGGGTTGATGCTAATGGTGCTTTTGCTGTTGATGAAGCAGAAAGGAAATTACACGATCTGTCAAGGTTTAAAATTCATTCAATTGAACAGCCTATAAAAGCCGGTCAGATCAATGATATGCGTAAGCTTTGCGAAGTATCCTCCATTCCTGTTGCTCTGGATGAAGAATTGATAGGGATCAATGAATACGAGACCAAGAAAGAGTTGCTGGAGTCGATCAGGCCGCAATACATTATATTGAAACCAAGTTTGCTGGGGGGATTCAAAGCCAGTGATGAATGGATACAGCTGGCTGAAGAGTTGAATATAGAATGGTGGGCCACATCAGCTTTAGAAGCCAATGTGGGGCTCAATGCCATAGCCCAGTGGGTATACACCAAAAATAACACATTGCGCCAGGGGCTTGGAACAGGCCAGGTTTTTACCAATAATATCGATTCACCTCTTTATCTTTCGGGTGAGAAATTATTTTATGATCCTCATGCTAATTGGGCTAATCCGTTTCAATGAAAAATGTTAAGTCATACCTGTCCTGTCACACCCTGATTTTTAATGGAATAAAACATGAGGGTAAAGAGTCATTGCTGTCTTTAGCGCAATTACTATTGAACGAAAAGGACGAAGAAAAGAATCATATTGGCCGTTTTCTAATCGATTGGCTTAAGGAAGATGAAACCATTGAATTGCAAACATCAGGCAGCACAGGTACTCCCAAAATAATTAGAGTGCATAAGAACGCAATGATCGCATCTGCTCAACGTACTTTAAAATTTCTTGAATTAAAGCCCGATTCAAGTGCCCTCTTGTGTTTATCGGCCAGGTATATTGCAGGTAAAATGATGCTGGTAAGGGCATTGGTTGGGCACTTAAGACTCTTTACCTCTCCGGTAAGTGGAATTCCCCTGAAATCATTGCATCGACGATTTGATTTTGTTGCAATGGTGCCCATGCAGGTAATTAAAATACTCAATGAGAATAAAGAGGCCCTGAATAATATTCACCATTTGATCATAGGAGGGGGAAGTGTTAATACTCAGGTGTCGGCTCAATTAAAAGAGTTGACAACCCGGTCGTGGGAAACCTATGGAATGACTGAAACTGTTTCGCATATTGCTCTGCGAAGTATTAAGGATGCGTATGCATCATTTATTGTATTGCCCGGACTTTCCGTTACGACAGATGATCGCGATTGCCTGGTTGTTGAACCATCTGATGTTAATGAGGAGAGGCTGGTAACGAATGATATAGTCGAGCTTAAGTCAGATAAGGAATTTGTTTTAAAAGGTCGCTTTGATAACATTATAAATACAGGAGGAGTAAAAGTGATGGCTGAAGAGATTGAACGAAAGTTGTGCGCAATTCTTTCAATACCTTTTGCTGTTAGCTGGAAGACTGATGATATTTTAGGTCAGAAAGTTGTCTTGGTATGTGAGTCACTAAAGCCTCTGTCTTTGAGTGATGTTGATTGGACCTTGTTGGCAAAGTATGAGTTACCTAAGGAGATAATATGCATTGATGAGATACCAAAAACAGAAACCGGAAAAATACAACGCGAGAAATTGCAACAACTCATCGATAAATAGTGCTATGCAGACTGCAATATGTTATATTTGCTGCACACTTATTTTTAATATTTACAATGAGAGCTTATCTGTTAGGTAGTTGCATCGCTCTGATGCTCTGTTTTACATCGTGCTACAACCAGCGTGAAAAAATCACTTATAATACCTTTGTTGAACCTTCAAATCCTGAAAAGAAAGATACAGAAGCCTGGAAGGCAACCGGGCGGGGACTGCATCTGTCTTTTGGTTCAAAAGATGTCAAGTATAAGAAAGGTGTGGTTCCAATGAAAGCCGTAAACAAAGAGTTACAATTAACAGCATGGAAAGGAGAGCGTGTCTCATTTCAGGCGGTTTTGTGGAGCTCGTTTGATGTTCAGCAGGTTGAATGTGTGTGGAGTGATTTTGTATCCTCAAGCGGAGATACTCTTTCAAATGATATCATTGACTCTCACTTTGTACGCTATATCATGAGTGATGTTAATTTTGTCAGTGAAGAATCGAATGAAATAACCAGGCGCGATTCATGCCTGATGCCTGATATGCTGGATGATTTACCCTGTATTGATGTTGAAGCTGAATCGGTACGGCCAATTTGGGTGACCATTAAGTTGCCACATAATATCAACCAGGGAGTATACAATGCATCATTGAAAGTTTATTCAAGGCAAAACCCACCACAGGAACTGCGTGTTCAGCTTAATGTTATTGATAAGGAATTACCTTCCGCTGATGAGTGGCGATTTCAAACAAACATGTACTTTAATCCGGTTTCGGTAGCTGATTGGCATCAGGTCGAACTGTGGTCTGATGAGCATATTAAGCAAATTGACGCTTATATTGGCTTAATGAAGCTGGCTGGACAGAAAAATATTAATGTTCCCATTTTTAATCAGTTTAACAGTCCGTCTCAGTCGCCACTTATATCCTGGAGAGAATATGATAAAGGTAAACTGATTGCTGATTTTACAAATTTCGATAAGTGGATTGCTGCCATAAGTGACCTTGGAATAAATGGGCAGCTTGACTGTTTGGCTTATCGTCCCAATGGAACTAATACAATTACATATAAGGATAATGCAGGACAAATTATCAATAAATCCTTAGATGTTTATGGTGATGCCTCATTGATCAGAGATTGCTACCGTCAGGTAGTTGAACACCTTAAGAAAACCGGGCGTTTTAATAAATCTGTTTTTGTTTTGGGAGCTGGCAGTGCAGAAGATATATCATTTATTAAAGAGCTTATTGTATCCATTGATAATGGAATTAAGTTTGAGCTTGTCGCGCAGGAGTGGAGTTCGGGTACAATGAAAAATGTGTATGCTGCTAATGTTCCTGCTCAGTTCAGTAATCTTAAAGAATGGTTTAAGATCCGTCATCAACAAGGATTAGAAACTTCTTATATGGTAGAGGCGAAAGATCACTATCCTAATTTGAACTTGTCATCACCATCTGCACAGGCGACCTGGCTGGGTTGGTATGCAGCATCCCAGGGAATTGATGGGATTCATGTCGAGCAATTTAATAACTGGCGCCGTAAGCCCTTAACTGAGGCCCGACTGGCGGGATCAAGTTCGGGCAGCAATTTTCTTATTTACCCCAATGCACGAAGTTCAATCAGATTTGAAAGGTTAATTGAGGGAATACAGGACTATGAAAAATTGTTGATACTAAAGGAGCAGTTGTCATCTGTGAATGAGCAGAAAAATGCTAAAAATTTAGAGTTGATCGATGAGGTTCTCAGTGATTTTGTTATTAACCGGATTCCGCGTGAAAGCGCTAAGCAGATGGTTGCTAACGGTCAGTTATTAATCAATCAGATTGTGAGTGAATAGCATATTAGTATGCTGTTAATGACTTAGCAATTACCAATAGATGAATATTATCATTTAACTATCGGCTAATCTTTTATTTATTTGTGGTCCTGATACGATTAGGATTAGTCTTTTATTGTCAAATTATTAAAATCAAATAGAATCAAATGAAAGTATTATCAACACTACTACTTAGCCTGTTTTGCCTGATGGTTATGGCGCAGGAGGAAAAGGATGGTTATCAGTTTGAAACGGTTTATGACCTGGAAGCTACATGTGTAAAAGATCAGCATCGTTCAGGAACATGCTGGAGCTTTTCGGCATTAGGCTTTTTTGAGTCTGAGATGATTCGTATTGGTAAAGAGCCTTCAAATCTTTCTGAGATGTTTGTTGTACGTCACTGCTATTCAGATAAAGCTGAAAAATATGTGCGCCTGCATGGTTCATTGAACTTTGGTGCCGGAGGTGCTTTTCATGATGCTGTATACGTTATGAAAAAGTATGGTATGGTTCCTGAAGAAGTTTATGCAGGGCTTGAATATGGTGAAGAATCACATGTTCACGGTGAAATGGACGCTATTCTTAAAAACTATGTAGACGCTGTTATTAAGAATAAGAATAAGAAACTGTCTCCGGCATGGAAAGTTGGTTTTGATGGTGTTTTAGATGCATATTTAGGTGCAGAACCAACATCTTTCGAAGTAGATGGTCAATCTTATACTCCACAGACATATATGAAAGAGAAAGTTGGTTTGGATATGGATGACTATATTCAGGTAACTTCTTATACACACCACCCAACATATGAAACCTTTATTATCGAAGTGCCGGATAACTGGTTATGGGGTGAAGTTTACAATGTAACATTAGATGACCTGATGACAATATTTGAGCACTCTTTAGAGAATGGTTATACTATTGGCTGGGCTGCTGATGTTAGTGAAAAAGGATTTTCTCATACCAATGGTGTTGCCATTGTACCGGAAAGTGATGCGAAAGAAATGTCAGGCTCAGAGCGCTCTCGTTGGGAAAGCATGTCACGTGCTGATCGTAACAAAGCTCTTTATAGCTTCGATAAGCCTGTAAAAGAAAAAGTAATTACCCCTGAAATACGTCAGGAAGCATACGACAATTATCAGACTACTGATGATCATGGTATGCAGATTACAGGTATGGTGACTGATCAGAATGGTACGAAGTATTTCAAGGTTAAAAACTCATGGAATACAAACAATAAGTACGATGGCTATTTTTATGCCTCAGAAGCTTTTGTGAAGTATAAAACAATGTCAATCATGATCAATAAGAATGCTTTGACTAAAGATTTAAAGAAAAAGCTTGGTATCAAGTAATTTCTATGATATACAATTAAGAAAGGGTGGCGAAAGTCACCCTTTTTTTATTTCTTTAAATGTATCAATAACAGAAAGTATGAAAACATTAGTGATTTTTGCAGTTTTCCTGATGGGCTTAATTGATGCCGGCGCTCAATCTGAGGAGTCTAAAGCATTGCTTTTAATCGATATTCAGGACTTTTATTTCCCAGGCGGTAATGCAGAGTTGGTTGGTGCACTTGAAGCTGCAGAGGTAGCCTCAAAAGTTCTGCAATGCTTTCGAGACAATGGAGATTTAGTTGTGCATGTAGCACATCAGGTTAAATCAGGTGGTGATATACATAGAGCAGTTGAAGCCCGGGACAGTGAAAAGGTATTTGTTAAATCAGATGTTAATGCTTTTAAAAATACCGGTTTAAAAGAGTTTTTAGACAAAAACAATATCAATGAGTTGGTTATAATTGGAATGCAAACACATATGTGCCTGGAAGCAGCTGTAAGGGCAGCCGCAGATTATGGTTATAAAGTAAGTGTTGTAAATGAAGCTTGTGCGACGAGGGATTTAAAATTTGATGAAAAAATAATTTCCGCCGAACAAGTACATTATTCCACATTATCAACACTTAGAAGTTATGCTGAAGTATTATCTTATGAAGATTTTGAAAAAAAATTTTTGAATTAATTAAAAAAGCTTCATATTTGTGAATGTTAAAATGTGTGAATAATTATAAATGGGAAATCACACAATAGTTTAGATTTACAAAGTCGCGTTAAAAAAGTTTAAAAGATTGCTTTTAGAGTAATTATTAGAGAACTTTATATATGCGAATTGAGTATAAAGATTTATGAAGCTTTCTTCATAAGTTAGGGTTAAGGTTAGGTTGAAGAAGGAATGTTTGAAAAGTCAAACATTCCTCTTTTTTTTTGTGCTAACTGAACCATTTATGCATTAGGGTGTTATATAATCAGTTAAGATTTTTTTCATAGATTTGGATTTTGAGTTAAGGTTAGAAGGAAAAGGAGTTATTCAATAACTCCTTTTTTGATATAAGTACTGGGCCGTTATGTTGTTATTAAATGGACTAAAACGGTCATAAATTCAAATATATGTAAGCAATTTGAAACTAATGTCTTATTATTGTTAATTTATAGTATATAACCGTTATTCTTATTATAAATTGATACTCATTTTATACGGTTTTTAATATATTTGCATCGGGGAATGTAAATTATTGAGTTATGAATTGGGGATTTATTATTAAAAGAAGCTTCTTTTTGTTTCTTTTTACGATTGTTGTAAGTGGCAATATGCTTGCCAGAGAAGGTGTTAAAGCGTTAGGAGCTGGGGATGACGCCGTTATTATTTCTGATGTAAACAGCAAAGGTCTTGTTACTAATCAAGGTAATACGCTGTTTAAAGTTAAAGCTAATTACGATGGGGTTATTACTATTGATAGTGATGGTTTGTCTGATGAAATTGGGCTTGTAACGGTTTTTACAAACAACTATAAGACGATAGTGACGCAAAGTCTTCACCGAAATGAAAAGCCTATATCTTTTATATCCAAAGCAGGTGAAGTATATCATATAGTATGGCAGTTAAAGCAAGATAATATTGATATAGTATGGAGTGTGGAGCAGCTTGAACAAAAGGGAATAAATTTTTCAAATGCCATCATTGCATCGGAGGGTCTGATGGAGGTCAATCACGATAACGGCTATGACAGTTGGTTTGCATATACTGCAGATCGTACAGGTGAGGTTGCATTCTCAAGTTATGGTCAAACGACTGAAAATACATGTTTGTTTGTTTATGACAAATCGTGTGAAATTGTCATTGGTTCCAGTAATTTTGCAAAGGGGACTTTGCAGTCAGAGGTTATTGTAGAGGTGAAAGAGGGAGAGACTTATTACATAAAATGGTCTAATGCTTTTACAAATGCTGCTTATAAATGGACTTTGGCTTATTTGTAGAATTAAGTATTAAGGAGAATATAAAAGAAATGGGCTATCCGGTTTGGATAGCCCATTTCTTTTGTGGTCATGAATTTTATTTTCTGATTAAAGCACCTAACTCTCTTTCGTAGTTGCTCATCATTTTATTCATAATTTTATCAATCTGCTTATCGTTAAGCGTTTTTGTTTCATCTTGCAGTATAAAGCTAACTGCATAAGATTTTTTGTCGGCACCTAGTTTTTCACCTTCAAAAACATCGAATAAAGAAACGCGTTTAAGTAATTTCTTTTCTGTCTTATGTGCAATTTGCTTAACCTGTTCAAACTTCACATCCTTATTAAGTACTAAGGCCAAATCTCTTTTAACCTCAGGGAATTTTGATATTTCAGTATAAGTAACAGTTTTCTTACTACTCTTCTTAAGTATTATATCCCATTTAATTTCAGCGAAATATACGGGTACATCAATGTCAAATGATTTAAGCAGTTTACCATTAACTAAACCAAAATCAATCACGGATTTATCTCCCTGCGACAAGCTTAAACCTTCTGAAAAAAGATCTGAATCAGTTTCTGTTTCTTTGAGATCAGTGAAAGTTAAGCCCAGGCGTAACAAGATATTTTCCAACAGGTTTTTCAAATCGTAGAAACTAACTTTTTGTTCAGGTGTATTCCAGTTTAAGGTAGCTTTGTTACCAACCATAAACAAAGCAAGTTTTTGCTCCTCATCATAGTTGTTTAAGTCGCTTTTGTCTGATTCTGCTTTAAAGTGATAGCTGTTACCGAATTCAAAGAATTTCAAATCGCTGTTGCGTCGGTTAACATTATGGTTGATTGATTCTAATCCACCAAATAATAATGTTTGACGCATACCATTTAGGTCATTACTCAAAGGGTTAGCTAATTCAACCACATTTTGTCGAGGATATGACTCCAAAGACTCATAGTAAGCTGCCTTGGTCAGTGAATTACACATGATTTCACTAAAACCCTGTGATGTTAACTGATTAGCAATAATGTTCTTTGATTTATGGTCATCTGGTTTTTGAGAATAGACTATCGTACTATTGACCGATGATGGCATCTCAATGTTGTTATAACCATAGATGCGAAGAATCTCTTCAATTATATCAGCTTCACGTTGTACATCAACTCTGTATGGAGGAACAGATAGTGTTAAGCCTTCTTCTGTTTCCGTAACAATTTCAATATCCAACGCAGTCAGAATACTTTTAATAGTGTCTTTTGTTAACTCTTTACCAATTAGGCGTATGATATTATGATATGTTACCTTAACTTCAAAATTGTTAACTTTCTCCGGATAAATATCAGTAATTTCACTTGAAATAGTTCCTCCGGCAACTTCTTTGATCAAAAGAGCAGCACGTTTAAGAGCATAGATGGTCATATTAGGATCTACACCGCGCTCAAAGCGGAAGCTGGCATCAGTGCTAAGCGTATGGCGTTTGGCTGTTTTACGTACCCATACCGGATTAAAATAGGCGCTTTCAAGGAAAACTTTGGTAGTCTTCTCGCTAACACCACTTTTAATTCCACCAAATACACCCGCTATGCACATGCCGTTTTGCGCATTACATATCATCAGGTCTTTATCAGATAGCTCTCTTTTTTCTTCATCGAGAGTGATAAATTCAGTACCATCGGCAAGTGTTTTGACAATTACTTCGTCGCCAATAATTTCATCACCATCAAATGCATGAAGTGGTTGGCCAAGCTCATGCAAAACAAAGTTGGTAACGTCGACAACATTGTTGATCGGGCTAAGGCCTATGGCCTTTAATCTGTTTTGTAACCATTCGGGAGATTCTTTAATAGTTACATCACTTATTGTAACACCGCAGTAACGAGGACATGCTTCCGTATTTTCAACAGTAACTTTGACAGGATAGTTGGTGTTTTCAACTTTAAAGTCATCAACAGAAGGTAGTGTTAATTCCACGCCTTCCTGATGCTGCTTTAAGTAAGCTGCTAAATCGCGTGCTACACCGTAGTGAGATGAGCCATCAACACGGTTAGGTGTTAAGTCAATTTCAATGGCAATGTCATTCTCAATGTTAAAATATTCTTTGGCCAATGTACCTGGTTTAACATCTTCAGGAAGTACCATGATGCCATCGTGACTTGCTCCGAGACCAATTTCATCTTCCGCACAGATCATTCCCATCGACTGTTCGCCTCTGATCTTAGATTTTTTAATGGTAAAGCTCTCGTCACCGCTATATAATACAGTTCCAACAGTTGCAACAATAACCTTTTGGCCGGCTGCCACATTGGGTGCGCCACAAACAATTGGCAGGGGCTCTTCGCCACCGACATTAACTGTTGTAACACTTAGTTTATCAGCATTAGCATGTTTTTCACAAGTTAAAACTTCACCGATAACCAGGCCTTCTAAGCCACCTTTGATTGATTGAATTTCTTCCATTCCACCAACTTCCAATCCAATGTCGGTAAGTATTTCAGAAACTTTTCCTGGTGCTAAATCAATATTAAGGTAGTTCTTTAGCCAGTTGTATGAAATATTCATTCGTCTAAAATCATTATAAGTTGAACATCAATATGATGCGATATGCATCATTAGTCTCTTTCAAAAAGAGCTAACAAAAGTAGTTAATTAGATTTCGAATAACGAAAAAAATAAGATTTGATTTAAGTAACAAACTGGCTTAGATAGTAAATTTTGTATCAGCTCGTCAGGGAATTGACCATTTCAGATAATTAAAAAAGCAGAAATATGACTGTTAATGCGATGTATAGTTAAATAATTAAATCCGGTCCCGTTATTATCTTATCCTTAAATATAAAGATGGAATTTATTCCAATAATAAAATAATGGCTTTTGTCCCTTCAATTGCGAATCCATATCTTTGATGTTCATATAGATTCAAAAATGGTAAAAGAAAAAAGTTTGAGACCACTAATTCTTGTCACTAATGATGACGGAATTAAAGCAGGTGGTCTGGAGTCGCTGGTAAAGGTTTTAAAAACCATAGGTGACGTTGTTATAGTGGCCCCCAATGAATCATATTCAGGAATGTCGCATGCCATAACGGTTAAAACTCCGTTGTATGCAAAGCTTGTTAAAGAAAAGGAGGGCTTAAAACTTTATAAGGTTAACGGCACGCCTGTTGACTGTGTTAAATTGGCCATTAATGTATTGCTGGAACGCAAACCTGATCTGTTGGTTTCAGGTATTAACCATGGAACTAACTCAAGCATCAGCCTGCATTATTCAGGTACTGTCGGTGCTGCACGTGAAGGTGCGTTGAATCAGGTTCCTGCCATTGGATTCTCATTGTTGAATTACAGCTATGGTGCCGATTTTTCAGAAGCGGCCAGGATTGCCGAACATGTGGTTCGCAGTGTATTAAATGACAAATTGCCGGCTGGAACATTCTTAAATGTTAATATTCCGGATGCTCATCCTGTAAAGGGTGCCAAAATAGCTCGTCAGAGTAAAGGAAAATGGATCGAAGAATTTGTAGAAAGGGAGGACCCGCGGGGGCGTAAATATTATTGGTTGACCGGACATTTTGAAAACATGGAGCCTGAAGCCAAAGATACGGATGAATACTATCTGGCAAAAGGCTATGCAGCTATTGTTCCCTGTCATTTGGATGCCACAAACTTTAACCTTTTACCTTATTTGAAAGAACAGAATTATGAATTGTAAGTGCAATAAACTCTATATTGGTATTTTAATAGGGGTGGTGTTACCCATTATCATGTCTTTTGCTCTGTATTATTTTGTTTATAAGGGTGACATGAGTTATTGGCCCTTTATTAAACAAATGGTTAACATGGGTAGTATTGGAAAGCTTTTGAGTATTAGTGTTCTACCCAATCTGATCGTTTTTTTAATAGCCATCAATAAAGAACGATTATTGGCTGCCAGGGGTATTGTTACCTCAACTGTTTTGTATGCCATTGTTGTTATTGCGTTCCGTTTTTTACTTTAATATATCATTATGCGTTATTATATAATAGCCGGAGAAGCATCCGGTGACCTGCATGCATCGAATCTGATGAAGGCTTTTAAGGAGCAGGATCCTGATGCAGACTTCAGGTACTGGGGTGGAGATTTGATGAAGGCCCAGGGCGGGACCCTCGTTCGTCACTATAAGGATACAGCCGTTATGGGCTTATGGGATGTGCTGATGAATCTGAATTCCATTAAAAAGAACTTCAAGTTATGCCAGGATGACCTGATGGCTTATAAACCCGATGTCTTGATTCTTGTTGATTATGCTGGTTTTAATCTGCGTATGGCAAAATTCGCCCATGATAATAAGCTGTTGGTATATTACTATATCTCACCCAAGATATGGGCTTGGAATCAAAAACGTGTCAAGAAAATAAAGGCCAATGTTGACCGGATGTTTACCATTCTACCTTTTGAAACCAAGTTTTTTGAAGAGCATAATGTTGAAGTGCAATACAGTGGCAATCCGGTTTTAGATGCCATAGATAACCGCCCTAATAAGGATGAATCATTTAATGATTTTGTTGGGCGTAATAATCTTGATATGCGACCCAAAGTCGCTTTGCTGGCTGGAAGCAGGAAAGGAGAAATAACGAAGAACCTGCCCGATATGCTTGAGATGGTTGGGAAATTTCCCGGTTATCAGTTTGTAATCGCCGGAGCACCATCCTTTTCTGTGGAAGAGTACGAGCCGTATATTAAAGATATGGATGTGGCAGTGGTCAGTGGTCAGACTTATGAACTGCTGCAGCAATCGCGCGCAGCGCTGGTAACTTCGGGAACAGCTACCCTGGAAACGGCTTTGCTTAATTGTCCGCAGGTAGTATGCTATCAAATGTGGGGCGGGGGCTTCACCGATTTTATTGCCAAGAAAATATTGATTAAGGTGCCTTTTATTTCTTTAGTTAACCTTATCCTTGAAAAGGAAGCTGTTCTGGAGTTGTTTCAAAAAGATTTCTCTCTTGATAAGCTGGAGAAAGAGTTAGGACTGTTGCTGGCAGATAGTGATCGGCGTAGTGAAATGTTGAATGATTATTCAGAATTGCATAAACGCATGGGGGGACCTGGGTCAAGTGCCCGAACAGCCCAACTGATGCTGGAGTCATTAAAAAACGATAAAAACAATAAATAGTAGAGTATGCTGGCTATTTTTAAGCGCGAACTATCATCATTTTTCAGTTCGGTGACAGGGGCATTGGTGGTTTCAGTGTTTTTGTTACTTACCGGTATGTTTCTTTGGGTTATCCCAAATGATTTAAATATCCTGTATGGTGGCTATGCCACTCTGGAATCGTTGTTTTACATTGCCCCATGGGTGTATTTGTTTCTGGTTCCTGCTGTTACAATGCGTCTTTTTGCAGATGAAAAACGATTGGGTACACTTGATGTTCTATTAACACGTCCTGTGTCGGAAATGCAAATAGTTTTCGGAAAGTTTTTAGCCGGATTGACTGTTGTTTTACTTAGTTTATTGCCAACATTAATTTATGTTTACACCGTTTATCAGTTAGGTAATCCATTAGGTAACCTTGATATGGGTGGAACCTGGGGCTCATATATAGGTCTTGTCTTTCTGGCGGCTGTTTATGTATCAATCGGGGTGTTTGCATCCTCATTGACAGATAATCAAATCGTTGCATTTATTCTAGCCGTTTTGATTTGTTTTATGTTCTATTCAGGCTTTGAATCTATGGCTGCTATTCCGGGTTTAAGTAACTGGCGCGATACAATTACCTACCTGGGTATTGATAGCCATTATCGCTCATTAAGTCGTGGTGTGATTGATTCGCGGGATGTTGTGCATCTTGCATCATTGGTATTTTTCTTTTTGTTTCTTTCAAAGCTATCGCTTTCAAAAAATAAACGTTAACGGTTAGTTATATGAGTATAAGTATTAATCATCCGAATAAACTGGTAAAACTGGCTGTTGTTTTTTTAGGCTTAATAGCCATAAGCTGGCTTAGCCGACAGGTGTTTTTTCGCATTGACTTAACCTCTGAAAAACGCTATACCTTAACCGAAACATCAAAGCAGTTTATGAAAGACCTGAGGTCTGAAGTGTATGTGAAGGTGTATTTGGATGGGGATTTAAATACTGGTTTTTCGCGCTTGTCTAAAGCCACTCGTGAGATGTTGGAGGAATTCAAGTCAGAGGCAGGGCGTTCAATGTACTTTGAATTTATTAATCCTGATGATAGTAACGGCGAAGAAAAGAAAGCCTTGTTAAGCGAGCTTTCGGAGTATGGATTTGAACCCCAAAGTGTTTTCGAAAATGCTGAGGACGGGCGCCAGATTCAGTCATATGTTTTTCCATATGCTTTGGTATACCTCAATGATCGTATTGTTGGGGTTAATTTGCTGGATAATTTGCCGTCGAGAAGCGGATCTGAGAATTTAAACAGTTCCATTGAAGGACTTGAATACAAATTTGCCAATGCATTCAGGAAACTGCTCACTGAAGAAAAGAGTAGGATTGCCTTTCTTGAAGGGCATGGCGAATTGGATGAATTGGATGTTATTGAAGCCACAGATGCTTTATCGGCCTACTATCAGGTTGACAGGGGGCAAATAGGGACTGATGCTTCTGTGCTGGCTCCATACAAAGTGGTTATCATTGCCAAACCTTCAAAACCATTCAGTGAGAAAGATAAGTTTGTTCTTGATCAGTACCTGATGAATGGAGGGCGTTTACTGTATTTGGTTGATGCCGTTAATGTAACCCTCGACAGCTTGCGACAGGCTCCGCAAACCATTGGTTTATATAATGATATTAATCTTGATGATCAACTGTTTAAGTACGGTGTTCGTGTTAACCCCGTTGTTGTTGAAGATGTTCAGGCCGGACGCATCCTGATGAACGCCAAGCCACAGGGGCAGCCACAACTTGTGCCGGTGCCATGGTTGTACAGTCCACTGTTGTCTGCTTCACAAAATCACCCGATAACCCGTAATATCAATCTGGTGCGAGGTGGATTTACCGGTACTATTGACACTGTCGGCAATAACCCTGATATAACGCGCCATATTTTATTGCGCACATCTCAGTATACCAAGGTTAATCAAACGCCGGTTTTTATCTCTATGGCCGATGTAAATAAGCAACCTAAGCAGGCTGAGTTCAATACGCCGCACCAAACAGTTGCGATCATCCAGGAAGGCAGCTTTCCTTCTGTTTTCACCAATCGTCAGATGCCTGCCGGCATAAGGGGAGCTAATGAGAGAAAGGATAAGAGTGTCAATACGCGAATTATGGTGGTGGCAGATGGGGATATCATTAGAAACCAGGTTCGTTTTAAGGAAACTAATCCTCAGATATTACCTCTTGGGTATGATGAGGGTTCACAACAGCAATATGGGAATAAGGATTTTATCGTTAATGCGGTTAATTACCTTTGCGATGAGGATGGTTGGATGCAGTTGCGTGGTCGTCATTTGACCCTGCGCTTGCTGGATAAACAACGAATAGCAGAAGGTACAGCGTGGTTAAAGTGGTTAAATGTTGTCTTGCCAATTCTACTAATGGGAATAGGCAGCCTGGTGTTTATATACATCCGTCATCGTAGGTTTGGTAAGTGATTTTCAGTGCATTCTTTTCTGATTTGATGTATGTTGATAACTACTGAAAAGATTGCTGAGATCAAGTTTTGTACAGTAGTGTTTTTTCGTATCTTGCATGTTGCGTTTTAAGCATAATTTATGAGATTGTATAAGCGCGTAATTATCTGTTTTTTTGATATATTTGATAAGAACTAATAACTGTAAGAATTTATGAAATTTGTAGTTTCCAGTACAGAATTACTATCGCATCTACAAGCCATCAGTCGCGTGATTAGTAATAAAAGTACATTGCCAATCCTCGATAATTTTTTATTCGACCTAAAAGACAATAAGCTTGTATTGACGGCTTCCGATTTGGAGGTTACTATGGTTACGTCCTTAGAAATAGATAATTCTGATGGTGAAGGGATCATTGCTTTACCTTCTCGTATTTTATTGGAAACATTAAAGAAATTTCCTGAACAACCGTTAAATTTTGATATTAACATGGATACATTCGGTGTTAATATTATTACTGAAAAAGGTAAGTTCAGTATTGTAGGGCAGGATGGAGCTGATTTTCCTGAGTTACCGCAGCTTGATGCAGATAAGAGTTCAAGTCTTCAGGTAGGGGTTGATCTGTTGGAAGTTGGTATTAATAAAACACTTTTTGCTACAGCTGATGATGAGTTACGTCCGGTAATGAATGGTATATTAGTCGAACTATCTCCGGAAAATATGACATTTGTGGCCTCCGATTCACATAAATTGGTTCGCTATCGTCGTTTAGATGCCAAGACAGAATTTTCAGCGTCATTTATTTTACCTAAGAAACCTGCCGGACTTCTGAAGAATGTTTTACCTAAGGAAAGTGGTGAGGTTTCTATTGAATTTGATGATAAGAATGCCTTTTTTACTTTGCCGAACTATAAATTAGTTTGTCGCCTTGTAGAAGGGAATTACCCAAGCTATAATGCTGTTATTCCACAGGATAATCCGTATAAGGTTATTATTGACAGAAGTGAATTCCATAATACATTAGGTCGTGTATCTATTTTCTCTAACCAGGCGAGTAATTTGGTGAAGTTGAAAATGACTCCTGGAGAAATGGTTGTTTCAGCTCAGGATATCGACTTTAGTATTTCAGCACATGAGCGCTTGAATTGTCAGTACGAAGGTGATGAAATGGAAATAGGTTTCAAATCAGGTTTCTTAGCTGATATACTGGACAACCTTAACTCAACTGATGTTATTCTTGAATTATCTGATCCATCTCGCGCAGGTATCTTGTTACCTTTTGAAAATGGTGAAAATGAAGAAGAATTAATGTTATTGATGCCTATGATGATTAACGTGTAATTTTTGTTTGTACTTTAAATATTCGAGCCGCTGCTTCATTGAAGTAGCGGTTTTTGTTTGGCAGAACTTTCAACTTATGATCGCTTCTTACCTTATACAACGATTTGCCTGGTCAGATTGACTATTATGCACCCACGCCAATCTCTACCTGCCCGTCTTATTATATTCTATTTCCATGCCCTGGGTACATAATTTTAAAATGAAAGAATGGTATTCAAAACAGGAACGTGTTAGCAATTTGTTAAACAGGTTTAAACTCAGGAAAAAATAGTATTTTTGTGCGCTAATTGGCAATGAAGGAGAATAAGAAATGCAAAAGAAGAAAGTTGTAATCGGTCTGTCTGGAGGAGTAGATTCAAGTGTAGCAGCCTATGTATTAAAAGAGCAGGGCTATGAGGTAATAGGTCTGTTTATGAAAAACTGGCACGATACCACCGGCGTTTTAAAAGCAGATTGCCCTTGGTTAGATGATCAGTTTGATGCTAAGGCTGTGGCGATGAAATTGGATATCCCGTTTCATACAGTAGATTTAAGCGACTTTTACCGACAGCGTGTAGTCGATTATATGTTTGCTGAATATGAACGTGGACGAACGCCTAATCCGGACGTGTTATGTAATCGTGAAATAAAGTTTGATGTGTTTATGGATAAGGCACTTGAGCTTGGGGCTGATTATGTGGCAACAGGACATTACTGTCGTAAAGAGACGGTGGTGATTGATGGAAAAGAAGTACATCGACTATTGGCCGGAAGTGATGACAATAAAGATCAAAGCTACTTTTTATGCCAGTTAAGCCAGCAGCAATTAGCAAAAGCTCTTTTCCCGATAGGAGACATTGTTAAGCCTGAAGTACGTCGCATAGCCAATGAATTAAACCTGGTGACAGCGCATAAGAAAGATTCTCAGGGTATTTGCTTTGTTGGAAAGGTTGATTTGCCGGTTTTTCTTCAGCAAAAGCTTGAGCCAAAGAAGGGACGTGTTTTCATCGTAGATAAAGACAGTGAGTTATTTGTTCGTGACTGGAGTAAAGCAGAAGTTGAGAACCCTGCTGATGCTGATCTCGAAGAGTTGTCAATGCCATATATGTTTCATCCAAAATATGGTAAGAAGATTGGTGACCATAATGGTGCCCACTTTTATACCATAGGACAACGTAAAGGATTGAATATTGGAGGATTCCCTGAGCCTTTGTTCATTATAGGAACCAATGTGGAATATAACCAGGTTTATGCAGGGATGGGTAAACAACATCCGGGGTTGTTTCGAAAAGTACTTCGTATCATGCCTGATGAGATTCATTGGGTACGAGATGATCAAGCCATGAAGGTGGGAGAGTCGAGACGATTGAATTTGCGTATTCGATACCGACAGCCACTGCAAAAAGGCGTACTGCATTGTCGCGAAAATGGAATGTTTCTGGTTTTTGATGAACCACAGCGAGGTATCACAGCGGGACAGTTTGCATCATGGTACGATGATGATGAGTTAATAGGTTCAGGAGTAATAAGTTAATAGGTTCTGTATTTTTCCTTATGACAAAACTGCCAAATATCATAAAGCCATTTTAATGAAAACATATAACCCTGAAATGCATACGGCTGAACATGTTTTAAACCAAACGATGGTTCAGTTATTTGGATGTGATCGTTCTTTCTCCAATCACCTGGAGCGAAAAAAATCAAAATGTGATTATCATTTTGATCGTGCTCTAACGGTAGAAGAAGAGCGAAATGTCAATACAAAGGTCAATGAAGTATTGCAGCAGCATGTTGATGTAACCGAGGAGCTTGTGTTAAGGGATGATGCATCACAGGAATTCAACTTAGCTAAACTGCCGGATGCATCGGGAGAAGAGATCCGGATCGTCAGGGTGGGGACTTATGATGCCTGCCCCTGTATTGGAGAGCATGTGAAAAACACCCGCGAAGTAGGGGAGTTTGTGCTTGGTTCGACAAGTTATGCTGATGGTGTGCTGAGGATAAGGTTTAAACTAAGACGTCCTCAGTAAATGTCGGTAAGTTCCATATCAGAAAAATTTTAAGCTTTAAAAAAGGCTTGTTTGACGGTTGATAGTGTTGTTGTAGAATAGAACTTTTGTGTCAATATCCAATTGCTGGCATTTCTGCTTGAAAAAATTAAATATTCTATCTGATTGTTGTGTGTGGCAATTATACCTGTCACCAAAGGTATTAATATACCTTTGTTTGAGCTCAGGGAACTGCTTGTCTAATTGCCGATAGAAGTATTCTCTGTTGCCTTCCCGCAATGTAAGTCCAAATCCTCCGATCATATATCTGGCTCCTGACTCTTTGGCTTTAATAATCAGTTGCTCTATGTTTTCTTTCGTGTCGTTTATGAATGGAAGTACGGGCATTAGGGTTATTCCGCAATATATACCATTATCCGACAAAGTTTTTATTGCACTAAAGCGTTCTGAAGGGAGAGGTGCATTGGGTTCAATTAGCTGGCTCAGACTGTCATCAGCGGTCGTTATCGTAATAGAAATGGCCGCGTAAACCTGTGATATTTTTTTAATTAAATCAATATCGCGTGTTACCAGTGTTCCCTTGGTGATGATGTGAATGGGGAATCGATGAATGTGCACTATCTCAAGCGCCTTACGTGTTAATTGTAGTTGCTTTTCAATGGGCATGTAACAGTCATTCATTGATCCAAACCCAATAGTGGCCCTTACTTTTTTTGAACGCAATTCTTTATGTAATAATTCGATTGAGTTTTGCTTGACCTGTATGTCGTCAAAATTATCAATCTGATAGCATGTACTTCTTGAATCGCAATAGATACAGCCATGAGAACAGCCCCTGTATAAATTTATGGTATATGATGTTCCAAACCATGGATCAACCCTGGAAGCTGAGCCACCTAGGATTGTTTTAGCTGTAATAAAACGGGTCACTTAAACATCTTTGGTGTTACAAACCATTCAATTTTACCATCACGGGCATTAATGTCTTCCCAATTGTCAACATTGAATGAAATGGCAATAGTTCCTGTAGTAGGGAAATGCAGATAGTCGCTATCGGTAAGACTGATGGCAGTCATTGCGATTTCAGGATTATGCCCGACGATCATTATACTTTCATGTGTGCTGTCAAATTTCTCCAGGTAACTCAATAGTTCTGAGGTAGTGTAGCCGTCGTATAAGAATTGCTCCAGTATTATTTCTTGTTTATCAATACCAAGCTCTTCGGCAAATAAACGAGCTGTTTGTTTTGCTCGCATGGCTTTGCTGCTGATCAGTAAATCGGGCTTACTATCTCTGTTGATCATATCCTTTGCAACCAGTTTGGTATCGTTGTAACCACGAGGTTTCAGGGCTCTTTCAAAATCAGATTTCGAGCTCATATATCCCAATTGCTCAGTTTTGGCATGGCGAACCAGAATAAGTGTTTTCATCTGTTTATAGTTTTTTAAATTTCAGATGGCAGATTCAGGGTAATTGCTGCTTACCTTTCATTTCCTCTCTGATAATGTTATCTAACTGATGCAAATATTCATAAGACGCACGTTGTGCTCTTAATGGTTTATCTGTATTTTTTACCGGTACATTATTCAGATGCTTGTCAATGCGTCTTACCTTTACGTTATCCTCCAACTGCATTTCAAGCATCGTCAGTATCTCCGCTTTTAGTTCTGCTTGCTCAATAGGGAAGGCAGTTTCAATACGTCGGTTTATATTGCGATTCAACCAGTCGGCGGAAGATAAAAACATCTCGGTGTCATTGTCATTTCCAAATACCCATATTCTGGCATGTTCCAGATAGCTGTCAACCAAACGTAATACCCTGATGTTTTTGCTGTATTCCTGATCTGGAACCAGGCAGCAAATGCCTCTGACGATCAGGTCGACTTTAACACCAGCCTGGCTGGCTTCGTATAGCTTGCTTATCAGGTTTTTGTTTTGGATACCGTTCATCTTAAGAAGTATGTACCCTTGTTTTCCTCTTTTTGCCAGATCTATCTCACGATTAATGCGTTTCATTATTTCCTTACGCAAATTTATCTGTGTGATAAGTAACTTATTGAGTTTTGGCTTAACGCTTTGATCTTCCAGGTACCTGAACAAACATTCCATATCATCCAGGTAAGCATCGTTACAGGTGAAGAAGCCATGATCGGCATACAGGCGGGCTGTTTTTTCGTTAAAATTACCGGTGCTTAAGTAGGCAAATGAGCGTTTCCTGACACCATCGGCACGTCTGATAGCCAATGCCATTTTAGCGTGCACTTTCAGGCCGGGAATGCTGTATATGATTTTAATACCTGCTTTTTCCATCTGTCGTGCGAAGTAAAGGTTATTGGCTTCATCAAAACGAGCTTTTACTTCAACAAAAACAGTTACTTTCTTTTTGTTGTGTGCTGCAAATATCAAAGCGCCCACAACCTCTGAGTTACTGGCAACACGGTATTGGGTTACCTTTATTTCGTCCACTTTCTCGTCGGTGGCCGCTTCCCGTAAAAACTGTATAACATAGTCAAATGAGTGATACGGATAGTGCAAAACCCGTTCTTTGCGTTTGATAGCTTCAAACATTGACCCTGCTTCCTCTAGCTCAAATGGTTTTATCGGTTCGGGCGCCTGCCATTCCAGGTCTGGTGAGTAGGGATTTGGAAATGAGAAGAAGTCATGCAAATTCTGATAACTGCCTGTTTCAACTAATTCGATCGGTTTGATATCAAACGATTTCATCAGAAACTTTAATACATCGGGTGGTATAGCTCTGTCGTGATACAAACCTGCCGGTGTACCGGTTTTTCTTAGGGCCAGGTTTTTCCTGATCTTTTCAACCAGGTCTCCCCAAAACTCATCTTCAATGCCAAGGTCTGCATTGCGTGCAATTTTAACTCCCCAGCTGCCAACAACATCATAACCCGGAAACAACTCCGGCAGGCCATAGCGTATGGCATCATCTAAAAACATATAATGATACTGGTTGTCAACACGGGGAAGCTTTATGAAGCGTTTATGGTCGTTGGTTGGTACTTTTATCAGGGCATACCTGGCTCGTCGGTTCTTATTTTTTTTATCGTTCTTCTTCCTTTTTCGATACAACTTAACAGCAAGGTATAAACGATTGTCTCGCATAAAACTGCGGGTTCCTTTATTAAGAAGTACCGGCTGGCAATAGGGTATGAGTTCGGTATGAAAAAAGTTGTGAATAAACTTTTTATGCTCTTTTTTGTCAGAATAGCCATCGAGATGCAGAATAATGCCGCTTTTTTCCATCAACGGAAGTATCTCACCTTTGAATATTTTACTGTATTCTATCCAGTGCTGACCAACAATTGTATTGATTTTTTCCAATATCTGACCTGCCCGGGGGATATCAGGGTAACTATCGGGATGAAGCGTGGCATTGCGATATTCGGCCACCCTTACCTTGTAAAATTCATCCAGATTATTGGAGTAAATAGCGAGGAATTTCAAGCGTTCGAATAATGGAAGACTTGTATCTTTAGCTTCTTCGAGTACCCGGTGGTTAAATGAAAGCCAACTGATATCCCGATTGAAAAATTGTTGTTCGATAGGCATAGTTTAGTCTCTTGCTTGCTTAAAAATATTAAAAATAGGGTAGATTTGACAATGATTTACGACATTTCGAACTCACATGACTAAAATAGGTTTACTATCAGATACGCATTCTTATCTGGATGAGCGCTTTGTAGAATTATTTAAAGATGTTGATGAAATATGGCACGCAGGCGACATTGGTGATATCAGAGTGCTCGACAAATTAAAGGAACTGAAAACGGTGAGGGCCGTTTATGGTAATATTGACGGATTGGATATCAGGCAAGAGTTAAAAGCCCATGAACGATTCATGTGCGAGGGTGTGGATGTGTGGATGACGCACATTGGTGGATATCCTTGTAGTCTCTATGTGTCATCTGTTAATTAATTGATATTTAGCCCTTAGTGTTTTATTTAGAATATTTCTAAATATCAGACATCTATTAAATTATATTATTTTTGTAGAAAAAAGTAGATGACAAGGATAGGTTTAATTTCAGATACACATTCATATTTTGATACAAAGCTTAAAGAATTATTCAAAGATGTAGATGAAATTTGGCATGCAGGTGATATTGGTGATATTCGTGTATTAGATGAGTTAAGAAGTTTTAAACCAACTGTTGCTGTATATGGTAATATAGATGACGCTAAACTACGTAATGAACTAAATGAAATAGAAAGGTTTACATGTGATGGTGTAGATGTAATGATTATTCACATAGGAGGTTACCCAAATAAATACACCTACCAAGTAAAGGAAATATTGAATAAAAAACCTCCTAAATTACTTATAACAGGTCATTCACATATACTTAAAGTGATGTATGATAAAAAGTACGATTTACTACATTTAAATTCAGGTGCTTGTGGTCGTTCAGGATTTCACGCTGTCAGAACTGCGTTAAGATTTACTTTAGATAAAAGTGAAGTTAAAGATATGGAAGTGATAGAATTAGGTAATAAATCATTCAATAAATAGATGTACCCATACTTCAAAGATATTGATAGTATCATTATTACTAACTTTTGGGAAAAACTACCCGAAATAGAAAAGGAAATATTGAAGCGGTACATGGTAATATCTACTAATAATAGAATAGTAATATCTACACGTTCATCATTTTCTATTGGTGGTGATGGTGAATTTTACCACAATGATGTGAAGTATCAATTAAAGAAAGAACATATTTTACCATTACCCGAACAGCATCAAATTTTAGTAGTATTTATTGATAATGTGGTTGAAGGTGTAGATATGATAAGAACTGATAATTACATATTTAAATTCGATGATAATTCTGTGTGGGTGTGTGATGTGTTGAAGAAGTAATATCTGTAATTAATGAATTTTTATTAAGTTAACGTGAAATTTTACCTTAATGATTAATTCAAATATGAACACAGAACAAAAGAAAACTACTAAACCGATTATTCATAGTCCGTGGTTCTATATTCCCAATATATTTATTTTCATCCTATTTTTAATCCTATTCGTTGGCATCTTATTTAATGGACAATATGAATTTTCATTTACATCACAAGGATATACAACATTTTTAGACGAATTTAAATTGCCTTTTACTGTTCTTGCTGCTATGATTCCGTGGAGTGCCTTCTTTATATCATATGCTCGCTCAGAACAATCAAGAAAACAAATAGAACTACTAAGTGAAACCAATAATTTTTCTAATTATTATAAGCACATTGAAGAGTTTGAAAAACACTTACAAAAGAACATAAAGAACATAGATAACTACAACATTAATTACTTATACAAAGAATTTTACCCCAATAGCAGTAATGGTGAATACTCTGTTGATGAAAAACCAACAAAAGAGATAGAGAGATTAGTAAATACCTTCTCAAAGGTAATTTCATCAAGTGCTGATAAAGATTTTATGGTAAAGAAGTTTGAGATAAGAAAATACGTTGTTTTTCATCTTCATAGTTTAATTGAATATCTAAATGCACCTAAACCCGTATTTTTAGATAATCATATTGACTTTCTCAATGGTAAATTAAAGATATTGGCTAATAGAGGAGGAGAAAGTGTAAAATTCATCTATTTAGGTGAGTATTACAAGTATATAAAGATGTACTATAAAGTCATTGACGAAATTTTAAAATTCGACACAAAAAACTCATACCGAAGTTTATCAGATTATCATGAACATTTTGATAACTTTTATAAAAAAATGGATAGTAAAGATTTCACACATTATAAAGAACTATTTGAAGGGGAATATTGTATTAAGGGATTCTTTCCTCATCACGAATTTAAACTATTAGAAAAAAAGTGATACAAATTGATGTACCACCTTCTATCTGATTAATACTTAATTCTAATCCTCTACTCATCAAGTATACTGTTCAATTCAGAAACTTATTGCAATAAAAATACAATGAAATATTAATATTAAGTATCTGATTACCTGATTAAAAGTGTTGATAACTACTGAAAAATTCACTATTTAGAATGTTTCTATATAGAATATAATACTTATCTTTACAGTGTAATTAACCAATAACGAAAAAACCACCTCTGGTACAGGTGGTCATTCGTTTTAAAATCATAAATAATATGACAAAAAAAGTATTTTTAAAAGAAACAGTTGAAACCACAAGGTGGTTCAATTCGTTGGTGATGTTCTTACAATTGTTAATTGCTGCAATCATGTTAGCTATTCAATTACGTATGTATCATTACATCTAACATTGATGTAAATGTACAAAAAAAGCATGATATAAATTTATCATGCTTTTTTTGTACATAGTTAATTAAACTACCATATGTATTAATTATATTTCAAACTATCATAAGAACTCAAGATGTATCATTTTTTTTTTTGGTATATTTGATTATCACACTAATTAAGTATGAATAAATTAGAGTTTTATAAATCTATCTACGAAAGGGAAAATTTAAGACGTGATGTTTTAAATAACTCCGTTAGTATTCCTGTAGGTATCTTATCTGGTCTAACCGCTTCAATTGTTTATTTATGTACAAGCTTTGATTATAGTAATGGTCTGTATCTGAAAATCTTTTTTTTATCATTTGTAACAATCAGTGCTATAATCTTATTTATATCAATTATCTACTTAATTAAATCATTTAATAACTTTCACAAAGGCTACGATTATAGAGAAATAGCTTTACTGAAAGACATTGATAAGTATTATGTAGAACTAAAAGAGCAATATAAAAAGAAACCACCTAAAGCGGAAAGGAAGTTTATTAAGTACATGGAAAGTGAATATATTACCTATGCAGATAACAATACACAAATAAATGATGCAAGGTCATATGATTTATATAAATCCAAACAGTTTCTTTTTTACACACTAATCACAATTGGTTTAACATCTATACCCTTTGGTATTAGCTCATACGATAGTTCTTTATTCAAAGAACAGAGAACGAATACAACAATTGAAATAGAGCAAAATAAAACTAAATCAGATAGTATTAACTTAAAGTCTATTAACTATGAGCGAAAAAAAATCTAATCAAGCAAGTTCAAAACCCAAACCAAAACCACCTACAGGTAGGTTAGTAAAAGGTCTACAACCAAACCCAAAAGTAAAATCATCAAGCGGTAAAACACCCAAAAAGAAATAACCATTAACTAAACGTTTATCAATGAAACTAATAGAATTTAAAACAACGAATGACACTATTACGATGGTAAATCCAGACCATGTAAAGGAACTTAAAAATGGATTTGATGACGGTGATACAATCATTTATTTCGATAAAAATCACTTTGTTGGTGTTGTTGGTTCCATTAAAGAAATTGCAAAAAAATTAGAAGCTAAATAAATGATGTGCACAAAAAAAGCATGATAAACCGTTGTCTATCATGCTTTTCTTTTTAGAAAACTCTGTAAATTTTATCAACTGCTAAAATAACCAAAATTTCTTTTTCTTCTTTGGTTCATCATCATCATTATCAACTTCTTCACCTTGTTTTGATTCAGTTTCAATAATAATTTGACCATCCTTATTTTTTTCTATTACTATTTCGGTCTTGTTCCCTGTATTATCCTCTATTTCATCAGGTTGTGAAATGTAAATTCCTACACCCAAACCAAGCGAAAAGAAGAATAAAATCATGAAAATTTTACCTGCTAAAGTCATTGATGTTTTAATCATTCATCATCATCTTTTTTTGAATCAGATTTTTTAAAAAATCCAATTGTTTTTTCAATTCCTTTATAACCTAAACTAATGATTACTAAATAGAATAAATAAGATATTGAAGTATTGAATATTTCAACATTTACATCAAAAACAAATAATGATAGAGTAATTAACACTATCATTATTAAAAATGCTGAAATACCAATTAACCGATTAGATGAAGCTTTATCACCACCTGATAACAAGTTTAAAATTAGCTGCTTCATCCCTTACCATTCTTTTTTATATCCCTCACATCAGCTTTGATTTCTTTTAAATCGTCAATTATCATTTGAAATATCTGAACATCAACCTTTTCAGCTTCTAATTCTTTAATATCTTCTTCCAATTGTTCAATTTTAGCGTTCTGATTATCAAGTTTATTTTTAAATGTTGCTTTCTCCACAACAGCATAATAAAAGATTGATAAACAAGTCAATACTATTGCAACGTAGTTTAACACTAAACGCTGTGTTTCTTTGTTATTAGTCAATTTATTAAGGATTATTTTTTATTACATCGGTCCTCCACCACCTTCATAATTACCTGCCATTGCTTCATAAACAGCTAATGTTGAACCTATTTGTGTGCCTTTGTGTAAAAGGTTAAACGCTGATTCAACCCAATCACTTGTAGATTGAGAATTTAGCACTGAACCATAAAGAACAATAGTAGTTGAACTACCTGCACCAATTGATACAGAATTGATTGCTGTACCACTTGTGTTATACATTTTTCCATTACAATCAATAGTGGTGTTCATACCTGCCATATTGGGATTTAATTCCCAATCTAAATCATGGTCATAGAGTGTATAAGATTCACTATCAGTATTTCTTATGGTTACTTTCCAAGATGCATAACTACCCGATACAATAGGTGTTTCAGGTGTTTGTTCTGGGTCATAAAAAGTACCCGTTTTTGTTTTACCTAACCATTGGTCAGTAACACTTAACACACTTGAATTAGTTATACTTAGTGTACATGTTCTATATGTACCTGTACCTGATGGTAAATTACATTTCTCATTTGCTGTTGGTTCTGTTGCTCCTTGTGCACGTGGTAGTTTAGATAAGAAAAATTTAACCGTTGCCGTACCTGTTGACCATCCATTAAAAGGTGATAGGTTGAAATCTAAAACAGCACCATCACCACCTGATATTGGTGCTTGTGCAGTTAAATATTGTGTTGCTTCACCTGACTTACTCACTTCTACACCAAGATGCATTTGGTCTAATGGTATACCATTATAATCTAAATCACTCATATTTATATTTGATGCACTTTGGGGTGATAATGTAAACATAAATGTTACATAACTATCTGACCACTTATTAAAAGATATTGATGATTGTGGTTGTACCATCGGAATTTCTCCGCTGTGATTGTATCCCCTGAAATGACCAAGGTCGAACGGTTCAACACTGCCACCTGATGGTTTATTATAAGTCCAATCTGATGGAGTTTGACCATAACTATATGATGGTATTAATAGTGAATAATTACCATCTTTTGATTTATACCATTCTGACGCAGTGTTATTTTCCTGATATACAGGTTTCTTTAATGAATACATGTTGATGTTATTCGATGTACACAAAACACCAACATCATTTGAATTATCACCAATCGCTGTTTTAACATCATCAATTGTTAAATTAGTTTCGCTTAACGCCATTCATAATTATTTCTTTTTTAGTTCATTAACTTCATTTGAAAGTTCTTGAATTGCTTTAATTAAGTGTGGTATTAGTTTAGAATATTCGATTGCTTTATAATCATCGTATAATGTACCTATTGCTTCGGGTACAACATCTTCTAATTCTTGTGCAATCAGACCAATATCATCAACTTTATCATCACTCAATGACATCAAATCAACTCCTTTTTCATTCCATTTGTAACTAACAGGATTCAGTTTATTAACTACATCTAATGAATTAGATAAAGGTTTTATATCTTCCTTTAGCCTTCTATCTGATGTTGCATAAGCTTTAATAGTACCACGTGCTGTTAAATTACCCTCACCTGATATTTGGAGTACTGCACCATTATTTGTTGAAGTAGTTGATAAATTTCGAAAAACCCAACCTCTTTTAGTACCTGACATCCTAAAGTAAGTGTGGTAATCTGTATCATCTACCAAAGCACCACCCCAAGTTGCATCAGCATCTTGCGCCATATAGATTTTATAACTATCACTATTCCAAAATCTATAACCTCTACCATTACCCGATTCACAAGAAAAACCTGCTGTACCATCAGCTTTAAAATAACTACCTTGAATAAGACCTGTAACATCAAGTGTACCACTATTACTAAGATACATTCTTCGTGTCCCGTTTATAGCAAATTCAATATTTGTAGAAGATTGATTATGAAGAATCATAGAGTTAGTGGTAGCATTACTTACAGTATTTTGCATTGAATCTAAACCTGTATCATTATAACCAATATTACCTTTTACACCTGCACCATCTTGTGCAAAGTAGATATAAGGGTTATGTGTTTCTGTTGCATTATCAGTATCAGCAATTAGTTGTATACCCGCATCTGCTTTTGATGTAATCTTTAATACTCTACTATCCGAATCTGTATCAGCACCAATGTATGTATTACCACCAATGTATGTTGGATAACGATTATAGTAGTTGATATAAGAATTGAAACCTGTAGCTGCATCAATATGTAAATTTCCATTCGTAACGGTAACAACACCCATTGAAGTACTTCTATCACCCGTTAAACCACCTATTTGTATTTGTTTACCTGAATCTTGACCTGCAAACCGACCTTTACCATTAACATCAAGTGGTACTGTAGGTTTTTCTTCCTTACCAATACTTACATTAGATGGTATCATTACACCACTCTTTAGGTATGCATCATCACCACCATATATTATTATTCCTGTATTCCATTGCAATCGTAATTGGTTATAAGGATTTGACCAAGCACCTGTAGTTTGATAAATTCCATATCCATCACTTGTACCGTGCCACCTTATACCCTTACCTTGTGAAGTAGTAACACTATCAGATATTTTTAAACCATTACTAAATTTCCAAGTAGACGTTATAGTAGCATTTTCAGATTTACGTGGAAAACTTGATGCGTGATAAGTATCAAGTGTATCAGCATCTAAACCACTACCTGAACCAACATTACCTGAATGCCAAACTTTATTACTTCTCCATTCTAATTGACCATTGTTATTACTAATAACATCACCATCTCTATCATTATTTGGTGAATTACCACCTGTATGTAAATAGATATTACCTGTACGAATAAAGCCGTTAAATTGAGCTATTGCACCACTTGCATCTTGCCCTGTAATATTATTGTTAAACCAAGTTTTACCCCATTTAATATCATCTACATCACTTCGTAAAAACTGACTACCATTTATACCATCAAGTTTATCACTGTCTACTGCTTTACCTGTTGATAAAAGGTAATTAGCTGATACCCATTCTTCACTTGCTATTTTATTATACACATCGTCATCACCAAATACCCATTTACCTGTACTTGCTTGAAAAAATAAACGTGCTTTATCATCAGTACCATTATAAACTTTAATACCACTATCAACTAAAGCATTACCATTATTCAACTTTACAAAAGCATCATCAATTGGGATGTCAACGGCATTAATAAATGATAATTCACCATACACATTTAAGTTTCTTACTTTAAAATCTGTTGTTGATGAACCACCTTGTAAACTATACCTATTATCACTTTCTGATTTGGTGTAATAATCTGTCAAATCAGTTGAAATACTTGATAAATCAATACTTGAACCATTAACATTTAAGGTATTACCATTTAGTGTTAATGTAGGGTCAATTGCTGTTGAATTAAGCGATAACACACCATTAGTAATTGTTAATGGTGAAGTATTATTAACTGATAAAATACCTTTATCACTATATGAAGCAATCGGTGCACCATCCCATATAGTTGATGAACCACCATTAGCTGCATATGCTGTTACACTTCCCTCTGATAATGTATTACCCTGAATACGAACATTTTTATTTATCACAATTTCATCTTCAACAGCATCATATGTAAATACACCACTTTTAAGGGTTAATTGACTAACACTAAATGCTGTTGAAGTATTACCGTTTAAAGGGTGATATGATGTATTGTGATTATGGTCTGAACGGCTAACTGTTGATGCACTCCCTGAACCACTAAATGATTTATTAAATGCACTATTTTTAGTTGTTATAATTGGTTCATAACCACCTAATGTTGTATTTAATGAGCTGTCAGTTACATAATCGGTTAATTGAGTATTTACCCATGATTCAGATGCATAACCTGTTAAATCAGGTGATAAACCTGATAAATCAACTGTATTACCATTACTAATTGATAAATCATTACCTACTAATGAAAGTGTTTGAGGTGTAACGGCTGATGAATCAAGACTAATAACCCCCTGATTTACGTTGAATCCTGTTCCGACCTTAACAACACCAAAATCTGTTGCACTTGCTTTTGGTAAATCATCAAAAATACTTGGTAGTGTTTGACCATTGTTTAAGTATGCTACTAATGAACCTTCAGATGCAATAGTTTTATTTGCTATTAGAATATCATTAACCGTATCAAATGTAAAATATTGGTCTAAAAATGAACCACCAACACCTGAACCACCAATAGATGAAGATGATGATGAACCACCTGAATTATAAATTCTTTTATTTCTTGAAAACTCTTTAGTCTTTAATTTCTTCTTGTAAATCATTCATTATCACATCGTTTTTATTTCTTGTAGAGTACAAGAAAAAGTATCATTGTAGTAGTCATATACACCACCTGTTGCTACCATTTTAATACTTGGTAGATAGTTATTATATGTTATTGGTTTTAAGATATTAAATGTGTTAAAATGACCTTTTAATACTGTTGAAGGTGTTTCATAGTTTTTTATAACCTGATTCAATACAAAATATTCAGAATCATTTAAATCTGTACCTTTTTTAAACTTCTCTATTGGTGTGAAGTTTACACCATCATCTGACCATAAAAAAGCACCTCTTTGATTTGGGTTATTTACTTTAAAATCAGGTTCTTTTAAGATAGTACCACAATTTAATTCTATCTTCTTACCCTTATTTTTGTATAGTGCATCTAATTCTAATTCAGATGATTTAACTAACTCGGATAAATCAACACCATATTTATCTGCTGTTTCATCGAAAATTGAAATTTTAATATCATAGATTCGTGCATAGTCAACTGCTGATAAATAACCATTTCTACGTGGTGTTATTCCAACCACAATATTGTTATCAACATCAATACCTGAATCATAATCAAATTCTATAATGTTGTGAGTTGTAAATGTTTCATCAAATCCATTGTATGGTGTATAGTCTGTTGCTGTTGCATCATGCGCCTGAATTAAGCATTCACGGTTAGAGGTACCAGGATACCCAAGATTTAATGAAGCATCAAAGTAGGTATCAAACTTTTTAGTATTCTTATTATATGCATAATTACCTGACCTAATGTAGATTTCACAACCGTATTCTAAAAAACCAAAATTTAAGTTCGTACCACTTTCATCATCAGGGTCACCTTCCCAATTATCCTTACATTGTAAATACATTTCAATATTGATTAAGAGCTTTGAACCATTGATTACATAAATAGGTACAGGTTTAGATTCAACCGCCCAATTATATGAACCTAATGGTGTCATTGCATAACTTTTAATATCAATGTAATTCTTATTCTTCGTTGGTTCGTTCGTTTTAAATGCTTTTACAAATTTTGCAGGGTATGTAGTTTGATTTGGGTTAGTAACAAAATTCGAGTGTTCAGAATAATATTCTTTAGTCCAAGCATAGTCACCACTACCAAATGATTCTGAACCTGTATTAGTTATAAATAAATCATCTTCATCTATTTCACCATTTATTACATCATCATCAATACTATATGGGTCAAATTCTATTTCTTGACTATTTATTGCTGTTTGATAACTAACACTTTGACCACCTTTATAAAATCCAATATCATCAATTTCTAATGCAGATAAATCAATACTAACATTAGTTTGTTTGGTCATACTTGGTAAAGTATAGTGATAGAAAGAATTAGTTGCTGATGCTGTTGCTTGTAGGTTTATTGGTAAAATATAAATATCATCCTCTATTGTAAAGAGCTGTAGACCTGTACCCAATAACATATTTTCGAGTACATCACGCATAGTTGCCGTTTCAAAATCTTCATCTATCCAATTACTATTGTTGATGTGTAATTCTTCTAAATAATTTGACTTAACAACACCATCAATTGTTATATCTGAAAGGTTTTTGATATAAAGGTTTTGATACTCTAAATCTGTTGCATTTATTACCCTTTCTAATAAGGTTTTGAAGTTGTCAACACCATAATAAAATGTACCACCTGATTGTATGTAATTCATTCTATCTAAAATAGATAAACCATTATTCGCTGTTAATGATACTTCAACACCATTTTCTGTATTAGTTTCAAAATTTTCTGAATACATCTCTGTATTTAGAAATCCAAGAAAATTAACATTACTTTCCTGATAATGGATTACTTTAAACTTTTGTAAATCAGGTGTAAAAAAGTCATTTAAGACACCTTCAGCACCACGATATTCAAAAAATAATGTTGCACCACATGAACGAATAGGTTCATAACACAATTTCTTTTTCGGGTATTCGATTTCTAAACAGTTATCAAGTGCAATAGCTTGTATTGCACCTGTATCATCTGCTTTATCTTTATCTCTGATTTCTACCCTGTTGTGTATTCCTGTAAATGAAGTCCATTCATAATATAATTTAAGACCATATGCCATTATTAAAAACGTCTTATTTTTTGGTTGCGATATTCAGCAACACCCTCTAAATCATCACCTTTTGCTATTACTCTAATGGTTTGAACGCCATTATCTGATGTACTATTATATAATGCTGCTGCATTTGCTACACCTTGACGTGTGAGCACACCTTCCCCTTCATTAAGTCTTGCAACCACATTGTCACCATGATAACGTGCATTTCCTACCATCCCACCGTATTGAAATCTTGGGATAGCTGCGAATGCTGAAAGCACACCACCTGTTAGTGTTGCTATAAAAGCGGGTGTTGTTGCAATTGCAGCAGGTCCTGTACTTGCACCTGCTGCTGCACCACCACTAATTGCTGCTGACAATGCACTCGCTAAATACATTGATAATAATTCAATAGTTGTTTTTAGTAATGTGCTCTTAAAACCATCCATTCCATCTTCTGCTAATTCTAATGACGAAACTATTTTATTCCCTGTTTGGTTAAACACATTTGAAATTGAATTACCAACCTGCTCTGCTGTTTCTTGTAGTTTTTTAAATTTAGTATCAACTATTTCTAATTCTTCATTTAAATCTTCAAATTCAAAATCAAAATCATCACCTGCCTGCCATCCACTATTTATTTTTTTGTTATCATTAGTTGATGGTTTTGAAACATTAGTTGATGTTGTTGCTAAACCTAATTTTACATGGGCAATTTCTTTACCATTGTAAGCATCTGCAACATTTTGAACTGCTGTAGTTAATTGGTTTTGTAGGTGTTCAGCACTTTCTTTTGCTTCATTTCGTATATTATCAAATGCACTTTTAAATTCATTAGTAATATTATCAACGAACGAATAATCATCATCTGTAAATAAACTTTTAACTTTTTTCCAAGCTGCTTCAAACACTTTAAATATTACTGTACCAAGTGTTTTAAAATATTCAACTATGAAACCTAAATATGTTTTAACTGATTCATAAAAGAACTTAATGTATTCTGCTGCAACTACAAATGCAGTTCTTAATATGGTTGATTTATTAGCAAAATCAATTATTGCATTAATACCACCTTCTATTGCCTTAATAATATCATTCCAATATGTCACAATACCAACGACTGCTACACTAACGGCTGTTACAATAGCACTCAAACCACCTGTTAATGATGCATATAACACTGTTATTGCTGTTGCTGCACCATAAGCAACAGGTATTAATGAATCAAATGAACCTGTTAAATTAGTTATCCAACTAACAAATGATGATAGGTTATTAATAAATTTAGTAACAACGCCTAATAAACCACCATCACCTAATTTAATTAATAATCCTTCAACGGCTGATTCTAATAATTTGGTTGCTTTTTGCCATGAACCAATACCATCATTAGCCATTTGTTCAGTAAAACCTTTTGAGTTTGATATAGAGTTTGATAGTTGGTCTACTTGTTCTTGTGTAGCACCAATAATAGCTGCCATTTTACCTGCTTGTTGTTTACCAAATAAACCCGATAAAATTGCACCTTTTTCAGATGTTGACATATTAGCCATTGAAACACGCAACTGTTCAAAAAAACCCATTATATCACCATTATTGATATAGTTAGCCATATCATTAACAGATATACCAACTTCATTTAATGATTCTGCAACTTCTACTGTTGGTGCTGCTAATCTTAACAAACTTGATTTTAAAGCATTACCTGCTTCACTTCCTGAAATATTAGCATTAGCCATTGTTGATATTAATGTTGTGGTATCTTCTAATGATACACCTAATGCTGATGCTGTTGATGATACATTTGCAAATGCTTCACCAAGTGATGTAATATCTGTTTTTGCTGCTGTTGATGCTGCTGCTAATACATCATTTATTCTTTGTGTATCGGATATTTCTAAATTCATACCCTTCATTACACCTGTTACAATGTTTGCTGCATCAGCTAATTGTAATTGACCTGCTGATGCTAATTGTAATACCTGTGGTAAGGCTGATACTGATTGATTAGCATCTAAACCTGCCATACCTAACTCTTGTAATGCCTGTGCTGCTTGTGAAGATGAATAGATGGTAGTTCTACCCATTTCTAACGCTGCGTTTCTTAATAACTGAAAATCATCATCTGATGCTCTTGTTATCGCACGAACACGACTCATTGCATTCTCAAATGAACCTGCTGTATTTATTAGTTTTTTAAAAGATGATGCTAATGCTAAACCACCCATCAAACCACCCATTTTTGTAATGAGTGTATTTGTTGTTTTGAATGAGTTTTGTATTTTTTGATTACCTCTATTTACCCTATTGTGAAAGGTGTTCATTTTAGAGAGTACATCTTTCACATCTCCACGCAAGGCTATACGTGTTTCAATGCTTCCTGCCAATTCACTAGGGATTATTTTTTAAAAATTAAAAACTTCACCTGTTGATTTAGCTGATGTTAAACGGTGCATGATTTTTAATTTTTCTTCTCTTGATAGTTCAATCTTTTTCACTACTTCTTGTAAGCGTTTATTGTATTTATCCCATTCAAAAGGCATAAATTTTTGAGGTGTGAAATTCTTTATTTTTTTACTATCAATATGTGGTAGTACAGTGTGGTATGCCTGTATTCTTGCAATTTCCCACAATTCACGGTTATTTGCTTCAATAGCACTATTAACATGTATCAATTCTTCCCGTGTTAATTCATACCAAAAATAATCAGGTGATATTGATGAATTAACAACAACATCACCAAATACTTTTAGAATTGATACTAATTCTTTTTTTCTGATTCACCATCTTCTGTTGATTCGGGTACATCAGGTGCTAATGCATCATTTAGTGTATTAAATATTTCTTTATCTTCTTCTAATACATCTATAAATTGGTCAAAAGTCATTTTAAACTTAACCGTATCTTCTTTATCTTTTCTATTAGCATTTTTTAAAATGAAGTATAAAAACTCAAATTGTTCTTTTAATAATTCAGGTGTTAGTTTTTTATACTTTTCTTCAAAATCAAAAATTGCCCTAAATGTTTCTTTTACTTCATATTGTCTTCCTTTAATTGTTATTCTTTTCATCTATATCTTTATATTTTTTTATAAAAAAAGGGTGAATTATCACCCCTTATTTATTACCCTAAAACTTCTGCAACTGTAAATGCGCCAGTTCCTTGTAATGAACAACTATAAGTTAAATCTTCATTACTGTTAGTAATATCAAATGATAAATTACTAATTAGTGCTTGTCCTGTAATGGTTATAGTATCTAATCCTTGTACAAATTCTACTACAATTTCTACTTCATAACTATCAACAGATTGAACTTTATTTAAAATATCTCTATAACTTACCATTTCTGTATCACCCGAAATTCCAAGCCAATAAGCTGAATTTTCAACAGTCCATGTAATTTGACCTGCTGTAAAATCCTTATAAATACTGGTTGCTCTATCTATTTTTTTGAAAGTTACTTCTTTTGGTTCACGTTCAATATTTAATGAACCTGCTGTTTGTAAACCCATTGGTTTACCATCAATTTTTATTAAAATGCTACTACCATCGATTGGTTTAGTCTTTTGAAATGCCATGTAATCATTATTCTTTTTTATTTCACATCAAATGTGATAGTTTGGATATGTGAATATCCATTATGTTGTTCATGTCTATGTTTGAAAAATAATTGTGTATTTGTATTACCATCTTCTGCTAAATCTAAATATTCAACAATTTTTTCCATGATTTCCCAACCTTGTGAATGTTTAGAGGAATAAATATGAATAACTAATTCTGTTTTATCTATTCTTTTATCTCTTGTTCTTTCAACGTTTGTTTCACTACCAATTTGCACAACAGGTAATGATGTATTTTCAGGTATATCAATTACAAATATTTTATCATCAATAATATCTACTAACTCGGTATAACCAGATAAAAATTCATAAACTAACTCATCAATATTAATCATTCATTATTCTAACTTTTTCACTACTTTCTTTAAGTAGTTATCATTCATGTTTTTAATCATTTCTGATTCTAAACTATTTACCTTTGCTTTATAGGCATTTAGATAAAAATTTAAACCTAAAACACGACCAGTATTTTTACCATCTTTAGTTGTTCTGATTTCTGTACCTTGGTCTAATATGTGGATGAGTTGAGAATTATATTTACCCTTTCTACCACCAACTAATACCAATGGTTTTTTACGTGCGCTCTTAACACCTAATGAACGTGCTGTTTCACCTGTGCTATCTTCCGAAAATGATAACCATTTTTTTAAATCCCTTCGTGCTTCTTTTACAACAGTTTGAGATGCTGATTTAGCCAATGAACGATTAAAAACACTAATCATTTCTTTTGAAGTTAAACCAACAAGTTTATCAACCTTTTTAACTAAATCCGATTGGTCAATTCTAAAACCTATATCTGCCATAATTATGTGTTAATTTTTGATACATACAATTCACACCATTGTTTATCAAGTGTTGGTAAAATATTATCTATTTCATATTCAAAACCATCATATACAATAATATCAGTGTAATTTATATTGTAATGATTACGGATTTTAAACACTAAATTTTGATGTGTGAATTTTTCATTATTATCATCACCTTTATTACCTGTTTGCTTCATTAGATAGGCTTTAATATCTTTTTCAATTACACTTTCAATATTTTCATACCCATCTTTGATTATGGTTTTCTTTTTCCATTTAATCTTATATTTTAAAAATCTACCTTCCATATTAATAATCCCAATAATTTATTATGTATGAGTTTAATTCATTTAATGTTCTTTTATCAATGTAATTAGCATCGTACTTATCATTTACACCTCTTAATATTGCATCTAATATATCTGATGGTACTTCATCAAAACCTGTTTTAAAATAAATCTTTACAATATCACCTGCATTTACACTTTCAGGTAGTTGTAAAATGAAGTGATTGTTATGCGAATAATCTATTTCACTATAATCATTTGTAATAACGGTACACCCTGTTATTTCAATATCATTTACCGTAACACCTGAAAGTGAACTAAAACCACCAACTTTAAATTTAAACTCATCACCACTTACATCATCAGTAATAATTGTAACATCAGTTAATAGAATTTCACCCGAAATATAATTTTCAAATGTGTTAATTGTTGATTTCAAAAACCTATCTAATTTTTCATCTTCATCACCATATTCTAAATCAATTATACACTGGGTTTTCACCTGTTCTAATGTTATAGGTATAATTCTATTTTTTTTATCTCTAATGATTTTCATATTTATTAATTGATTGATTTATAACCCCTTTAAATAATTAAGATTAACTATCTAAAGGGGTTGGGTATATAGAGGAAAAATTAAGCTGTTGGGTCTAAATCCTCTGACTTATAAATTAAAGTTGGATTTTTAAGAGCTGAATCCATCATAATTATAACAGTTACGATACATTGACCTGGCTCTGATGTAAAATCTTTTACAATCATCTTTTGGTTATAATCTGCGATTGCTAAACCTTCTTTTAAATCACCACAAACTACATATTCTTCATTTGTTGGATTAACAAAGTTTGTTGAATAAATCCACTTTGACTCACCATGTGTTTTTCCGTTTTTAGCATAAAATAAACCTGAACCATCATCTAATTTAATTCGCTTTGCTTTACCGTATGATTTCTTTGTAGATAAGAAAGTTAAATCATTAGTTGAATCAATTTCTTCTTCAATTAAATCTAAATTCTCCATTGTATAAGTATTAGTACCTGTTACTGTTGTTGCACCTGCAATAAGTTTATCAAATACTGATTTTTCAAATGCTCTATAAGCACCTTTCACACCATCATCAATTAATTTCTGTACAAATGCATCACCTGCTGCTGCAACAGTTTCTAATGAATATTTAAATTGATATTGAAATGATTTAGGTGTTAAAATATTACCATTCATATCGATTGTATCCTGTGTAACAGATGCTAATTCTGCAACAGCTTGACCAACTGCGGGTGATTTATATGGTAATGGTATATAACCAACTGCATTATTGTGATAATCACAATTTAATGAGTTAAATACTAACTCTTTACCTACAATAGAAATATCTTCAGGTTTACGTACAATTGAATTATCTGCAACAGTAGTTGTTAATTCACCTGCTCTTTCAAGCATGATAGTACCATTCTGTGTTGTATCATTTAAGAAATTTCTTACTAATTCAATGTTATCTACATTTTTGTTTTCATTGTTAATCATGTTTATATCTTCTTCTTTTTTATCATTTTTTAATTCAATGATTTCTTCTTTCTTTTCATTTTTTAATTCTACTTGTTTAGAATTTTCTTCTTTATCAGTTTCATCAACCTTTTCTTCTTTCTTTTCGGGTTGTTCTTCTGTTTTATCTTCTGCTTTTTCCTTTACATCATCAGTATCTTCAACCTTTTCTTCATACTTTAATTCAATTAATTCTTTGGTTTCTTTAACTTGTTCTTTATTAATATCTTCCATATCTCGCTTCATTATTATTGTATTTTTATATTGACCTTCATCAACTATTGATACATCTGTTAAATGTTGAACACTATTAACATATCTAACAGTTTGATTATCTTCAATTTTGTAGTCGTAATCATTGGTAGGTGCTATAAATGAACATTCAAATAAATCACCCCTTTCAATTTGTTCTATTGTGTCTTGGTGTAATTGAGTATTACCCATTCTAACACGTGCTAACAATCCATAATCATCACTTGATAGTGTTAACGTACCTGCTGATGTTCTGCCTATTATTTTTGTCTTATCATGAAATACGGTTGCTTTACAATCTAATTCAGGATTTTTTAAAACATCATCAAATGCACCATCAACCATTACTTCTACAATATTTTTATTGGTATGTTTACAGAAAAATGGTTTTGATTTTTGATTATAAACAGAAGCATAAAATTCAATATAAACATCTTCATCAACATCTGATACTGAACGAATTATCTTCAATGTTTCTTTAATCATTCATCGTTATTATTATTTTTTATCTTGTTGTCATTAGCACCTTTTGCTGTTGGGTCATTTCGTAATAATGGATGGTACTTATCAAAATCAACAAGTGGTATTAATTGAGCTTCACCACGTAATTTTTTAGCTTCATCACTATTATTTTCAAAACCTAATTTTTGTGATGCTTCATATGGTGACATCATAAAATTTCTAACAGCATCTTTATAAACCTGTACTTTTGATTTAGTATCAACTTCAACTAACCCATCTAAATCAAATTCAATTGAATAACCATCTAATATTTCTTTTTTAGATAATAATTTAAACATCATTTCATTTTCATAAATCGATGCAATTGGACTCATACACAAGGCTTTAAACTGTAATGTATCCTGTTCAATATCCTTTGTTGAATCTTGTTCATTTAAAAAGCTATTAGGCATTGAATACATAGAACAAAATGCATCCCTATTAAAAGCTACTGTTTTTAATAAAGCTTCATCAACGATTTTAACTGCTAATGGTGTAAGTTTATGACCAAATGGTAATTTTATTATTTCACCTGCATTACCAACACCAGTATTAGTTTTCTTGAAATTAGTTCTACTCTTTTTTGCTAATGCTGCACTACCTTCATTATTTGGTACTGTACTTTCTAACGCAAATTGGGTAATAGCACCATTTTTATAGAAGTTATTAATAGTTGAAGTTGCATTATTTAGCATATCGATACTTGAATGTGCTGCAACTAATGGTGATAATCCTAATACACCATCATCTGCTATTTGACGAAAGTGTAAAACATCCCTTGCTTTTATTACAGATGGGAATTTATCTTTATATCTTATATCCTTTACACCTAATATTTTATAGGTTAATTCACCATTTATAATTTCATAATCTTGAATTAGTTCAGGTGGTAATATTCTAAACTTATACGGCCTTCTTGATTCAATCCATAATAAACTATTACCTGTTTCATTTCTATGTGTTTCTAATGTAGAAAATACAGTTTGTTTATTTTGATAACTATTTAATTTATAATTCAAAACATACTGTAAAGGGTGATTTTTTTGAATCACATTATCTTTCTTTACATTGATTTTAAGTTTTGAAAAATTATTAGCAATAATAGATATACAAGTATATGCGTATATCTTATTATCTTGAATTGAAAGCTTACCATTATTAGTATCTTCTATTATCTTTTGAACAACAGAAGATGGTAAGTTTGATTGTTTAATACCATTACTTCCACCTAACCCATACATAAAGTTAAGTAAACTCATTCATTTGCATTATTTTTTTAACTATCTGAATATTCATCTTCATCATAGTATTCATCTTCTGTTATCAGGCTGATAACATCATATTCTGTATCTAAATAAGCACCTATTGACATAGCAGAAGAAATTGCCATATCAATACTATCTTTACTTACTTTTTTATCAAATCTTACATATCCGTTATAATTACGGAATAGCACAATATTATCAATGTTATACCTAAACATAGGGTTATCTTCAAAAACAATCTGTTTAGAGTATATTAGCTTTTCTAATTCCCTAATTGGTGCATTAAAATATTTTGGTTCTTGTGGGAAACTTTCAATTTTAAATTCACCTATGTATTTAGCTTTTAATTGTTTTATAATCTTCTTCACACCCCAAGGGTCATAAACAATTGATTTAACATCAAATAGTTTAATTATTTGCTCAATTTCTAATAATACTAATGCTTCATCAATGTATTCATATGGATGTGGTATGATATACCCTTTCTTAATCCATTCTGTTAAATCTAACTTTGTTTTCCTTAACTTCTTATTTTCCTGTTTATGTGGGAAAAATGTTTTGAATACCTGATGTAATTTCTTTGTTTTCGGGTGTTCAATGGTAACTGTAATACTTGATAAATCGGTTGATTCACTCATATCAATACCAACCCATGCACGACCACCATATAATTCTTCTATATCAAACTTTTTACTACATCTTTCAATATATTCCTTTTCTAACCATCCTTCATTTTCATTAATAAAGAAATTCAAGTTTTTAACTAAAAAGTTTCTTTTACCTGAATGTGTAAGTTGCGCACTATCATACAGTTGCTTTAATTTATACAGACTCGTACTACTTCCAATACCAGGATTAGCTTTAATCCATGATTTTTCATTACTAACCTCATGTTTATCATCCAGTTGATAGATGAAGTAAGCTTTTCTATCATTGGTTAATTCTTCATCAGGACTTAATATTTTTTTACCTGTTTCAATATCTTCAACAATCGGGTAATCAGTAAAAAAATTAGCTGATGTAATAAATACATTCAATGGTGAAAATGTTGCACCTTGCCCTGATTCCATAACTTCAACTATTGACCTGTTAGGATATGCAGCAAATTCATCATATACACATACATCAGGTTTGTAACCATCTTTGGTTGAACTATCATAACCTAATGGTTCAGCTTTACATTTACCTTGTTCTTTACTTTCGTATCTTAATTTATATTGAAGTTGTTTAACCCTTCTATTTAAAGAAGGTGAAATTGATATTATATCTTTCAGATAATCTAATAAGTGTAATGCTTGCGCTTTTTCTCTACCAAAAAAATATACTTCACAACTTCTATTACCCTTCATAAGTCCATATAAGGATAATAACCCGCCTAAAACACTTTTACCTGACTTTCTACTAACAAAAATGAGAACATCAATAAATAAACGCTCTATTACAATTTCATCACTAACTTTTAGTTTATTGTTTTCATCCTGAAAATATTCTACATCAGGGTCGGGTAAATCTTCACTCTTTTTATTGATTTCAATATAAATACCATAAATAGCGTTGATAATAAAACATTGCCATGCAGCAGGAACAAACCTCATAACACCTGCTTTTTGTCTTGGTATATTTATATAAAATAGAAACTTATATACATCTTCTAATTCCTCTCTTTTATAGATGTATTTCTTTCTTAATTCCTTGTTTCTTAATGCTGCTAATCTAATAGTATCAGGTACAATTATATCACCTGATATTGCATCATCTTCATATTTTTCACCCTTCTTAATACATGCTTCAATATATTCGTTTTTTAATTTGGTTTTAGAATCCATCATCTACATCTACTTCAATCTTTAAAACCTGCCTATCATGTGGTGATAAACATAGTTTTCTACACAAGTCTTGATAATTTTTTAAAGCTTTATTGTAGATTGTTATAGATGGGTTCATACCAATCAAACCATTGGATGAAATGGGTACTAAATTACCACGTGCTTTAATATCTAATATTGCATCATGTATTTGTTTAATATTTTCAATCACTTGTGATACTAAAAAATCATCAACATCTTCATATATTCCTTTATCTTTTAAATACTTAACTATCTGTTTTTCTTTATCAAGTAATACATTTTCAATCTTTTTTTTCCTTGCCATTTCTAATTATCATATTTTCAACCACCCCCCTATCTAAAAACTTTAAAAAAATGTGCGCTATGTAGGGTCGTGTGGTTATCCTTGATAATCATCATTTTACAAGTTAGCCCCCCACGGCTTTATAACTTTATTGTGATTATCTTGGATGCTTTTATATCTCCTTGCTTCTTATTCACTTTAATATAATCTTCTGCTTTACTCTTATCTTTATACATCTGACTGTTATACACATTATGACCTTTTGCCTTTCTAATAACTGCCATATAACGTACCTGTGTATTATCATCTGTTTTCTTCTTTTCCCTTACAACCTTTACTTTATTGGTTTTGGTTGATTTGGTATCATCTGTTTTATTCTTCTCCATAGTTTTCATATTTGTTTCTTACTCTTACATCTTCATACCTACCATACTGGTCTTTACGGGTTTTATCATTATGACACGGATAGCATAAACTTCTTAAATTTGATTGTACTGTTGCTAATTCAGGTGCAACATCTAATGGTGTAATATGGTCAACTACTTGTGTATGTACTATTCTACCATCTTCTTTACACTTTTCACAATATGGGTTTTGTTCTATCTTAATCTTTCTTGTATTCCTCCATAATACACTATCATAGAAACCATCATCTGAACTTTCTTTAGTCCATCCATGTTTTTGTTGTTTATCACGTTCTGTTTCAGGTAAGTATTTGAATTGTGGTTTATCATCATTGATGTACCTAAACTTACCCATCTATTACATCATTCTTTTCTCTTATCATCTTACCCTTTGCACTAACACCTTTATACCATCGTTGCAACTTCTTTAAATCACCTTTAGAATAACTATGTATGTACATCAGCGCAAATACATCGAATAAGAAAGATTGGTAGTATAAATGAATGAAATTAGGTAAGAATAAAGCGATTGAAGCTGATAGTATCAACTTCATATAAAAAGCCCATTTAAACCATATAGCAACCTTTGAACGTGGTTCATATTTTGTAGCTACTTTGGTTGTTGGGTCAAATCTAACTTTAACAGTAATGTAAGTAGTTAACCATGTGAAGAATACTAATAAAAAACCAATCAAATAATAATATTCTACCATTCTTTCTTATTCTTCTTTTTTACCATCATCTTTTAATGGTTGTTCTTCTTTGTTTAACGCTTCAACATCCAATGCTTTAAGTATATCGTTTAATTCATTTGGTGATACTTTTAATACTGCACTATTAGCAACATTTACAAGCGTTTGTAATGCATTTGCATCAACTTTTAAAATTTGTCTTTCTTCCATATACTATTATATCTTTTTTCGATTAGCTTAATTAAGTGGGTGGATAGATTTTACTATTCAGGTGAATAAACCACCCTGATTTGTATAAGCTAATTATATTTTAATTTCGTTTGTTATATCCTTCTATAATATAACCGTATCAGATAGGTAAATAGTAATACTTATTCTTGATATTTTTTAATCAATTCTTGTAGTAGTAAATTATATTCACCATCATTACTACAATAGTATGTATCAGGTGGTATATCTGTTATTCTTTCTTTCTTATTCTTTCGGTAGTAATCAACATTGTTATCATGGATACACTTACTAATTAGTTTTTTAGTAGGTGTTGTTTCTTTCAACATTAACTTCAAAAAAATATCATGCGTGTGGTCTTCATAAGTTAATGACCTATTATCCATTAACCATTTATCGCTGCAATATTTGAAGTAATAGTTATCTGTGTAGTCAATGTATCTATTTTCAAATTCAGCCCTTAAATCATCATCTAATGGTGAATATTCAATGTATTCTGATTCTGTTAGATATTCATTATCTGTTATATGACCTTTAATTTGAGTAATAGGTTTACCATAAATAAGGTTGTAAGCTTCTTTTACTGATAGGTTAGGTAATTGTGTTGCTGCTTCTTCTATTGTTATTCCGTTATCGTAGATATATTGCTCTAACCATTCTTTATTATATGTTCTTTTCATTCATAATTAGCTTCTTTTTTTAAAGTTTTAGTAGTGTATCGGTAGTTTCTAAGTACAAATCAATACAGTGCTTAATAAAGGCTGATTTACTCATATTTAACTTTGATGATTTATCTTCTAATTGATGTAATAATTCATCTGATACTTTTATTGATATTATATTATCTTGTTTCTGTTTCAATTTTCATTGGATTGTTTTTTAATATGATTTTTCCATAGAAAAGAAAATCTTTCATCTGCTTCTTTTGTAACATATATCTCTTTTTCATCCTTCACATATAGATGTGGTATATTATAATAATGATAGTAATTAACGTATCTACCAAATAAATTATCTTTCGTTGTTGTTCCTATAATTGTAAATGTCATTTATTCTTTATCTTCTTTTTTAAGTAGCTCTAACATCATCTTTTCACAGTATCTAATATCTGTATCACACTTATCCATATATGATGCATATACTTCTTTCTTTCCTTTATTTGCTCTTATTCTACTTTGGTAATCTTTTAGTTTCTTTTCGACTTTTGGGTTCATGGTTAAACTCTATTTATTTTTTAGCTGCTAAACCTATTGTACCTATTAAATCTTCACCACTAATTTCAATCCTAACTATCTCATCATCTGTTAACATCAATCTTTCAGTTTTATCAACTACAATTTCATATTCCTCAGCTATTTTTTGTGTACATTCCTTTGTGAGTTGTGCTACAAAAACATCATCATTCATTTTCTCTAATGGTACATATCTAATCACATCTTTATATTTGTAAATTACTTTTACTAAGTTCTTTTTATACATTATTATTTCTTGTTTTTTTTAGAGTAAAAACCCTATACTGTATATATCTTTTCCTGAAACTCAAAAAGGGTAAAATCACAGATTATTTTCATCTTTTTTCAACATTTCTAATATCTCATAAAAGTCATCTTTATACATCATTACTAATTCTTTCTTTCTATTCTTCTTATACATCATCACGTTCAAATTATCATCATTAGGCATTGATTTAAGCACCTCTAATATTTGGTTGACACTCATACTTTCAACTGCTTTACATTGGATATTAAAACACCCTGTAAAAGCTAAATCAACCTTACTATCATCTAATGTTTTTGATTCGTTACGTGCTGTTTTTACATCAGGGAAAAATGGTCTAAGTTCGTTCATTATTTTTCTTTCATAATTATTACCTTTATTTCTACTATTAATCATCAGTTAATCTTTTCTTTTATATAGTGTTAGAATAAGAATTAGTTGATGGTTAAAGAAGAAATATTATCTTTAGATAAAACTTCACACATGTACATAGAAGCATTAAAAATTAGTATACCTGTATTGGTTGCTATCACTGGTTGGTTAATCGGTAATTACTTTTCAAATAGAAGAGCACAAAAACAAAAGAAGCGTGATTTAACTCTAAATCATGTAATTGATGCTTATAGAACTTTAGTAAATGAAATAGCACATCGTGGTGAAACACCTGAACGTAACAGGAAATTAGAAGCACTGGTAACCGATATTCAACTATTTGGTAGTCTTGAACAAGCAAAATTAGCAAGGAAATTAGCAGATGATGTTGCAGCGGGTGGTACTTTTCAGTTAGACCCACTAATTAACAGTCTAAGAAATGATTTAAGAAAAGAACTTAAATTAAAACCTATTGATGGTAATGTAAGGTGGTTAAGGATGCAAAGTAATGAAATGTTTAACCCATTTGAAAAGCAGTATAAAACAGAATAAAAAAACCACCTGAAATTAGGTGGTTCAAATGGTGGTGATGGTATTATTGATTGTTGATGATTTCTTTTAATTTTTTGATTTTCATACTTCTTTGATAAACAATGTTATTTTCAAAACTATCTTTAAAACGATAAATTTCTTTTATCCAAAATTCATGTGAATAAAATAAATCTGTAAACATAACCGTGTCTTTAAAATTCGTTTTTAAATCCCACAAAATATATTTAAGTGTAGTTTGGTATGTTTGGTACACATCAAAAGGTGAATCATCCATTTCAATTTCATCCCTTATATCTTGAAAATCATCTATTAGATTTTCAAATACTTCTGTTGTTTTATCCTTCTTTTTCCAAAACATTAATCTTAAATTATTTTTTATTAATAACAACATTGATACCTGATAACTCATCAGATATTATTGTATTCATTATTTCTTCTGTTTTTTGTACATCTTTACTTCTCACAATCACTTCATCATGCACTGAAATAAAGCGTATTCTATTCTTTTTCAATTCACACCAAACTTTTGAAAACATTGATGTTTCAAGCCTCTGTAGCTTTTGCGCTAAAATACTATGCTGTTTTTTTAAAGTATTCTTTTCACCTTTTAATTTAAAAATCAAATTTCCCTCCTGTGGGTACATACCCGAAAAGATTTGATGATACTTATTCATGAATTTATTACCATGTTTACCTTCAATAAATAGTTTACCAAAAATCATTTTAAACATAAACACCTTTGCTATATCTCTATTATCTAAATCATACTTTTCCTTCATCATCAGGTAAATATCATTGTTATTTAAATCATCAACAAAGGCTGTTAGACCATAATTTTTGAACCATTTAGCAAGTATTGACACTTGACTACCTTTTAAATCTAATTGATTGTTAAAATCGCTTAAATAATCTGCTCTTATTTCATTTGGTAATAGCGTGAAAATTGAATAAAATCTATTTCCAAAGGTTGAATCAACCGAATAGTAATCTAACTTTTCACGATATGTTGCTTTATTAAAAGCTTTAATAGTATTGTATATCTGCTTTACTTGTGTATCAACATATTCATCAAGTGGTAACACATCTTTATTTTCAAATTTCTTTTTAGCTACATATGATGAATATTTCTTTTTCATCAGGCTAATAAATTGTTTTTTAGTGATGTTAATAGAAATGTTGTAGGTACTGGTGAACATCCAATAATAATCACCTAATTGTTTCTTTTTGTAAGCATAGTACTTTGCTAATATCTTTTCTTCTTTAGTACCATATTCAACTGTAGTATATCTGAATGGTAAAGTAAAGAGTGGTGTAATTACATTTAATTTATGACCGTATTCAGTTCTGTAGTTTTTGAATACTGTAATTAACTGTAGTTCTTCTAACTGTTGTAGGTACTGGTTGTACTTATTCCCAAAGATTAATTTTAATTCAGTATAAGAAAAATATGCACCACCTAATGTATTGTGGAAATCAGATAATAGATGTGATACTGAATAGTTTTTTTGAAATAATTTAGTAAGGAAAACTTTAACCTTTGGTTGGTCTGACTTTTTAAAATTCTTAATGGGTAAATCTCTAATTACCCTGTACTTTTTGTTCACTTCATGATATATTCTTTTTTGTGCTTCATTCTATTTTAAAATGGTGGGTGAATCAGGTAGCTACTCCTTCATCAATTCCACCTAAAATATAAAATGAAGTATTGTCTACTTCTTTATATATCCAGAATTGAAAATGGTTTTTTGTTTTTTCAGGTTTTTTTTGAAAAAAAAGTAAAAAAAAAGAAGAAGATAAATAAGAATAATAGTATTAATAATAAACTGCTAACCCTCTCCCTCTACGAGTGAATAGGTCGGGTTAGCTATGTTAAAGGAATAAATAGATTAAATAGTATAATACAAGATAGAAGTAAAAAAAAAAGATAATAAGAATAATATAAAGAGATATAACATATACTATATCATCCATTTTTATTATTACATATTCCACACTACATCCTGATACACATACATATACAAGGGTATTTTGTAAAAATCAAAATACCATAAATATCCAGGGTTATCCATCCTATATTAATACAAAGAATCTAACATTGAAGTATTGATAAATGAAGCTACGTTAGTAGCTGAATGTAATGCTGCAAAGCAGTATTACCCCTTCAATTTTTTTTATAATAAAAAAAATATTAAAAAATAATCTTCATTTAAATACTCTAATCAATGACTTTATAAAAAATATTGAAAAAAATATCAAAACAACCACTTTTTGACATTTCGTTTCAGATATATAAAGTAAAGGTAGTTTAATACTGCTTCAAAAAAATAGTCAAATTTGAAATGAACGAAGTATGGAAAAAAATTAAAGGATATGAAGAAATTTATGAAGTATCAAACTTAGGTAATATAAAATCACTTAAAAGAAAAGTAAAAGGTAAAGTTGGTTTAAGAGTAATTCAAGAACGAATTTTGAAACCACGAAATTCGTCAGAATACATGATAGTAAGATTAAGTGGTGTTAATGGAAAATGGAAAGACCATTATATCCATAGGTTAGTTGCAAGTGCTTTTGTTAAAAACCCTGATAATAAACCACAAGTAAACCACAAAGATGGTATAAAGTCGAATAATCATGTTGATAACCTTGAATGGGTTACAAGACAAGAGAATTTACGCCATTGTGTAGAATTGGGCCTAAAAGGTGGTAAAAAATATGGTAAAAGGTTATCAAAAGAAGAAGTAATTGATATTAGGTTATTAGTTGAAGCAAATGAAGAATCAAAAACTTCTATCGCTCAATACTTTGGTATAACATATGTGCAACTTTTCAATATTATAAATAAAAAATGTTGGAAAAACATATAAAAATAAACCTTAACCAAACATGAAAAATAAACCAAATAAGACCGTAATTGCAACAATAGCACTATTAGTATCACTTACTATATTAAGTGCCTTAATTCATCCTTATTTATTCGTATCTGTAGCTTTTTTATCTGTAATAATTGGTGAAATAGTGATTGATGTGAATAAGAAGAAAGAAGAAAAATCAACCCTAAATAACTATGAAGAATAACACATTCCAGTTCGGACAACATATAGCATTAGTAAGCAGTCAATTAAGCCTATCAGGTAGCATAGTAACACATGATGATGATAGTATATTAATCAAAGTACCTTTTATTTCATTGAAGAAGAAAGAAAAACTATTATCATCTATCAACTTCTTACATTATAAAAAAATCGGTATAGTTGAAGTATTTGAACAAAGTGATGGTATAGTTGATGATGTGTATTTTAAATTTATTTGCTAATTTTGAGTAAACATTTTAAAAATAAGACTATGAGCGAAAAAAAGTTTAGTAGTGCAGAAGTTGCTAAATCAATTGCAGGTTTGTTAGAGAAAAAACAACCAAAAACTTATTACCAATCTTTAATGAAAGCATTAGGTGAACAGCCAACATTTGAATTGATAAGTAATCTAATTAGATTTTCAGTATTTGAAGAAATAGATAATTATAGAAGTGTAGCTGAATTAGCAGAAGATAAAGTAGAAGAAATGAAAGCTGCTGAAATAGAAAAATTAGAAAAAAGATTAAAAGAATTAAAAGGTGAATAACACCTACATCTACCTCATTTAAAGAGCAATCAATTATGGTTGCTCTTTTTTTTTGATTTTTTTTTAAACTTTTATCAAAACTCATCCTACAAATAGGACCGTTGGGTATTATAAGTAATAAATGAATAATTAAATTTTAAATAATATGAAAGAAAAAGCATTAAAAAAAATGAAGAAAGAAAAAGCATTAAATAATTTCTATATAGAGGTGGATAAACAAAGAAAAAAATTCGGTGATATTAATGAAATAGAATTATGCGCAAAATGTCTATCATCTGATGTTGTTGTTATCTACAATGGTGTACATATTGCACCGAATGAAGGTGATAAGGTTGTAAGAGTTAGTAATTACGTAGATAGTTTTTGTAATAAATGTAATTTTCCTGGCACGAAAATTTTTAAAAGTAATGAAGAATTTGAAGATTATTTGGATGATGAATTTTAGAATAAAGTATACAACTAATTCATTTACAAAGAGCAATCAATTATGGTTGCTCTTTTTTTTATCCTAATATCACCTAGTTAACATATGCACATTATAGATTATATTGATGTAGACAGATGTGTTATTTCCTTTAGATTGTCAAATTTCCAATAAAAATAATTTTGGATTTTTTTAAATATCTTAAATGTACTGTAATACAGACCTTTAAAGAATATAAATTAATTTTAAAAAGACTTGCGTAGTATTCAAAATTTGTGTATATGCAAAATTTTTACTACTTTTGCCCTCTCAAAATTTTGAAACACGAATTTAGCATATGTCAAACGTGATATTGTTAAATTAAATTATTAACCATTTAAATTTATAAAGTATGGAATTTGGAGTAGGAAAATTTACACTCAATAAAATAAAAGAAGATGCAAATAGTGGATTGAATCACTACCGATTATATGACAGGTTAAATGACACAAACTTAACTATTGCAGCAAATAATTATAATGAAGCAGTTGAAATTGCAGCAGAACATGAATACATGTTGGATATTACTTTAAAAGATGAAGTAATTATTGAGGAATGTGAATATAAAGATACAAGATATGATGTGAATATTCCTTATATAGATACTAATGGTAGATATGACAACTATATAATTGCCCGTCTATATAAGGGGATGAAAGAAAATGAATACCCTGATATTGATTCATGGGTCAATGACTTAACAAGATGTAATAATTTAAGATACTATCCTTTAACTTGGAATAAATCTATTGTGATTGAAGATAAAGAAATTGCAAGGCTGTATAAGATTTATAATAGAAAAATGAAAATCAATAAAATAAATGAAATAATTATCATTAATAACCAATTAAAAAATAATTAGTAAATGAATTTAGAGCAAGCAATTAAAGAAACAGTAGAAGGTATTGTGAATGATAAAGTAGCAACCTTACAAACAGAATTAGAAGCAAAGAATGATGAGAATAAAAAGATGCACGAATTACTATTAAATGTATGTGCAACTATTACAACATCATTATCACCATCACCTGCTACTACAAAAAGCGATGAAAAAGAAGTATCTTCATTAAAGAAAGAGGTATCAACATTAAAAAAGCAACTTGAAAAAAGTGAAAAAAAGTACATCACTTTAAAGGAAAAGAATGATGAAAAGATTGATACTATCAATGAATTGCATGATAAATTAGCTTCTACAAAAGAAAGTGATGATTACACTAAAAAGCAGGTAATTAGCTATTTTGGTAATAAAAGATACCTATTAGATTTTATTGGTGATGAAGTACAGAACATCATGAAAGAAGAAGGTATTGAAAAAGTTAAAATACTTGATGGCTTTTCAGGTTCAGGTGTTGTTGCAAGGATTTTAAAGCAATATGCAAGTGAATTACACACAAATGATATTGAACCATATTCACATGTAATTAATAGCTGTTATTTGGCTAACAAATCTGATGTTGATTTGGATAAAATAAAAGAAATCAACCAGTACTTAAACGATAATAAGTTAGCAGGTGATGGTGGTATTTTAAGCGATATGTACGCCCCAAAAGATGATACCAACATTCAGAAGGGTGAACGTGTTTTCTTTTCGAATAAAAACGCTAAAATCATTGATAACATACGTGGTATGATTGACCATGTAGATAAAGATATTCAACCATTTTTATTAGGCCCATTATTCTATTCAGCTTGCAACCATGCAAATACTAATGGTGGTTTTGCTTCTCACTTTAAAGCCGATGGTATAGGTGCATTTGGTGGTAAAAATCCTTCGAAGTATCACAAGAATAGACCATTGAAAGAAATTACGTTACCACTTCCATTATTTTCTGAATATGAGTGTGATGTAATTAATCACAATGAAGATTGTAATGAACTGGTAAAAGGTTTGAAAGGTTTGGATATAGCATACTTTGATATACCATATTGCAAAACTCAATACGGGTCCTATTACCATATGTTGAATACTATTAACACCAACATCAAACCAACTAATATAAATGTGATTTCGGGCAAACCTAAAGATTATTACAGGTCAAAATATGCAAGTAAATTACATTTTAAGAAAACACTTGATGATTTGATTAAAAACACTGATTCTAAGTACATTCTATTGTCATTCAATGATGATGATAAAAACAGTGTTCAGGACGTGCAACAGATATTATCTAAATATGGTGAAGTATCAATTAAAAGTACGTCTGTTCGTAGATTTTCAACAAAATCATCTACAGTATCTAAAAAGAAGAAGGTGAATGAATTACTTTTTGTTTTGAAGAAAGAAAATGATGCAGTATCAATTAAAAAAGCTGCTTAAATTATGGTAAGATGAAAAAGCTAAGATTATGGAATTAATGAAGCCTGATAAGTTCAATTAACGCTATCAGGCTTTTTTTAATTATTTAGCTTCAATTTTTAAAAATTCCTTTATCGGTGTAATTAGATAACCTTCTGTTATATCACCATCAATTACTTCTTCTATGTCATCAAATTCGGGTAATTGAGCAACACCATTTATTTGTTCCTTATCGCCCTTAAAGAATGTATTAAACATCTGCACATTAGGTTTTTCACCTTTAACATCAATTATATGGTAAACATGGTCAATGATTAATTTACTTCGATTACCAATAAATAATTCATAGGTATCACCATCAATTGTACTAATATTGACTTTATACACAACTTCATGACCATGTGTGTAGTACTTTTCAAATACACCTAAATAGTTTCTATCAACTTTCTGAATAACAATATTATCTAATTGAGTTTGACAAAAATGCTTGAAATTATTTATATCCTTAATATTCGTGATTTTACCACTTTCTTTTAATGCATTGATTTGTAAATCAATTTCTTTTATTCTTTCATTGTAAAGAATTAGATTATCATAATACCTTTTTTCATCATTCTTTATTTCATCAACCTATTCATCGTATTTTTTTTCAGTTAATCGCTTTTTGATAAATAATTTAGCTGCTCTATCTAACTGTTCATCTATATCATTTAGGTCATTATTAGTATTAGGAATTAGTATATCTTCAATGTTCTTTTTTTCAACCGAAAGTACATTAATCCTATCTTCAATATCAGTGTTTTTCTTAGCGTTTAATTCAAAGTAGGTTAGGATAGCATTATTTAATATGTTGTAATCAACTGTAAGCAGGTAGTTACATGCTTTTTTACCTTGTTGGATACGCCTATGACATCCATATGATAATTTACCACCACGTGGATATACAATAATAACACTACCACATCTACATTTAAGTTTAGAAACTAATGGATTAGTATTTTTAACTACTCTTTTACCAACCCTATTTTTCGATTTTCGTAAATCGTTTGCTTTTTCCCATTTTTTAGAATCAACGATAGCAGGTATTGAATATTCTTCACCTCTTACAACTCTTACCCCTTTGTATTGTGGATTTTTAATCATTTGCATAATCACATTAGGTATAAATTCACCACCTAATCTTGCTTTTTTACCCTTTCGGTTAAGGTGTTTAGCTATATTTAATTGCCCTAATCCGCTGATATAGAGGTCAAATACTTCATTCACAATTAATGATTCTGATTCATCCACTTGATAGAATGAATCTACAACCTTGTAACCATATGGTACAAATTTACCTCCTAAGTGCTTGTTTTTTGCTGCGCTTCTTGAAATTGAAGTGTTTACACGATGTTGTATTTTTCTTCTTTCAGCGGCTGCGAATTGAGCATATAAAGAAATTATCATTGTAGCACCTTCATCTACATTACCATTATCATCAAAGTAGCTACATTCAGGATTTACAAAGTGTATGTTGATGGGGTTTGACCTTTCCGTATAGAAGGTGATATTATTGTGTATATCATCTTGTCTACGGCCCAATCTACTAACTTCATCGAATACAACGTGTAAATTATTACCCTTATAATCATTTACAAATTTCAATAGCTTTTTATAACCAGTTCTTTCATGGGTTAGCACATTACCACTGATTTCATCCGAAAAAATTAAGTTATCATCTAATAATAGACCTTTTCTTTCACAGAAATTCTTAATTGGTTCAACTTGTCTTAATAAATCCTGTTTGTTCGTGGTTGACGTTCTGATATAGGCGATTGTTTTCATACTTCTGATTTGAAGTAAAGATATAAAGATTAACTATAGATGACACATACACGCTTGGTGGTTACCCAGGTAAATATGATAACCTGGTAAAGGGAACGATTTATACAAATCCACCTAAGCTTTTCATTAGCGGACATTCTCATATCTTAAAAGTTATGTACGATAAGAAACTTGACCTGCTCCATTTAAATCCAGGAGCTTGTGGAATATCTGGTTTTCATGCTGTGCGCACTGCATTGCGCTTTGCAATTGATGGTAATGCGATTAAAGATATGGAGGTCATTGAACTCGGGCCCAAAAAAATTAGTAATGATTGATGGTATATTTGATGAAATAACTGGCGAGTATTAACGATATATTGTTAACTTTGAGTTAATCAGAATCTTTAATATCCCAGTATGAGAACCATCTTTATCGCCGTTTTATGGGTGTTCACCCTTGTGTGGACACACTCGCAAGAAAAATTGTCTTTAAATTTTAATTCGTCCTTTGAAGAGGCTGCTTTTACCAACTTAAGCGATTCTGCAAATGTTGACTACCTCCATTTGTTAATGGCCATTACGCCCAGATCTGATGAATTAACGCAGGTCAATGCACAACTGCAGATCGATAATTTTATAAAGACACTTGATCCAAAGAAACTTCAGCACCCCAAGCACGACAAAGTTATAAAGTACCTGTTTAAATCCGTTCACAATAACTTTTTTAGACGATACGATGAGAAAGCTTTCTTTTCCGATATTTTTATAGCGGGTCTGTATAACTGCGTGTCGGCATCGGCGTTGTATGCACTTATATTTAATGAGTTGAATATCCCCTATGAGATAAAGGAGCTGCCAACCCATGTTTATTTAGTGGTGTATCCCGATGCTGAGCGAATTAAGGTTGAAACCACTGATCCTTTGCGAGGATATCTAAATCCTGATACACGTTTTAAGCGTGAGTATGTTGAGTTTTTAAAGGATAATAAACTGATATCTGATTTTGAATACCGCAGTAGTACAGTTGATAAATTGTTTGGTGCTCATTATTATAATGCAACATCGGTTGAACTGGAGGTGCTCGCTGCTTTTCAATATTATAATGAGGGTATATTTTTACTGCAAAACAGCAACAATGAAAGAGCGCTGGAGTATTTCAAAAAATCCTACCAGATACATCCCGATCCACGAACGAAATATTTTTCTGTTTTATTAATGGAAGAATACCTGGCCCTTCATAAATTTAATGATATCGATGATGTAGAAGTGTTTATCGATTTATATAAGGTTTTGCCTGAGAAGTATAATAAACACAATGTAGCCAATGATTTTAAGTACTTTTCAGGTAAGTATTTATTTGAGGAAAACGATGTGAATGCCTATGATGAGGTATATACCTTGTTTTCAACAAACCTGAAGGATACTGTTGTAACAAATGAAATTTCATTCTGGTATCACTTATATAAAGGGGAGGCCTTTGCTGTTAAGAGAAAAATGGATAAAGCGTTCAGACAATTCTGTCTGGCGCATAAATACAATCCGGGCAGCTTGTATCTTCAGGAGGATTTAAATAACTGTGCCAAGGCGAGGGTATTTAGCAATGTTAGTTTTGTGCCACAAAGTATTGAGTTGCGGCTTAATGAGCTGGATTATCTGCGAAAAGAATTTACCTTTCTGAATACACATCCTGAATTTGTATCAAGTTATCTGCTGATGTGCGGAAATCTCGTTAATGCTTACCTTGGTAATAACCAGTTAAGCAAGGCCGTTGAGTTCATGGGTGGGGTTGAAAGCGAATTTGATTTAAAGGAATACCATGACATCAAACGACAGTGGGCTTTGCATTACAGAGCGGTTGCTGTGTATTATGAATTTTCAAGGCGAAATAAGCGGATGGCCGAAAAATATTATGTGAAAGCTAACAAGCTCGATCCTACCAATATGGAAATAAGACAGGATCTTAGACGCTTTGGTTTTATTTAAAGAATAAAGATAAATTCATGTAGTAATGAACGTATGTTCAAAAATACTCTTACTTTTGTGAGCTGAATGACTCACACACTATGAATTTTATCTTTAAACCCAAGTTTTTTAGTCTTTTAAAAACTGGTATTTCCAGGCGTCAACTAGGTAATGATGTCCTTGCCGGTATTGTAGTAGGAATTGTTGCTTTGCCCCTGGCTATTGCATTTGCCGTAGCATCGGGCGTTTCTCCGGAAAGGGGGTTGATAACTGCTGTTATTGCAGGTTTTATAATATCGTTTTTGGGTGGAAGCCGGGTTCAGATAGGTGGACCCACAGGTGCTTTTATAGTCATTGTTTATGGAGTAGTACAGCAATACGGTTTGGAAGGACTGGTTATTTCAACCATATTGGCTGGTCTTATTTTAATTGCTTTCGGCTTGTTGCGACTGGGTAGTCTGCTTAAGTATTTTCCTCAACCATTGGTTGTAGGCTTTACCAGTGGTATAGCCCTGGTTATTTTCTCTACACAGATCAAAGATGGTTTAGGTCTTTCTATTGATTCTGTTCCGGCGGGTTTTACAGAAAAGTGGTTAACGTATATCTCATCTCTGAATACGGTTAATTACTACGCCATATTACTTACTATACTGACCATATTGATCAGTCTTAACTTTAAATATATAAGCTCCAGGGTGCCAGGCTCTTTTGTGGCAATTGTTTGTATTACACCACTCGTTGTTATATTTGATATACCTGTGGCGACCATCGAAACCTATTTCGGTAACATTCCCAATACCATAAGCTGGTCCCTGCCCCGGATAGATCTGGCCAATATACATATCTATTTTGCACCCGCCTTAACCATTGCTCTCCTGGGAGGTATTGAATCCTTGCTTTCGGCTGTTGTTGCTGATGGTATGACAGGAGGAAAGCATCGTTCCAATACCGAATTGATTGCACAGGGTATTGCCAACCTTGTAACTCCTTTTTTCGGCGGAATACCGGCAACAGGTGCCATAGCACGTACTGCGACAAATATTAAAAACGGTGGGCGTACACCCGTGGCAGGCATTGTCCATGCACTAAGTTTGTTGTTGATAATGCTGTTCTTAGGAGCCTGGGCAAAGTTAATACCAATGGCCTGCCTGGCAGGTATTTTAATGGTAGTAGCTTATGACATGAGCGAATGGCGTTCTTTTATTGCTGTTCTCAAGGGCTCTTTTTTCGATAGCCTTATTCTGCTTATCACATTTGTACTGACGGTTTTTGTCGACCTTACTGTTGCCATTGAAATAGGAGTTGTATTATCTGCCGTTTTGTTTATGAAACGAATGGCCGATATCAACAATAAGCGGATCGATAATGTGATTGATACAGACCTTCTTGAAGATTATTCAGCGTTGCCTGAAGGAGTTGGGGTATATGAAATAAGCGGGCCATTATTTTTTGCTTCTGCGCGCATGTACTCAGAGCGTATCAGGGAGCTGGGCGGAACATCTAAGGTATTGATAATACGTATGAGACATGTGTCATTTGTTGATCAAACAGGTGCTTATAACCTAAAGGCTGCATTGTCTATTCTGAAAAAATACGGAGTGGCTATCATTCTGTCGGGAGTGAATAGTACAGTTCAAAATGACCTGGACAAGAATGGAGTCATGGATGTCATAGATCCAAAATATATATGCGATTCATTTGAACAGGCCTTAAAACTGGCAAATGAAATTACAGCAAAAAATGGCTTGCCGGAAGAGTTTTCTGGCGGACTTGCCATTAGTACAGGGAAATAATTTTTACAATTAAATATTAAAGAAAATGGCTATATCAACATTAAAAGTGGGAGCTGAGATGAAAGAGGGCTTCCGAACAGAAGTTTCATGTTCACATAACTTTGTAATTGACCAACCAAAGCCCGCTGGGACAGATGAAGGTCCTAATCCAATGGAAATTTTCCTGGCGTCTTTACCGGCATGTATCTGTGCCATCGGTCGTATTATTGCCAATCAGCGCCGTCTGCCGGTAAGAGGTATATCAGTTAAGCTTGAAGGTGATATTGATAAGAATTTTCTTTTGGGCAAAACAGAAGAGGGGCGCGCAGGTTTTGTTGAGATCAGAACCTATGTTGAGATAGATGCAGATATGTCAAAGGAAGAAAAGGAAGCGTTTTTGCACGATGTTGAGAAGCGATGTCCAATAGCAGATAACATGACCAATACAAGTGCCATTAAAGCGGTTTTAGTAGAGTAGAAACCCGGCAGATCTTTATCCTGAGTTTAATATTGAATTGTGACCTCTGGTCACTTATTAGTCCGCTAAGCCATATGTGTGCTTAGCGGTTTTTATTTAGCAGTAGTCTGTCTTACTGTCTTAATAACTTCTCTGATAAAACGGATGGGTTTGTCAGAGCAAGAGGTAATAAGTGTGTGTGACTAGCCCTTACAGGGCAAATGTCAATGCCACCACGACGTGTATAGATGCAGCTTACCGCCAGTTCATCCGGGCTAAAACTATCCCAGAGTCGTTTGAAGATCATCTCACATATCTCCTCGTGAAAATGATTTTCATTACGGATGGAAACAAGGTATTTTAAAAGGGCTGTTTCATCGGGTAATGATGCACCTTTTATATGAATATAACAGCTGCCCCAATCCGGTTGATTGGTGATCTTGCAATTACTGCGTAACAGGTGAGAGGCTATTTTCAGTTCACCGGCCTTGTTGGCTGATATTAACAGTTCAGGTGCTTCGTTATAGTGAGTGAATTGGATAGAATCACTATCTGTTGCATCTTCCAGTACTGTGAAGTCAGAAAAATCAAAGGTGGCAGCGTGTTTGTCGTGTTTAAAAAAGCCTGTCTCCACGACCGTTTCCAGCACTTGACTCAGGTCTTTATTAATGATCGTCAGTACTTCTCTTAATCCCTCTTCAGCAGTGTTGCCAAAGCGATGCATATTGAAAGAATTCAAATACAGCTTTAATGATTTACTCTCTACGATGGCTTTGTTGGTGGCTGGGTAAACTACCTTCAATAAACCGGTGACTGGTAATCCTTTTTTAGTCAGAAAACTTAATTCATAAGCATGCCATACATCCAATCCGATAAAAGGCAGGTTCTTATCGTTTAGTTGATATTGTTCACGGTTGAAATGACGTGGTACAGCCACCAGCATTTCAGGGGCATATTGCTGCGGATATTCGACTTGTTTTCCTAAGAATTTTCCTTCAATCATATGTGAAATGATTAGTTATTACTGATGCTGCCTTTAACCGTTTTTATACTATAGTTAAAACCTCTGCTGGTTAGTTATACAGCACTTGCTTCTGAACGCTTGCTTCTGGCTTCCAATCCTACACTCCTGATTTTGAGCCAAAAAGCTCAATGTGGACCCGCGGACTAAAGCGCCAGCCATTGGCAATGGCCATCTCCAAAACCAAAGGAGATGATTTTGCTATTTCTTCCTGTGTTGCTCCCAGTGGCATAAGCAATATGTCATTAGCGTTCCAGCTGCTAAGTGCTTCCAGAAAATCAGATTTAATTTCTTTGTAGTCAGATGACTTGCCCACTACAAACTTTAACTGCAACTCTTTATCAGACTCATTTACCAGATCTATATACGATTGAAGAGCACTTGTGTTAAGACGCTTTTGTGCATGAAACTTATAGGGCCCCGATTCTTTCAGGCCATAAGCAGCTAATTTTTCAGGATGTGGCTCAGAGTTACTGAGTTTTGGTGAAATGCTGAATAAGTCAATCCATTCAGCAACACCGGCATCATATAAGGAGCCGTTTGACTCTAAAGTGATATGTACATTCAACTCTTCCTTAAGCTTCTGACAAAGTTGTACCAGGGCTCTTTTTTGCAAAAGTGGTTCACCCCCGGTGATTACAACATGTCTGACACTGCCCAGGTTATGTTTTACCCAGTTATAAACATCATTAACCTCCAGTTCAATAATTTCATCAGGATGAAAAGAGGCATAAGTTGTATCGCAACGGCAATAACTACCGTCTTCCATTTGCCAGATACAGCGTAGGTTACAGCTTGATAAACGAATAAAAAGTGAAGGGACTCCTGCCAACTTACCTTCCCCCTGTATGGTTCCAGGCATTTGTAAACCTGTTTTGGGTTCGTTGTTAATTGCATGACCCTTGTGATCCTTCACAACAGGAAAAACACCCTCTTTGGCTAATACCAACTTCTCCATTTCAACTTCTCTCTATTATTATAATGATGTGTCCACAACGCCTGCCTCAGCAAAAGCTTTAGCTCTTAACAAACAGCTGTCGCATGTGCCGCAAGGTTTCTCACCTCCGCGATAGCAGCTCCATGTTAATCCAAAATCAACGCCTAATTCTACACCCAGTTGTATTTCTTCAGCTTTTGTTTTATTGACAAAGGGAGCATGGATTTTAATTGGTAGATTCTTTTCGGCACCCATCACCGTACCCAGGTTGATGGTCTTCTCCATACTGTCAATAAACTCCTGTCGGCAGTCCACATAACCAGAGTAATCTACCTGGCTGACACCGATAAAAATATCCTGAGCTCCAATAGCTTCAGCTAATGATGCGGCAACAGATAAAAATACCATGTTTCGGGCAGGGACATAAGTAACAGGAATATCATTGCGTGTTACATCTCCGTCTTCAACCTCCATGCTTGAATCGGTTAATGACGATCCACCCCATTTATCCAATTTAAGGGTAACAACCTGGTGATTGGCTACCTTTGTTTGTTTGGCTATGGCTTTGGCTGCTTCCAGTTCACGATTATGACGCTGGCCATAATCAAAAGATATGGCGTGAAGTTCAAATCCTTCGCTTTTAGCAAGGTGCAAGGCAACGGCAGAATCCAGGCCTCCAGATAATAATACGACAGCTTTTTTCATTGTATCAATGATTAGACAGCTGCAATCAAGGCTTAAACAAAATGGAGTGTACTGATACAGGAATCCGTATCAGCAGATATTAAATGCTATTAATCTCCTAGTTTTGTTTAATGACAGGATGGTTGCGAACTGTCAGTGATTAAACACGGCGCAAAGATAAGTAAAAAGAAATGAATTCTAAACGCGTAAAATATAAATAGGTAATTATAGTCTTAGTCCCATGACCAGAACATCATCAATCTGATCATTGATGCCTTTCCATACATCGAAGAAATTGTTGTATATATCACCTTGTTCTGTCATTGTGTAGTGGTGGTTCTCTAATAGCAAATTACGAAAGCCCTTTTGCATAAGCTTTTTGTCATTGGGGCCGCCAAATTGTGACGGGAAACCATCTGAATACAGGTAAATACAATCATTACTTTCGTATGAAATTACATGGTTGGTGTAAGGATTGTTAGTCTCACCGATGGAAACAGGCATATGATCCGCCTGGTAAATCTTCATTTCATTATTGCGCACTAAAAGCATGTCATTAAAAGCACCTGCAAATTCAATTTCCTTTTTAGCTTTATCAATGGAAATAATGCTAATGTCCATGCCGTCTTTAACTTCACTGTCTTCATCTTGTCTTAGTGATTCAATGACAATGCGGCGTAATTCATTAATAATCTCAGCCGGCTGTGTAAATTTGTTTTTTCCAACTATCTCGTGCAGGTAGGCAACGCCAAACATGCTCATGAATGCACCGGGAACCCCATGTCCTGTGCAATCGGCTGCCACTATTATTAATTTATCACCGGCCTGCTCAACCCAGTAAAAATCACCGCTGACTATGTCACGGGGTTTAAGCATCACAAAATACTCAGGCAGCAATTTGTCAAGCAGCTCCTTTGAAGGTAGACTGGCTGTCTGAATCTTTTGCGCATACTCAATACTATCGGTCAGTTTTTTATTGACGGTTTTTATTTTATTGATCAGGCGTTGATTTTGATCACGTGCCATTTTAATGGAAAGCTGAGTCTTGACACGAGCTTTTAATTCCATAATATTGAAAGGCTTTGTGATGTAATCAATGGCTCCGGCTTCAAAGCCTTTTAAAACGCTCTCAGAGTCGTTTTGCCCCGTTATGAAAATGATCGGTATATCCTTAGAAAGATCATTGCTCTTAAGTATTTTACAAACCTGGTAGCCATCCATTCCCGGCATCACTATGTCTAATAATATGAGGTCCGGCTTGTTTCTTGAGAATGCAATTTCCATTGCTTCATCCCCATTACTGGCCGTAACAGTGTTGTAGCGCGATAGAGCTTCCTGAAGAATTTCCAGATTAACTGCTGAATCATCTACCAATAATATGGTCGGGTCGAGCTGAGTCATTAAAATACCTAATAAATGTAACTATTGGTTTAATTACGTAAAAAATGAGTTAAAGTTGTATTTTATTACAATTACTACTCATATGCCTAGGCCTGAGTTGATAAGATTTTCAAGTTACTCTTTTCTTTAAAAAAATGCAGTTAGTTTAAGGTTTAAACGTCGTGATGTAAGGTAATTCGGAACCGCATACTGACGGTTATGTATGTCTCTTACCCAAAAATACGAGATGGTATTGTTGATGTCAAACAAATTAAAGACCTCAAGACCAATCCAGCAATCTTTGACGAGTGTATTGTTTTTATTGAGCCACTTTGTTAAATCTTTAGAAAATCCAATATCAACACGTCTGTAGGCCGGCATTCGGTGTGTTGCCATATAGCGTGGCGACTGTGGTGGTCCGAATGGTAAACCCGACGCATATAAAAAGTTAAGGTTAACTCTAAAGCTCGGATTGTTCGGCAGGTAGTCCTGAAAGAATAGGGAAAACGAAAAGCGTTGGTCCGATGGACGAGGTATATATCCGGGATATATGATCGTTTCATTGCCCTCTTCATCTGTTTCAATGTAATAATCATCAAGAATATCCTCTTCTGTCTTCATAAGTGACAGGTTAGCCCATGACTCAACACCAGGAACAAATTCACCATGCAGTTTAAAGTCAATACCGGTGGCATATCCCTTAGCATTGTTTTCACCCGCATAACGCACCCTTACATTGTCAACCTGGTAGGGATTCAGATCTGTCAGGTGTTTGTAATACGCTTCACTGGTAAACTTAAACTGACGATCCATAGCCTCGAAGATCCGGTCTATTCCGGCAACAAACTGAACGGATTTTTGTGCCTTTATATTTTCATTGATACTACCATCCGGTCGTCTCATTTCCCGGTAAAAAGGGCTTTGGTAATAAATACCTCCAGCCAGTCGATAGCGTGTTGTTTTAGTTATATCTGGATAAAACAAAAAGTTAATACGCGGGCTGATGAGAAACTCATCATTAAAGTCCCAGTAGTTCGTTCTGATACCGGCATTGACAAGAATAAAACCATTGTTAGTGTTGATGCGGAATTCATCCTGCAGGTATGCGGTAACCCGGTTGCTCGATGTTTCGGCATCGGCATTGTAAGAGTAAACAAACTTCACTTCCTTATCGGAGTAAGGGAGAGAGTATCCTGCCGAATCACGCATCTCCCATTCGTTGATGTAATCTTTAAAATACTCGTGCTGATATTTAACCTGCCACGAAAGGAGGTGTTTATTAAGTTGATGTTTACCCTGTAATGCCATGTTTTGAATAACACCCAATAGGTCATTACGTGCATGTTCAATGTTGGTGCCTACACCAATATTCTGAATGCCGTCCTCTTGCGGGTTAGGAGTTGAGCCATCCAGGTTTTCAATGTTTTGTAACCAGTATTGACCTTGTATATCATAGGTCTCTTCTTCATAGGTCCTGTAACCCATGGCTGTAAGCTTGTACTGATTGTTACTATTAGGCATAAACTTCAAGGAGATGGCTCCCAGGCCGGTTTGAAATAAATCCTTTTCCTGGCCTTCAAAGTAGATTTTAAGCTTTTTAGCTTCGTTGATCGTTCCGAATGATGTTTCCCGGTCAACCGGTTCAAAACTGTAATTATTCTGTGAGTAATAACCCAGTGCTTCAAGTGACCATTTTTCTGAGAGTTGGTAGGTCAAAAAGGTTTGAACATCAAAAAAGCTGGGGTTGTAATCTCCACTCACATCAAGCGTACCCAGAAGATATTGATTGGTTTTATAACGCACCCCTGTGATGGCTGTAAATTTGTTGTTTTTTGATTTTCCCTCAATATGACCAGATGCTCCTAAGAGACTGGCACTCACACTTCCGCTTAATTCCGTCGGTTTTTTATATCTGACATCAAGTACCGATGACATTTTATCACCATACTGGGCTTCAAAACCTCCCGGTGAAAACTTAATTGAAGAAATGAGGTTGGGGTTAATGAAGCTGAGACCTTCCTGCTGACCTGAGCGAATTAAAAAAGGCCGATAGATTTCAATGTCATTAACATACACAAGGTTTTCATCGTAATTACCACCGCGCACCCGATATTGTGAGCTTAGCTCGTTATTGGATGAAACGCCCATCTGGCTTTTAACAAGGCCTTCAATATTGCCACCGCCGGCATCGGGTAGTCGGTTGGTTAACTTAGGGTCTATCTTATTAAATGATTGATCGGTGATTCGTCCTTCAACATCTACCTGGCCAATACTTTCTTCTTTTTGTGAAAGTTCAACAAGCAGGTTTTTGCTCTGCTGCTCATTCCTGATCTCAATTGTTTTAGTGCGGTATCCAATTGATGAAACCTGGATCTCAAATGGCAGGGGTTGAGAAGTTCTGAACGAGAAGCGCCCTTTTTCATCGCTTACACCACCCTCGCTGCCATTAACAACAGTAATATTAGCGAATGGGATTGTTTTTTTAAGACTGTCTTTTACAGTACCTTCGATTAAAATTCTCTCCTGGGCAACTGAATGCCATCCAAGGCATAAGAGAATAATGGTGTATAATAGATTTAAATTGCTTTTCACGATATTGAGCTGCTGTTTTAGCTTAGTTAATTGAATGTTGATGATTATTCAGGCACTTTAAATGTGCCAAATAATGCACGTAAAAATAGAAAGGAATTATGTATCTGAAAAATTCAATGTAAATACTAAAAACCTTTTGTTAAGAGTAAACGAAAACAATTGATTTTTCGTATCTTTAAGCTATGGAGACTAAGATAATTGATAACCATCCTACCCTTAAAAACAGTGATGAGCGATTCCAAAAAATTCTACAATCTTTGGTTGATTCATTTCAAATAGAAGGGATACATTTTTCCGACGAAGAATTAAAAACGATTGTGGGGAGAGTAGAGGAGGAAATTAAAAAATAGCAGTAATAATTTCTGTCATGGGCTGATAGTTGTGATCTGCAGCAGCCTGTACTGCAATGATGTACTCTTTAAACTGTCGCTGGGTTATTTTGTAGAATCCTAAAAAATCATAGCCTTGCTTTACAGCCATCATGTTTGCCAAAACTCTGGCGACCCGTCCATTAGCTTCTCTGAAAGGATGAATAAACAGCAGTTCAGCATGTACTTTCGCAATGTCTTTGATTAATTCTGTTTTATTATTGTAATAATTAGGAAGCTGAAACATGATGTTTTCATCAAAATCATGACATATCCGCGGTAAAAATTTGGCTGTTGGAAACAGGAACCCGCCTTTTGTCATATTAACAGTCCTGAACTGACCGGCAAAGTCATAAAGTGTCTTTAATGAAAGATGATGTATCCGCTTGATATACGAAAAATCAAAATGAGTTTGTGTTGTTAATTCTTCAAGAAGTTGATACTGGGCTTTTAAAAAGCCTTCAAATTCAACTTTGTGAATGGCTTCAATGCTTGAAATTCCCAATAAATTAGGAAGAACATCATGCTGGCCATTATCGCCCGGTATATCATATTTTGAATGTAGATACGGCATTAACACAAAAAATATAAAAGTTGGGTTAGTCAAATTAGCCTTAAAAAAAACAATTGGCAAGTGATAAGTTGGGTTCGAGATTAAATTTTATACCTCAGAACACTGATAAATAGAAAATTCTGAATGAAAAGCATGATGTGATAGTGGTTTGTTTCGACCTGTTCGTTTGTTGTAATGTGCTGTTTATAAGTGGTATTTCCTATTGCTTTTCTGAAAAACTGATTGACTTCGTTGTATTTTATAGCATTGGAACACGACTCTGTAAAAATTATGACTTATTGATCAATTTCCAGCTTCGCTCAGAGGCATGTAGTTAAAATGCATTCTATTCTATATTTGGTATAAAAGTCATATTGGCTTTGATTAAGAATGATTTTATCTTTACAAACCTCATATGGTATAACATCGAATAAAAAAACGTTTCAATGAATAAAGTACTGATCATGTTGGCTGTTCCGCGTCAGCAGTTTGAAGAAATACTTCCCGGCTGGGAAATTATCTATCCTGAAGATGAATCATTTACTCGTGAAGAGTTGATCGATAAGGTTGCAGATGTTGATGCGATTGTGACTGTTTATGGAAATAAACTAAGTAATGATGTAATTGACGCAGCACCTGGTTTGAAGATTATAGCCAATTTTGGTGCAGGCTATGATAATATAGACATGGAGCATGTTACACGAAAAGGAATTGTGGTCACCAATAGTCCCGATCCGGTAACAGAACCGACAGCTGAATTAGCCATGGGGTTAATGATTGGTACTGCGCGACGAATGGGTGAGATGAATAATATTCTTAAAAACAAAGAAGAGTTGAAGTGGGGTGTAATGCGCAACCTGAGTACAACACTGGTTGGAAAACAACTGGGTATTATTGGGATGGGAGCTATTGGGAAAGCTTTGGCACGACGAGCCGTAGCATCAGGTATGTCAGTGGTGTATCACAATAGAAACAAGGTGAGTGCTGATGATGAAAAACGCTTGAATGCCCGCTATGTTTCCCAGAAGGAGTTACTCAAGACATCTGACGTTGTTTCGCTAAATATGCCTTTAACCGCTCAAACAAAAGGACTTATTGGAAAAGAACAATTTCAGTTAATGAAGCCCGAAGCTTTCCTGATCAACACGGCTCGTGGACCTGTGGTGGATGAACAGGCGCTGGTTCTGGCGCTGCAGAATGGTGTTATTGCTGGTGCCGGACTTGATGTGTTTGATAACGAGCCAACTATTCCCGATGCCTTACGGGAAATGCCTAATGTGTTTTTAATGCCACATCTGGGCACGGCTACCCATGAAACACGTGGTGAGATGTCAGCTCTTGTGGCAGAAAATATTAAAGCCTTCTTTGAAGGAAAGGTTCCTCCTAATCAGGTGAGCTGATATATTGTTAGTGATGGAAGATAAAATTGTTACATTGCCTAAAGTATTGATATAGTGATTGAACAGATTGAGGTGAGGCTTCGGGAGTATGGTCGTGGTTTTCATTTGATAACAAATGAAGTTTTGTCGGCCATACCGCAATTACCAGAAACAGGCCTGTTAAATGTTTTTATTAAACATTCTTCGGCTGGCTTGTCCTTAAATGAAAATGCAGATTATACTGTACGTGAGGATTTTGAAACGGTCTTCAATAAGCTTGTGCCTGAGGATGATCCTGATTATAAGCATACTCTGGAGGGGTCTGATGATATGCCGGCGCATATTAAATCATCATTGCTTGGAGCGTCACTTACAATTCCCATATCAAACGGACGGTTGAACTTAGGTATCTGGCAAGGTATTTATCTTTGTGAATTCAGGAATTATGGGGGCTCTCGGAGCCTTGTGCTTACACTTTATTATTAAGAATGGTTACAAATTGTAACCGTTGATAAATGTCATTAGTAGAGGGTTTAGATATTTGTTACTTAGCGAACCGAAGCAAATAAGTAATAATATAAAACCAAATAAGCACAATGCAAAAGTTATTATTGTTAGGAGATGAGGCGATTGCTCAGGGAGCTATTGATGCCGGATTGTCAGGCGTTTATGCATACCCTGGAACGCCATCGACTGAAATTACTGAGTATATTCAGGATTCAAAGATTGCCAAAGAACGTAATATACATAGTAAGTGGTCGAGTAACGAGAAGACTGCAATGGAGTCGGCACTGGGTATGGCATATGCGGGTAAGCGTGCTATGACTTGTATGAAACACGTGGGATTGAATGTGGCTGCTGATGCATTCATTAATGCTGCTATTACAGGTGTTAACGGTGGTTTCGTAGTAGTTGCTGCTGATGATCCATCAATGCACTCAAGTCAGAATGAGCAGGATAGCCGTGTTTATGGTAAGTTCGCTATGATTCCTATTTTGGAGCCTGTTAACCAGCAGGAAGCTTACGATATGACATATGCTGCCTTTGAAATGTCAGAAAAGTTCAATGTGCCGGTAATGATCCGTATCACAACACGTTTAGCTCACTCCCGTGCAGGAGTTGTTCGCAAGCCTTTATTGGCAGAGCGTGAAGTAAGCCTGCCAAAGGACCCGACACAGTTTGTTCTTTTGCCATCTATCGCTCGTCGAAACTATAAGAAATTGATTGAGACACGTCCTGATCTTGAGAAAATCTCAATGGAATCACCATATAATACTTATACCGATGGTTCAGACCGTTCGATGGGTATTATAGCTTGTGGTATTGCGCACAACTATTTAATGGAGAATTTCCAGGGACGTGAGTTAAATAATCCTGTATTAAAGCTTTCCCAGTATCCAATGCCACGTAAGGATATCGAGCGCATGGTTGAAGAGTGTGACTCCATCCTTGTACTGGAAGACGGTTACCCGGTGATCGAAGAGTTGCTAAAGGGATACCAGGAAGCAGGTACACCTGTTAAAGGTCGTTTAGACGGTACTTTACCTCGTGACGGTGAGTTAACTCCAAATATTGTTGCCAATGCATTGGGATTCCCATTTGAAGAAGGTGCTGATGTACCCGAGCTGATGGTTGGTCGTCCGCCGGCAATGTGTAAAGGATGTGGTCACATCGATGCTTATAAAGCTTTGAATATTGCACTTGAATCATATGGACCGGGACGTGTATTCGCCGACATTGGTTGCTATACCTTAGGTGCATTGCCTCCTTACAATGCCGTTAACTCATGTGTTGATATGGGTGCTTCGATCACTATGGCCAAAGGTGCCGCCGATGCTGGTCTTGTGCCTGCTGTAGCTGTGATCGGTGACTCTACTTTTACACACTCTGGAATGACAGGTTTGCTGGATGCGGTTAACGAAGGAACACCTATCACGGTTATTGTGTCTGACAACTATACAACCGGAATGACCGGAGGACAGGATTCTCAGGCACTTGGTCACCTGGAGCAGATCATTGAAGGTATTGGTGTTGATCCTGAGCACATCAGGGTGTTTAAGCCAACGGCTGCCAACCTTGATGAAATGGTTAACATCATCAAAGAGGAGTTCGATTATCAGGGTGTATCGGTTATTATTCCGCGTCGTCAGTGTATTCAGACTTTACGAAATAAGAGCCTGGTATTAAAAGTTAAAGAGTTAGGATTGTAAAATAATAGTGCTTAGTACTCAGTGCACTGTGCACTAAGCATCGGGCACAATCTAAAAGATAATAAAATGAAATCAGATATAGTTTTAGCAGGTGTAGGCGGACAAGGTATTTTGTCTATCGCGGCAACAATTGGTATGGCTGCTGTGGATAAGGATTTACACCTGAAGCAAGCGGAGGTTCACGGTATGAGCCAGCGTGGCGGTGATGTTCAGTCACACCTTAGAGTAAGCAGTAACCCAATTTCTTCGGATTTGATACCAAGGGGTAAAGCAGATATTATTTTATCAGTGGAACCAATGGAGTCATTGCGTTACTTGCCTTATCTGTCTAAAAGCGGATGGTTGGTAACCAATACAACACCTTTTGTTAATATCCCGAATTATCCTGAGATGGAAGAGGTAATGGCAAAGGTTGCCGAACAACCAAATCATATTGCAATTGATGCTGATAAGATCGCTGCCGAGGTAGCTACAAAGCGTTCATCCAATATTGTTATGTTAGGCGCGGCTTCTCCATTTATTGACATCGAATTCAGTGCATTGGAAGAAGGTTTGCGTAAGATTTTCGGACGTAAAGGTGATGCTGTTGTTGAGTCTAATATAAATGCTTTACGCGCGGGACGTGCTGCTACAGAAGAGATTCTGGCAAGCCGGAATTAAGCTCACACAAATATTAACATATATAAACTGATAAGGAGGGTATCCATAAAAACGGATACCCTCTTTTTGGTAAATATCAGTTAATCTAAACTTGAAAATAGGCTAAGCAACCCACTCAAATCGATAGTTTTGACAGTATGTTGACCGGTCACTGGTATGAGCGCGGATTAGCAGGGCGGGCGTAAGGAGACACAGGTGAATGCGGAAGAAATCCCAAAGTGGTTGGTATCATAGTCTTCAGCATCATGCAGAATCCTTAAGTTTTTTACTACTGAGGCTCCATCTGCAGTGTTATTGTACCTAAATCAGTAGTTTGTCCCAACACAACATTAACATCGTTTATTTCCTGTTTTTCGTATTCATCTGCAGGCTCAATCTCCACTTCATAGCTGCCTTCTGCAATGCCCCTTAATAAAAACTCACCGTTTAAGGTATCACTAAATGTACCTATTGTATCATTCGAGGCTGAAATAGCAATAATGTATGATCTAACTGTTACCGGATCTATAACACCTTTAATACTGCCGCTGGTTGCTTCTGTAAATGTTCTGATAACTGGTTTAAGAGAATAGGTTCCGTTTCCCTTTTCAACAATTGATCGCCCCGCATCAAAATCAATCCAGATTTTATAAGTAACACCTTCGACTAATTCTGCATTAATGTTAAACTTTAAGCCCGATTGTTGTCCTGATGGAGTCTTTAAAGGATAGCTTGTACCTTCTTTTACTAATGTATTGTCATCCCCTAATAATAAACGCATCTGTGATATTTGTCCGGCAGGAAGGCCTTCTCCTGCAATAAGGGTATCATTACCATTAGTCAGCTCAAGAAGATCGTAAACTCCATCTTCTGTACTTAAAGTTTGCCAACCTTCTTCATCCTCAGAGGAGGTGTTTATTCTCACTTCTTCAACGTCAATCCAAACATTGTCGTACTCAGCAGGGCTATCGGTTAAGCGCACTTCCATGCTCGACATTTTATCATTATTATCATCATCCTTACACCCCACAAAAATAACTAACAAACACAGCATTAATCCAACTACTAATCGCATAACATAACTATTTAAGATTCAACATTATTATAAGTGACTACCATAAAAATACATGTCTTTATTGCCAATGTCCAGTTTAAAAAACCTTACAGAGAGATTATAATACATCTTTTTTTCATGCGCCGCTTTCATTGCATGATTGCATCTGGCTTTTGACGTTCATTCATCAAGTCTGAAAGGAGGTTCATCAGGTTGAATGTTGTATTAATCATATTCGCTTTAAATAGCCAAACTAACGGGGGAGTTTATGCGTAGAGACACTGTTTGAAAAAAGGAAAACGAGTACAAACAACCTTACACATATTTTTGATGAATAGCGTTTTTAAGTGTTTTGTGTTTATAACACTATTAAGTCTTACCACATATCTTCGTGCACAAGAGATATGTAACAATGGAATTGATGATGATGGCGATGGATTAGTAGATATATTCGACCCCGATTGTACAGATAATGTCGGTAATGAATATTTCTATTTTGGACAGCCGGTACCCACCTGCCGCGAGAAACCACCAGTATTGGATAAATATACTCTTGAGTTGAAATACCGTTCAGAAACAGGATATGGCCTGGATCAGCGATGCGGTGTTTTTGTTGGCGATCTGGATGGCGATGGCGTACCTGAATTAGTTGGTAAGGATGGTGCTAAGAATAGCGGAACCAATAATATCCGTGTGTTTAACGGTATTGATGGTACTCACCTGGTGAGTTATAATTCTACGAATCACCATTACTCACAGGTCGTTATAGCTAACCTTGGAACGGCACAAAGCTATCAGGGATGTATTTTCTTTGTTGACGGAAGTGCTAAAGTCGTGAGATTGGATTATACGAAGACCGACAATGGAGACGGAACCTTTTCACATGCTTTGACACAAGGAGCCATTTCAACGCAGTCTGCTCATAGCAGTGAAGCGAGTCCGCAGATTGCCGACTTCGATATGGATGGATCACCTGAAATTTATGTTGGAAACTATATTTACGATGCGGCCACACTCAGCTATTATGGAGGTGACGCTAGTCATAACCAGGGATGCAACAATGTAAATGATGCATGGGCATTTGCCTATGATGTATTTAAATCAGGCGATGTTATTCCGGGTACAAGCAATACATTTGGTCCAGAAGCAGATGGTCTGGAGCTTATTGCCGGTAACAAGATTTACACAGTTGATTTAACTGCAGCACCTGCTAATGTTTTACAGGAAGCGGTAGTTGTTGATATTGATGGTTTTACTAATCCCTTAACCTCCGACAACGCGGATGGTTTTACAAGTATTGGAGATGTTGATAACAACGGAAAAATCGATGTAATCGTGTCTGCCGCTGAGGGTGATCCGATGGTATATGTATATGATCCATATACTGCCCAGCAGCTAGGTACAAGTTTTGTCGTACGTTCTGGGTCTGTAGGTTCAAAGTCTTCAGCTCGTGCAGGACGTTGTAATGTGGCAGATTTCGATAATGATGGTTTTGTTGAGATCGGCCTGGCAGGTTTGCATACTTATGTGGTTATCGAATATAACCAAAGTCTTAATACCCTTGAAACCAAGTGGAGAAAAGATGGAGATGGCAGTAATGATGGCACGCAGATCTATGACGCGTCCCAAATGACCGGTAGTACACTCTTTGACTTTGAGGGTGATGGAAATGCTGAGGTAGTTTATTCCGATGAGCATAATTTATACATATGGAGAGGTAGTGATGGAACAGAACTGGCTAAAGTAACTTCAGGATCCGGTACCCGTACTGATTATCCACTGGTAGCTGATGCCGATGACGACGGACAGGCTGAGATTATTATTTCTGCTCAATCAAACGCAGGTTCAGGTAATAGTGGTGGTGATGATTATATAGCTGTTTATCGCTCGAAAGATGCTCCCTGGGTGGCGGCGCGTGAAACATGGAACCAGCATGGTTATATTGTAACCAATGTGGGGGCTGACCTGATCATTCCACAAACACAACAGGAGATAGTACTCCCTGTTGAAGGTGTTAACTATAACTTCCTGGAAAAATATAACCAGGCCTTTAACGGGTTCCTGGTTCAAACGACTTTCCTGACCCAGGATGCTGAGCCTACTTTTGCAGTGGGTGACCTGACAACAGAGAATGTAACCATTAATGTCGATGAATGTGTGTCGGTTAAAGAAATTACATTTACCGTAACACTTGAAAATAATGGAGACTGGAAAACTCCCCGCAACACACCAATCGCTGTTTTTGACGGAGACCCCTATGAGGAGCTGGCAACCTACCTTGGAACTTTCTATACCAGTCAGAACGTAGAGGTTGGATCTTCCATCGATGAAACATATACGGTCACCGATCCAAATGCTGATGGTGATCTTGACCTGTATGTACTAGCCAATCATTACGAGGAGAGCCTGGCAGTCGGCGAAACCTTGAGTGCCACACTCGAAAAAAATAACTCACCAACACTTGAATGTAACTATGTTAATAATGTTGGATTCATTGTGAGCATACGTAACTGTGAGATCACCAATGCACCACAGATTGATTTAGACAGAGATAATAGTGAAGGAACAGATGGACGCGATTATACGGTGGCTTTTGCGATCAAAGAAAGTGCCGATGACGTATTGATTCCTGTTGCTATTTCTGATACTGATAATTTAATCGCTGATGAGGACGGAGCGACGATTCAAAGTGCCAGCATTGTTTTGACAAATCGTCCGGATGGGTCTTTTGAATCAATTAGCCACCCCAATGAAGGAGCAACAGTTGGAGGAATAACAATAACTAAAGAGGCAAGCGGTGATATTACCCTGACGGGTTCAGGTACTCTGGCTGAATATGAGAATATTATTAAAGCGATTACCTATCAGAATACCAAGTTGACAGGTATCAACCAGGAAAACAGGATCATTAATGTTACTGTTGAAGATCCAGATGGTAATAGCAGTAATACTGCTGTTGCCACCATCTTACTAAAAGTAAAGCCAAATCTTGATCTGGATTCAGATGACTCATCTGTTACAGGACGCGACTATGTATCTTCTTTTACAGAGAATACTGCAGGCACGGCGCTCGGAGATGTTGATGTGATCATTAATAGCGATGGAAGTATAGACTTGCAGAGTGTCACATTTGAACTGACCAATCCGCTTGATGCATCAAAAGATCTATTGCAGGTCAATGGTAGTTTACCGGCAGGTATTAGTGTGTCAATCGAATACGAGAATGGTATTAATATACTGGAACTGTCAGGAGCAGCTTCTGCTGCCGATTATCAAACTGCCATTCATCAGGTTGAATACCTTAATACATCTGATAATCCAACTTCAACAGATAGGATAATTGAGGTGAAGGTGAACGATGGTTTCCTTGAAAGTCTCGTTGCACAGACAAGCATTTCAATTGTACCCGTAAACGATGCACCTGTAATTGAAGGACCAGCGACGGCTGTTGAATATCAGATAGCAGACCCTGCAGTCAGCATGATGTCTAATGCTGATATTAGTGATGCAGATGATTTAAATATGGTATCGGCAAAAATTGAGATCACAAGCAATTTTGAGTCAGGTGCTGATGTGTTATCAGAAACTTATACAGGGGCATTGGTTATTGATGACGCAACGCCCGGTGAATTGAATATTTCGGGTGATGCATCAATTAGTGAGTATGAAACGCTTTTAAACTCACTTACTTTTGTCACTACAGGTAGTGTCGGTGTCAGAGAGATAAGTATCACTGTTAACGACGGCGATGATAATAGTTTAGTATATAACAGAACCATCGTTGTTGGAACAGCGGCAAATGATGCTCCCGTTGCAGCAGATGATAATTACATTGTTGATGAAGGAGTGGAATTAAACATTAGTGCTGCCCTTGGTCTGATGCGTAATGACGAGGACTTTGATATCGGTGTTATTCCTGGTGAAGAAATTACTGTAACAGCGGTTGACGCTGCTACACATGGAACATTGGTTTGGTCAGCAGACGGATCTTTTGTCTACACACAAAGTGGCGATGGTTCATTGGGTGCTGGAGAATCACTGGTTGAAACACTTAACTATACCATTACAGATGATGGTGGTCTAACGGACTCAGGAGTCTTAACCATTACTATCAATGGTGTTAACAATGATCCTGTCGCCAATGATGATGATCATAATGTTGATGAGAATGCTTCCATCACTGTCAATGCGGCAAGTGGACTAATTGCCAATGATACAGATGTTAATACGCCAAATGATGTATTACTGGTACAAACAGTAGAGGGCACATCAACAGGTAATAATGTTGGGACATACGGAACATTGGTATGGAGTGCTTTGGGAGATTTTACCTATACACCAGATAATTCAAACCCATTAGTAAGCCAGTTGGTTGCGGGAGAAAGTGTTGTTGAAACATTTTCATATACCATGCACGATGGTAACGGGGGAACTGCATCTGCTACTTTATCCCTCACAATAGATGGAGAGAATGATGCACCAATTATTAGTGCTACTGATCTTAGCTTAGAAGAAGGTGTTACGGACGTTCAGATTGTTACTGCAACGGATGAGGATGCGAATGAAACTAAAGAATTCTCTGTATCAGGTATTGATGCTGATGATTTTGATATTGATCCTTCAACAGGTGAGTTGACCTTTAAAAATACCACTGATTATGAAAACCCGACTGATGATGATAGTAATAATATTTATAACATCACGGTAACGGTTAAGGATAAATCGGGTCTGACGGATTCAAAAGATATTGCTATTTCTGTAACTAACATAATAGACGCGCTGACAGTCCAATTTACCGCAGCGTCTTATACAGATGCTGAGAATACAGGCGGTGATATCCCTGTAGTGACGGCAGGAGGAGAGGTGCTGCCGGTCGATGTTACTGTTAATGCGACAATTACCGGTGGTACTGCAAGTCTGACTGATGACTATACATTTACAACACTTGTAACTATTCCGGCCGGTGATTACACAACACCTAAGAATATTGCACTAAGTCTGGCAATTGTTGATGAAACTTTAGCAGAAAATGATGAGACAATCACTTTTGAATTGTCAGGGCAGTCTGCAGGTGTTAGTCTTGGCGCTCAAACAACAACGACCTATACGATCCAGAATGATGACACCCCTTCTGTAACATTAAGTTTGGCAGATTCGCCAATCATTGAGAACGGAGGTGTTGCAACGATCACAGCCACAACTGATATTCTCAGTGTCCATGATATAGTTGTTAACCTGATCAATACAGGTACAGCCACTATCATCAGTGACTATACAATGGCTGGCTCAATAACTATCCCGGCAGGTCAGACACAGGCGTCTGTTCCTTTGACAGCTGTTCAGGATGCACTGGATGAAAACAATGAAACGGTTATTACTGATATATCAACAGTTACCAATGGTGCTGAGAATGGAACACAGCAGGTAGCAACGACCATCATAGACGATGATAACGCTCCAAACGCAACATTATCAGTTAATAACGCGAGTATAGCTGAGAACGGAGGTGTAGCCACTGTTACAGCGGAGATCGATGCGCCGTCGGCCTTGCCGGTGACCGTCACCCTGGCATACTCGGGTACAGCGAGCTTGGGCGGTACCGATGCCACAACAGCAGCAGGCAGCAATGCCAATTCTGCCACTGAGATCGTGATACCTGCCGGTTCAACAAGCGGTACGGTGACCATCACAGCTGTTCAGGATGCGCTCGATGAAGATGATGAAACTGTCATAGTTGATATTGCCTCGGTGGACAATGCCATAGAAGCAAGTGCCCAGCAGGTAACAACGACCATCATAGATGATGATAACGCTCCAAACGTAACATTATCAGTTAATAACGCGAGTATAGCTGAGAACGGAGGTGTAGCCACTGTTACAGCGGAGATCGATGCGCCGTCGGCCTTGCCGGTGACCGTCACCCTGGCATACTCGGGTACAGCGAGCTTGGGCGGTACCGATGCCACAACAGCAGCAGGCAGCAATGCCAATTCTGCCACTGAGATCGTGATACCTGCCGGTTCAACAAGCGGTACGGTGACCATCACAGCTGTTCAGGATGCGCTCGATGAAGATGATGAAACTGTCATAGTTGATATTGCCTCGGTGGACAATGCCATAGAAGCAAGTGCCCAGCAGGTAACAACGACAATCACAGACGATGATAACGCTCCAAACGTAACATTATCAGTTAATAACGCGAGTATAGCTGAGAACGGAGGTGTAGCCACTGTTACAGCGGAGATCGATGCACCGTCGGCCTTGCCGGTGACCGTCACACTGGCATACTCGGGTACAGCAAGCTTGGGCGGTACCGATGCCACAACAGCAGCAGGCAGCAATGCCAATTCTGCCACTGAGATCGTGATACCTGCCGGTTCAACAAGCGGCACGGTGACCATCACAGCAGTAGCAGATTTGGTTTATGAAGGAAATGAAACGGTAATAGTTGATATTGCTTCAGTTATAAATGCAACAGAAGCAAGTGCTCAACAGGTAACTACAACGATTACCGATGCACAGGCTCAACCAACTGTGACGCTTGAATTAACAGGATCTCCTTTCTCTGAGAATGGTGGTACCGCTACCATAAAGGCTGTTTTAAGCCACGCAAGTGTTCAGGAGGTATTGGTTGATGTTAACCTATCGGGTTCGGCGGTCGGAACAGATTATAACAATACGTCTCTTAATTTAAGCATCCCGGCCTTATCAACAAGCGCTTCGATTACATTAACAGGACTTAATGATATTGAAGCGGAAGGAGATGAGACGATTATAGCAGATATTACCAATGTTGTAAATGCTTCTGAAGATGGTGATCAGCAGGTTATAGCCATTATCTCTGATGATGATGTGGCTGGTTTGACGATTACCGCAACTGACGGAAGCAATGAAACAAGCGAAAATGGAACAACAGATAGTTTCGAGGTGGTACTGAACACGCAACCTGCAAGTGATGTGACTATAACTATCACAGGATTGGATGCGACGGAAGGTGAACTAAGTGCCTCATCGCTTACATTCACCAATGCAGATTGGGATAAGGGACAGACTGTTACAATAACAGGTATGGATGATAAACTGATTGATGGATCAATCGATTACGTTTTAACCCTGACCGTTGATGATGCCAATTCAGATGACGCATATGATGGCCTGTCAACAACAGCATCTGTTCGTAACCTGGATAATGATGTGGCAGACTTTATTGTCAGCAAAAATTCCTTATCGACCAGTGAAAATGGTACAACGGATAACTTTACGATCGTATTGACGGCTGAACCGGTCAGCAATGTTGTCTTATTGCTTTCTGAATCTGACGATGAAGGAACAGTGCAGGCTTCAGTAACGTTTACCCCATCCAATTGGGATGAAGCTCAAGTAATAACTGTTACACCCGAAGACGATAATCTGGTAGATGGCGAACAGTCTTATGATATTACTATAAGTGTTGATGCAGCTAATAGCGATGATGATTTTGATCTTATCGCTTCAAAAACCGTATCGGTGATCAATGCCGACAACGATACTGCCGGTCTTTCTGTAACCTTAAGTGGTGGCTCGACCGAAACATCAGAAAATGGTACAACGGATAGCTTCGATGTGGTCTTAAATACACAGCCGTCCAGCGATGTGGTGATCAACATCAGCGGCCTTGATGCAACGGAAGGTAGTTTGGATGTAAGCACCTTGACTTTCACTCCGGCTAACTGGAACGATGTTCAGACAGTGACTGTAACAGGTCAGGACGATGCTGAAGTTGATGGTGACATCAACTACACCTTAACACTTACGGTTGACGATGCCGGCTCTGACGATAGCTACGATGGCTTAAGCGAAACCGTATCGGTAATCAATTCCGATAACGATACAGCAGGTCTTTCTGTAACCCTAAGTGGTGGCTCGACCGAAACATCAGAAAATGGTACAATGGATAGCTTTGATGTGGTCTTAAATACACAGCCGGCCAGCGATGTGGTGATCAACATCAGCGGCCTTGATGCAACGGAAGGTAGTTTGGATGTAAGCACCTTGACTTTCACTCTGACTAACTGGAACGATGTTCAGACAGTGACTGTAACAGGTCAGGATGATGCTGAAGTCGATGGTGACATCAACTACACCTTAACACTGACAGTTGACGATGCCGGCTCTGACGATAGCTACGACGGCTTAAGTGAAACCGTATCGGTAATCAATGCCGACAATGATACAGCAGGTCTTTCTGTAACCTTAAGTGGTGGCTCGACCGAAACATCAGAAAACGGAACAACGGATAGCTTCGATGTGGTCTTAAATACACAGCCGGCCAGCGATGTGGTGATCAACATCAGCGGCCTTGATGCAACGGAAGGTAGTTTGGATGTAAGCACCTTGACTTTCACTCCGGCTAACTGGAACGATGTTCAGACAGTGACTGTAACAGGTCAGGACGATGCTGAAGTTGATGGTGATATCAACTACACCTTAACACTTACGGTTGACGATGCCGGCTCTGACGATAGCTACGATGGCTTAAGTGAAACCGTATCGGTAATCAATGCCGACAATGATACTGCCGGTCTTTCTGTAACCTTAAGTGGTGGCTCGACCGAAACATCAGAAAACGGAACAACGGATAGCTTCGATGTGGTCTTAAATACACAGCCGGCCAGCGATGTGGTGATCAACATCAGCGGCCTGGATGAAACGGAAGGTAGTTTGGATGTAAGCACCTTGACTTTCACTCCGGCTAACTGGAACGAGGTTCAGACAGTGACTGTAACAGGTCAGGACGATGCTGAAGTCGATGGTGACATCAACTACACCTTAACACTGACAGTTGACGATGCCGGCTCTGACGATAGCTACCACGGCTTAAGTGAAACCGTATCGGTAATCAATGCCGACAATGATACTGCCGGTCTTTCTGTAACCTTAAGTGGTGGCTCGACCGAAACATCAGAAAACGGAACAACGGATAGCTTCGATGTGGTCTTAAATACACAGCCGGCCAGCGATGTGGTGATCAACATCAGCGGCCTGGATGCAACGGAAGGTAGTTTGGATGTAAGCACCTTGACTTTCACTCCGGCTAACTGGAATGAGGTTCAGACAGTGACTGTAACAGGTCAGGACGATGCTGAAGTCGATGGTGACATCAACTACACCTTAACACTGACAGTTGACGATGCCGGCTCTGACGATAGCTACGACGGCTTAAGTGAAACTGTTGCAGTTACAAACCTTGATAATGATACCGACAATGCAGCACCGATAGCTCTTGACGATGAAGTTACCATTGAGGAAGGAGAAGTGCTTAATGGTACCACAGTATTGGAGAACGATAGTGATCCGGATAATAATACGCTAACGGTCAATATAACTCCGGTAGTCAATGTAACAAACGGGGAACTGGTGCTTAATAGCGACGGTACCTTTACTTATACGCCGGATTATCGTTTCTATGGCACTGATTCCTTTACCTATGAGGTATGTGATAACGGAACGCCACAGGAATGTGCAACAGCTGTTGTTACCATTACCGTTACGGAGAACACCGACAGGGATGGTGATGGCATAGATAACGATCGCGAAGGTGATGATGACCTGGATGGTGATGGTATACCAAATGATGAGGATGAAGATTCTGATGGTGATGGTATCCTTGATGAGGATGAAGGAGATGTGGATACCGACGGAGATGGTACACCTGATTATAAAGACCTGGATTCTGATGATGATGGTATACTTGATGAAGATGAAGGAGATGAAGACACTGATGGAGATGGTATAGAGGACTTCCGTGACGATGATTCAGATGGAGACGGCATCCTGGATGTAGATGAGGGTGATGTTGATACTGATGGTGACGGCCTGGAAGATTACATTGATCTGGATTCAGATAATGATGGTGTATTGGATGCTGATGAGTCTGACGGAGACTGTGATAATGATGGTACTCCTAATCGTATTGATGAGGATAGATGCTACGAAGAACTGGAAGTGCTGGAAGGCTTCTCACCAAACGGTGATGGGGTGAATGATACCTTTGTGATCGGCTGGGTCAAACAGTTCAATAAAGTAAGTTTCGAAGTGTTTAACCGCTGGGGTAATGTTGTGTATCGCAAAGATAAGTATGAGAATGACTGGAACGGTATATCTAATGTTGGCTTTAGCATTGGTGACGAGTTACCGGTTGGTACATACTATTACATCATTACAATTCAGGATACCGGTGAGAAGATACAAGGAAATATTTACCTGAATAAATAAGCAGAACAGTAAGGAATAGTAAATAAGAAAGAAATGAAACGATTATATAAAAATACTTTAGTTGTTTTAGGAATGATGCTCTTACTGTTAGTCACAGATAAGGTAAGTGCACAGCAGGAACCATTGTATACACAATACATGTTTAACACGGTTTCGGTTAACCCTGCTTATGCGGGAACACGGAATGCCATGAATGTGCTCTTGTTATCACGTATGCAATGGACGGGTATGGATGGTGCTCCACGCACCTATGATTTTACCATGCACACGCCATTGAATAATTATAAAATGGGTTTGGGACTATCGGTTGTATCCGATAGTCACGGACCGGTTAATAACTACTATGTGAATGTCAATTATGCCTACCGCGTTAGCTTAAGCGAAACACTTACCTTATCGATGGGCGTAAAGGGGGGGATATACAACTACTATGTCAACCTGACTGATCTGAATGTGGGTGATAGTGATGTGGCATTTATGGATAATGTGGAACAACGCTTTCAGCCTAACGCGGGATTGGGTTTATATATGTATTCCGATAAATTCTATGTGGGTGCATCGGTACCTAAACTTATTCAGACCGAACTAAGCGGGGATCAATCGTCTTATGGGTCAATCAGCGATTTAAAACAGCACTTTTTCCTGATGGGAGGTTATATCTTTGATTTAAACCAGGACTTAAAGTTCAAGCCATCATTGATCACCAAGGTGGTGAATGGTGCACCGCCGTCGACTGATATTACCGGGCAGTTTTTAATTAAAGATACCTACTGGCTGGGTGCGACCTACCGTATTGGTGATGCAGTCGCTCTTATCGGTAACATCAAACTTAATAAACAGCTGATGATCGGTTATTCATACGATTTTACCGTTTCAGAACTGAATAATTACAACAATGGTAGTCATGAAATTATTGTCAGTTATGATTTTGACGGATTCCTTAAAAACAAGGTTAAGTCGCCAAGGTATTTCTAATCAGACCAATGTTATTTTGGTATAAAAATCCCAAGAACTCAAAGAAGATGAAAATAAGAACATCTGTTATTATACTTTGCCTGCTCATATTGTCAATGCCCGGCAAAGCTCAGACCTATAAAAATAAACTGGACAGCCTGGTCAATACATACCGTGTCAACCAGGCCTCAAAGGCCTATGATAACCTGGCCTATGCCAAAGCAATCCGTCGTTACGAGCCTTTATATCAAAAAGGCTATTTGAATGATTCAGTGAAAGGGCAACTGGCCCGGGCCTATATGAAAGTTAATGAGACGGTACAGGCTGAAAATGTGTATGCATCCATCAGTCATGGAGATATAGCCGATGATGACCTGTTTTTCTATGCTCAGGCCTTAAAATATAATGGTAAATATGCCGAAGCAGACCGTTATATGGCTAAGTATTTACTAAGTCATCAGGATGATACCAGGGCTGTGAGGCAGAACAACTCATTACCGGCCATTGAGAAGATCTTATCTGAAGAACGCTATTTGATCGAAGAGCTGGACTTTAACTCCGCTCAATCAGACTTTGGTGCCATTGTCGTTGACGATAAAGTAGTATTTACTTCAGCCCGAGAGATAGATGTGGTTATTCGCCGGGAATATGCCTGGAAAGAAACACCTTATCTGAATGTGTTTTCAGCTAAGGTTAAGGAGCACAGCTATGGTACACCAAAATTATTGTCTACCGATCTTAAATCTCTGTACCACGATGGTCCGGTATGCATTAACGCCGATGGAACGGAGCTTTTCATTACCCGTAACACCTTCAATAATTTGTTGGGTAAAAAAGGGGTAGATGGCACCAATCACCTGAAGCTGATGGTGTCTCACAAGTTGTCAGACGGAACATGGGCCAGGCCGGTGGATTTACCTTTTAACAGTGAGCGTTATTCAACAGGACATGCATTTCTGACCCGTGATAACAAACGCTTATATTTTGCAAGCGACCGGGAAGGTGGTCAGGGAGGATCAGATATCTGGTATGTATCCCGCACCCAAAACGGATGGTCTGAACCTGTTAACCTGGGTTCTGATGTCAATACTGAAGGGGATGAGATGTTTCCCTTTATCGATGCGGAGAAAAAACTGTATTTTGCCTCTAATGGTCATTTAGGACTGGGTGGACTGGACTTGTTTGTTGCTTCAGAAAGCAATGGTCAGTACCAGGTGCATAATATGGGGTATCCCATCAACTCCGAGAAGGATGATTTTAGCCTGTTTCTTAAAGAGAATGGTATCGATGGCTATTTTGCGTCCAATCGTGAAGGGGGGAAAGGAGATGATGATATTTACAGCTTTAAAATATTGAATGCTGTCACTTTTAAAAAGCACTTAAAAAGTAAGTTGCTTGATAAAAACACCCGCCAGATCATAGCCAATACTCCTGTTCACCTAAAAGATGCTGAGGGTAACATCATTAAAGAGCTTATATCTGATGCAGAGGGTATGATCGAAACGGAATTACCCCTTGAAATGACTAGCCTGACACTGGCGGTCAATGCACCTGATTATTATCCCTATGCTGACATGGTGGACGTAAGCGATGATGTTGATGAACATGAAATGGAGCTGATTCCTTTACCGGTTTATGGAATATACGGGAATGTATTTTTACTGCCGGATATGACAGCGATACCGGAAGTGACATTGACCATGGAAGCTAAAACCGGCGAAACAAATGCACTTGTCAGTGGAAGCGACGGAACCTTCAGAACAAAGCTGGAAAAGGATATGGATTATGACCTTGTCTTCACTAAAAAGGAATTCTTTACAAAGCGTGTTCAATTCTCAACTGTCGGTCGTGATACGGGCTATGTTAATGTGAATGAATTTGTGGAACTTGAAATGGAGAAGGCAGAAGTGGGCAAGAGTATCGAGATTGAAATTCTTTACGACCTGGGTAAATGGAATATCAGGGAAGATGCAGCCACAGAACTGGATGATATGATTCAATTCCTGAACGATAACCCGAATATTAAAATAGAATTGGGATCACATACCGATGCCAGAGGCTCTAAGAGCTCCAACCAGGTGTTGTCGCAGCGACGTGCCGAGTCGGCAGTAGAGTATATGGTAAACCGCGGTATAGCGGCCGATCGTATCCAGGCGAAGGGTTATGGTGAAACACGTCTCAAGAACAAATGTGCCGATGGCGTACCTTGTTCCGAAGCAGAACATCAGGCCAACCGCCGTTCAGAAGTAACCATCATAGAAATGTAGTAGCATATCCAGGCACCATACAGAAACACACAAAAGCCGGTTGAAGTCATTCACCGGCTTTTTGTATTCATAGGTGTGCGCGCAATGCCATTAAGTTAGTCCTTCGCTATCGCACTCGCGCGGCAGCACCGGTTCATTCAGGCTAACTGTCGAATTGCTTAATTGTCAAACTGTCGAAAAGGTTGATGAGTTTATTAGTTGATGAGTTGAAATGTATAGATCGAACATTTAACATCGTACATCCCCACATCCAAACAAGCCAGTTGTCGAATCGTCGAATTGATGAACTGATGAAAGAGTTTAAAAGTTTTAGTGTTTATTAGTTGATGAGTTGAGGTATATTGACTGAACATCGAACATCCCCACATCCTCACGTCCAAAGAAGCCAGCTGTCGAATTGTCGAATTGATGAACTGATGAAAGAGTTTAAAAGTTTAAGTGTTTATTAGTTGATGAGTTGAAATGTATAGATCGAACATCCACACATCTCACATTAAATTTACTCATAATCGGGCATTGGCTATGCCGGTGCATGGAACAGAAATGCGCGAAGAACAATTGCTGTTGCACCGGTTTTTTATTGGCATTACAAACCCGGGGCGTCGCTAAGCTTTGCCTTTTAGTGTTCGAAAAGAAGTTTTATAAACGTATAGATCTATGCATCATGTAAATCACTATATATGTGAATGTTTGAATCTTTTCGAACACTCGTGCGCTTTGCCCCGGGCTATGATGTGGCAGACTTACAGCCTGCTATTTACAGCTTGGTAATCAAATACGAAGGATTTAATCCGTGTAATCGTTAGTTTGTACTTGAAAAAGAGAAGAAGATAAAAAAGAATATTTTCTTTGGATAAAAGCTCCATCTGCTGC